>JAGIAQ010000035.1:0-22455 GCA_017744795.1 Niabella sp. | reverse complement strand
GGAAGATTGCAGGGATTACTTTCCTGCTGATCGCTTTTTTCCTCATTATTTCTTTTATCTCCTATTTTTTTACCTGGAAACAGGATTTTACCCAATTGTCGAGAGGGAGCGAGATCCTCTGGAACTCTGACGTAAAAGTGGAGAACCTATTGGGGAAACTGGGCGGTCTCTCCGCACAATATTTTATTTACCGGATGTTTGGCGTGGCCGCCGTGTTGATCTGTACCTTCTTTTTTGTAGTGGGCGTTAACCTGATGTGGCGCCGCAGGGTTTTTTCCGTTTGGCGGAACCTGAAATATGTAACGCTCGGAATGCTTGTAGTAGCGGCCATCATGGCCTACCTGTTGCCGGAGGAAGAATTTCGTTATGGCGGCGGCGTGGGTAATGTGATCGCCCATTGGCTAACGGCATCAATGGGAAGGATCGGCGCAGGTGCAGTGTTGGCGCTGATCGTGATCGGCTATTTTATCTGGCAGTTCAATCCCGCTTTCAGTTTCCCTAAAAAACTGAAAAAAGCTATTGCTCCCGTAGAAGAGGCGGTGGATGCAACGGTGACCCCGGAAGAGCAAACACCTGTTGTTACAGCTCCCGTTGACACGAAAGCTTCCGGCGCAAAACTGATCATTGCTGCCGACGCAGAAAAACCGAAATATGATATTAAGTTAATCAATAAAGAGCCGGAAGTGCAGGCGATGGAAGAAGAAGCCGGCCATGAACGCATTACGGTTCTGAAACCAACCGCTAAAAAACCCGAACCGGTTATTGAAACGGAACCGGAAAAAGACAGCGTGCAGGAATTGGTGATCCCCGCAAAAAACGTAGTGAAAGAGAAACCGGTTACCGAGGACAATCTGAAGCTGGAGATCAATTCCGGTCCTATAACCCCTGCCCAGCCGGCAGCGCCGGCCGAAGAAAAGAAAAAATCCTACGAGCCCGCCCTGAACCTGAGGAACTATAAGAAGCCTACTCCCGATCTGCTGGAAACGCACGGAAGTGAAAAAGTGATACAGGATCAGGCCGAGCTGGAAAATAATAAGAACCAGATCATTCAAACACTCCGGAACTACGATATCGAAATACAACGGATCAGTGCCACGGTTGGACCAACCGTAACGCTGTATGAAATTGTACCCGCTGCCGGGGTGCGCATCTCCAAGATCAAGAACCTGGAAGATGATATTGCGCTGAGCTTATCGGCTCTTGGCATCCGCATCATCGCGCCCATTCCTGGTCGGGGTACCATTGGTATTGAAGTGCCCAATGCCCGGAAGACCATCGTAAGCATGAAGACCTTACTGGCTTCGGATGAGTTTACCAAAAGCACGCATTCGCTGCCCATTGCATTGGGAAAACGGATCGATAATAAAAATTTTATTGTGGATCTGGCTACCATGCCCCACTTGTTGATGGCGGGGGCTACGGGTCAGGGTAAATCAGTAGGTATCAATGCGATCCTGGTATCGCTTTTATACAGCAAACACCCCTCGCAACTGAAGTTTGTACTGGTGGATCCCAAAAAAGTAGAGTTGAGTGTTTACAGTCAGATCGTAAATCATTTCCTGGCCCGCCTGCCCAATGAAGAAGATGCGATCATTACCGATACAAAAAAAGTGATCAACACCCTCAATGCGCTTTGTATTGAAATGGATACCCGTTATGATCTGTTAAAGGATGCAGGTTGCCGGAATATAAAAGAATACAACGCCAAGTTTACGGAACGCCGGCTGAATCCTGAAAAAGGGCACCAGTTCATGCCTTTTATCGTATTGGTGGTGGATGAGTTTGCAGACCTGATCATGACGGCTGGTAAAGAAGTGGAGATGCCGATAGCGCGACTGGCCCAGCTAGCCCGTGCGGTGGGTATTCACCTGATCATAGCCACGCAGCGTCCGTCTGTAAATATTATCACCGGTATTATTAAGGCCAACTTCCCCGCCCGTATTGCGTTTAAGGTGAGCAGCAAGATCGATAGCCGTACGATCCTGGATGCCGGCGGTGCCGATCAGCTGATCGGTAAAGGAGATATGCTGATCAGCTTAAATGGTGAGCTCTCCCGTTTACAATGCGCATTTGTGGATACGCCTGAGGTAGACAAAGTAGTTGATTTTATCGCTTACCAGGAAGGTTACCCTGAACCCTTTTTGTTGCCCGAATATATTGATGAAAAGGACCTCGAGGCTGGTGGCGATTTTGACCTGGATGACCGCGATTCTCTTTTTGAAGATGCCGCTAAACTCATTGTGGCCAACCAGATCGGATCCACCTCCTTATTACAGCGAAGAATGAAACTGGGCTATAACCGTGCCGGCCGGCTGATGGATCAGCTGGAGCAGGCAGGCATTGTTGGTCCTAACCAGGGCAGCAAGGCCCGGGAGGTGCTCATTAAAACAGAGGCGGAATTACAACAGCATCTTGAAATGCTGGGGTAGGGCTGTTAAAAACTGTTAACACCCGCAACCCTGAAAGGGAGAAGACGTCTAAGAACTATAATAATTATCAAATCAAAATAAATAACTATGAAGAAGTTATATGTAAGTGGAGCCCTTTTACTGGCAACCTTTTTTTCGTTTGCACAGCAGAGAGACCCAAAAGCTAAAGCGATACTCGATGAAGTGAGCACCAAATTTAAAACCTATCAGACCGTTTCAGCCAATTTTGCTTATTCCATACAAAATGCCCAGGGAAAAGTATTGTCGAAGAAAAGCGGTACAGTAAACATGAAAGGACAAAAATTCAACATAGCTTTTGGCAATAATAAGATCATCAGCGATGGTACTACGATCTGGAACTATGATCCTTCATCAAAAGAGGTAACTGTAAATACTGCCAATAAATCAGAAAGCACTATTACGCCGCAAAAATTGTTCACTGATTTTTACAATAAGGACTTCATGTATGTAATGGGAAATGATTCAAAGATGGGCGGCAAAACCCTCACGAATATTATCATGCAGCCTATCGATAAAAATAAACCCTTCAGCCGTTTATACCTGGCGGTTGATAAAGCTACCAAAACAATAGTGGGCACTACAGTGGTGGAAAAAGGCGGCAACCGGTATGTGTATATGATCAACAGTCTGAAATCCAATGTTCCAATGTCCGACGCGCAATTTACTTTTGATAAAGCCAAATACCCTGGCGTGGAAGTGGTAGATTTGCGGTAAGTGTGTATAGATAAATAATTGTGGGGGCCTGTTTTCAGGCCCTTTTAAAATTTATTTCATGATCAATTTTGATTTAAACGGAAAGGTGATTGTAGTAACCGGCGGTACCGGTATTTTGGGGAAAGCTTTTGTGGAAGGCATTGCGGAAGCGGGGGGAATACCGATCATCATGGGCAGAAATGAAACTGTTGCCCAGGAGCGGGAAGCTGCCATTAAAGCAAAAGGCGGCAAGGCGCTGGCTGTTATTGCTGATGTAACGAACGAGCAGGAATTGCAGGAAGGAAGAGATCATATACTGGACACATTTGGCACCATCGACGGATTGGTAAATGCTGCGGGCGGCAATATGAAAAAAGCCGTTATCCAGAAAGACATGGATATTTTTGATCTGGATATTCCGGCACTTCAGGCGGTCATGAACCTTAATCTTTTTGGAACCCTGCTGCCGACCCAGGTTTTTGGAAAAGTGCTTGCGGCAAAAGGGGGCGGCAGTATTGTAAACATTTCTTCTATGGCCGCGCAGCGGGCTATCACAAGGGTGCTGGGTTACAGCCTTGCCAAGGGCGCGATTGATAATTATACGAAATGGTTTTCAATGGAGCTGGGCAATCGTTATGGCGATGCGATCCGTATGAACGCCATCGCTCCGGGGTTCTTCCTTACGGAGCAGAACCGGGAGTTGCTTACTAATGCCGATGGATCATATACAGAACGGGGTAATCTCGTGGTACAACATACACCTTTTAAACGCTTCGGACATCCGGATGAATTGACCGGCGCATTGATCTGGCTGCTGAGCGATGCTTCGAAATTTGTAACCGGAACGGTTGTAAATGTGGATGGTGGATTTGCTATTTTTAGCGGGGTGTAAAAAATGATCTTTGTGTCATGAAAATTGGCATTGAAATAGTAATCTTTATTTTTCTATTGATTGCGGATACAAGTTTTGCGCAGGGCTTTCCCCGGATAGGACCCTTATCACTCGATTCTAATAGCATCTGGGTCGAAAACACTTTTGGTGCCCATATACCAGAAAATATTCAGTTAATTGGTTTAGGTGAAGTAAGTCATGGTGGGTTTGAACCAATGGCATTTAAGGCTAAAATGGTTCAATTTTTGGTTGAAAAGAAAGGATACCGAAAAATTCTTTTTGAGATTTCTAATTTGACTTGTGCTCAAATAAATAATATTTTAGTTAATAGCGCAATTAACAATTTAAACGTCGTTGATTCCATACTTGAGCTATCAGAAATGCCTGTGTATCCAGTTAGCAGATCGCAAACAATGCTTAATTTATTTCGATGGTTAAAGAAATATAATTTATCACACCCGAAGAATATAGTGACGATCGCAGGAATTGATTTCCCGAATAATGCTAATGAGTTTTATAATTATTTTATGTATAATTATTTAGTACCAATAGACAATGTTCATGCACAGAAGCTGATTGCGAAATGGGAAATCAATGCTTCTGACTCTTTACAAACGGAAGATATGTTTCTTTGGTTTATTGCGAATAAACAAAAATTGTCTGTTGCTTTGACTAAAAAGGAGTTTAGCTTATTGTCTCTAAATATAGAAAACGAGCTAAATAACTGTCGGTATCGTTCGTTATTTTTCAAAAACAACCTTGCAGCAAGCATATTCCGTGACAGTGTTATGGCTGTTAATGTCAAATATTTGGCAGGCAATGATAAGGCAATCGTTTGGGCACATAACGCGCATATATACAAAGGAGAACCTTTTATGGGAATGTATTTAACCAAATGGTACCAGTCAAAATACTATGTGATTTTAACCGATTATTCTATGGAGGCGAACGTCTATGTAAGGAACATAGAAAAAGCATCCTCAGGTCCCGATTATCTCTATTTAAAAAAATTAAGCCCGGAAAATTCAACCACATCTTTTCAGCTGTTGCATAATTTTGGCGTGTCTAAAGGTGTTTTTTTTCAGAATTATTTAAATTCTAAAAATCTATCTGACAGAATTGATGCAATCAGTACACCTGGCATTCAATCCGTAATCGGCTCCACTAAAGCTTTTGATGCGCTGGTTATATTCGACCAAATAAAACCAGATTTGAAACATGTTAACAGCATGCAAGAAGGTAAATAATATGAAGCTATTTTTTTTTATCCTGCTTTTTCCTTATGTCATGAAAGCCCAATCTATTAAAGCAATTAGTGAAAAGTCCATTGATTCTGCGATAACAGATATTGGATCCCTAATGGAAAAAGAAATTTCCAATAAAGTAAAAGTTATTGGTGTGGGAGATATTTCAGTGTTTGCGAAGGAGTCTGTAAAATTTAATACAGCCCTAATCGGATATTTGATTAAAAAAAAGAATTTTCGAAATGTTACACTTATGATAGACGATTGGATTCTGCGTCCCCTTAATAGCTATCTTACAGGAGAAATGCCACTAAATAATCGTAAGATTGATTCACTGATGAAAATCTCGGTAGGTAACTCCCCTCATTATACAGAAGAATTTAAGTCTTTTGTGATTTGGTTGAAAAAGTATAATCTTTCTCATAAAAACAATTCAGCCAAATTTTCAGGAATTGGATTGGAAGCAATGATTCCTAATGCTTATTTTCTTTCGGAATACATTTTTCCGTTAGACAAAAAATCGGGAATACAATTAGCTAAAACATGGGGGGCAAATAATTATCCGGACTCAATAGCTTTTAATGATATTGAAGCTTGGTATAATGAAAAAATCAAAGCCGCCACACAACACAGTAATATTTTGGCGAGTTGCTACCAAGATATTGAACATAATAAAAAACTAATTGAAGGTGTATCATACGGTACAGGTAAAGGAGCCCAAGAATATTTTAATTACTCATTTAATCTTATTGCAGAAGCGATTGCCAATATGAAAGGGAAAGGAGAAAATGTTGTATTTTATACATTCAATAAATACATCGCAAAATCGGATATATTACCAAATGGATTGACTGCGCTTCCAGGCCCTGGTAAACTACTCTATAATAGATTAAAAAATGAGTATTATGCCTGCCTGACAGATTTCTCGGATTCTGCGACTATTTATACATTCAATAGAAAATACAATAAGATTGAAATCAGCACGATAATGGGCAGCGAACCGGTAAAAGAATTATTTACTAATAAAGATTATTTTTTTAACGAACACGATAAGATTCTGGAACATTATATTCCTGCTGCAATTGAATTATACAATGATCAAGTAATAACAATTCTTCCCGATACTGAGATTTCACCAATGAATGCATTGTTTTTGTTTCGGAATTTATCTACTGCTACTATTTTGCACTCTCGATAGATTTCAACAATAAGGATTCATCTTTTAAAATTAAAAAAGAAAATAATGGAGCGTAAGTTTTTTTTATCAATATTATGCATATCGATGTTATGCCATTCAAGGGTATGCGGCCAACAATTTATAAGAAATCTGGGGTTTGAAGATTTTGACGCTTTTGGCAGAACTATTGGGTGGGAAGGTCAAGATCAAAAAAAGAAGTACAATTTAAAAATAGATTCGATTGCACATACGGGAAAATATGCTACGCTAATATCATCTAAACCAGATGCCGGAGCAGAAAAGGACACTGCCCTTTTTGGGTCTTTAATAATGAACAATGTCTTAAAAGGCAAAAATACGATCCGCATTACCGCATGGATAAAAACTGAAAATTTATCCGACGGCAGTGCCAGTTTATGGATAAAATTAAACGGAATGCGCGAGACTATTGCGGAAAAAAATTCAGATTCTCAAAGCACCAAAGGGAATTCTGGCTGGACGAAACATACCTTGGAGATGCCGTTAACATTCAACGTTCAATCTATATATTTCGGATGTAGAATGACCGGAAGAGGAAAAGCGTGGTTTGATGATTTTGAGATCTTTGTGGATGATGCACCTGTTAAATAAATTTTTTTTACCGTAAAACAAAAAGAGGCCGGATTGTATCCAGCCTCTTTTGTTATATAACCTTGCTAAAATGACTAACGCATAAATAACAGTTCTCTGTATTTGGGCAGGTACCACTCTTTGTCGTCCACCAGTAATTCCAGTTTATCAACATGATAGCGGATCTGGTCAAAGAACGCCGCTTTTACCTGGCTTTCATAAGCGATGGCTTTTGTGCGGGTATCCTCAATTGCATTGCAGATCTTTCTTGCCTCGATCATTTTTTCAACCAGGTCGCCGGCTTTATTGATGTGCTCTGAAATTTTATTCAGGATCTGTTTTTGACTGGCATAAGCTGATTCCGGTAATCCGGCTTCTTTCAGCCCGCGGATATTCTGGCTCAGCAGTGTCTGATAACGGATCGCCGGGGGAAGAACCAGGCTGGTAGCCATTTCGCCCATGATACGGCCTTCGATCTGCACTTTCTTGATATATTTTTCCAGCTCGATCTCGTGCCGTGCTTCCAGTTCTGCGTGGGAGTAGATGCCGTTGTTTACAAACAGCTTGGTATTCTTCTCGTTCACCATTGCATCCAATGCGATCGGGGTGGTCTTTAAATTGGGTAAGCCGCGTTTTTCTGCTTCTTTCTCCCAGGCTTCGCTATAGCCATCGCCTTCAAAAAGGATCTTTTCGCTGGAGATGATGTATTCGCGGATCACCTGCATGATCGCGATCTCTTTCTTCTCGCCTTTTTCGATCAATGCGTCTACTTCTTTTTTAAACTGCTTCAGTGTTTGCGCCATGATGGTATTTAAAACCGTCATAGGGTTGGCACAGTTGGCAGTAGAACCTACCGCTCTGAACTCGAATTTGTTTCCGGTAAATGCGAAAGGAGAGGTGCGGTTACGGTCCGTGTTGTCCATAAACAATTCAGGAATTGTTTTATGAATATCCAGTTTCAGCATGCTTTCATCCTGCTCATCCATTTTATCGGATACGCGGTCTTTTACCTCGTTCAGCACGCGGGTAAGGTACTCGCCGATAAACACAGAAATGATCGCCGGAGGCGCTTCATTGGCTCCCAAACGGTGATCATTAGGCGCAGAAGCAATAGAGGCTCTTAAAACATCGGAATAATCATGAACCGCTTTAATGGTATTTACAAAGAAAGTAAGGAACATTAAATTAGTCTTGGGCGTTTTACCCGGAGCCAGGAGGTTTACACCGGTATCGGTTGCTAAACTCCAGTTATTATGCTTACCGCTGCCGTTTACGCCGGCAAATGGTTTTTCATGAAATACCACGCGCAGGCCATGACGCGGCGCAATGCGGCTCATGGTGTCCATCAGCAGGGTATTATGATCCACCGCCAGGTTGATCTCTTCATAGATAGGAGCGCACTCAAACTGTGCCGGCGCTACCTCGTTATGGCGGGTGCGCAGCGGAATGCCCAGTTTGTAACATTCATTCTCGAAATCGCGCATGAAGGCATATACTCTTTCAGGGATAGCGCCAAAATAATGGTCTTCCAGTTGCTGGTTCTTTGCGGAATTGTGGCCATAAACCGTTCTGCCGGTCATAACCAGGTCCGGACGTGCATTAAACAGTCCTTCATCCACAACAAAATATTCCTGTTCCCAACCCAGGGTAGCGTTCACTTTTTCAACATTGCGGTCGAAATAATTGCAGACATCTACCGCAGCTTTGTTTAAGGCGTCGATGGACTTTAAGAGTGGCGCTTTGTAATCTAAGGATTCACCGGTGTAGGATATAAAAATAGTGGGGATGCAAAGAGTGCGGCCATAGCCGATTTCCACGATGAAGGGAGGTGATGAAGGATCCCATGCGGTATAGCCACGGGCTTCAAAGGTTGCTCTTAATCCGCCATTGGGGAAAGAAGAGGCATCGGGCTCTTGCTGAATTAATGCACCGCCCTCAAATTCTTCAATAGGAGTGCCATCGCCTTTTAACGTAAAAAACGAATCGTGTTTTTCGGCTGTGGTTCCGGTCAACGGCTGAAACCAGTGTGTGTAGTGGGTTACACCTTTCGATTCTGCCCAGGCACGCATGCCGGTAGCGATCTGGTTAGCCACATTGCGGTCGATTTTCTGACCGGCATTGATGGAGGCTTTTAAACTTTTATAAGCTTCATCGCTTAAAAACTTCCTGGCAGTTGTCAGATTGAAAACATGCGAACCGAACACTTCGGTAATCTTTGGAGTGATTTCGCCTACATCTGTATTGTATGTGTGCAGCTCGGCGATTGCGTTAAATCTTAATGACATTTAAAAATATTTTTTGCAAAAATAAATGAAAACGGGTATTTACAGAGTATATATTTTCTATTTTTTGATTTTTTTATTAAATAAATTTTGGATAAATGATAATAATTGACCTTTTCATTCTTTAAATATAAATATTAAAATTATTTTAATATGAATGATAAATAGATTAGGCATGCACGGCTTCTGAAGAAACTGTAACAATAAAACGGAATGGTTAAGCGATATAAATATACTCATAAATTTCGAATGGATCTGTGTTTTCAGTGTCTCAGTGGCCAACAGGACTTAACCGCAAGGGCGTAGCGGATTGCTTTCAAAAGGGCTAAAGGGCATAAATTTTTGCAGACGGACCTATTAAATCTGTGTAAATCTGCGGCATCCGTGAGAAAAAAATATCAATGTGCCTGTAAGAACTACCTGGCGGCTTGAAGATGTAGAAGGTTTTCAATGGCATCCCCCCGCGTCTCCGCGCCTTAGCGGCTAAGACAATCGGCAGGAATCCAAAAAATGTTCATATAAACGGAGTTGTTTTGTAAATTCGCTGCGATTTTTAAACTACTACATAAAATCAGCTATAATATAATAATGGAGATAACTGTAAAAACCGCGGAGCAGCTGCGTTTAACGAAAGAAGAGTTTGAGTTAATAAAAGAAAAACTGGGCCGTACGCCTAATTTTAATGAGTTGTGCGCCTTTTCTGCCATGTGGAGCGAGCATTGCAGCTATAAAAACTCCATTAAATGGCTGAAAACGCTTCCGCGTGACGGAGGCCGGATGCTGGTGGCAGCAGGAGAGGAAAACGCAGGGCTGATGGATATTGGTGACGGATTGGGTGTAGTGTTTAAAATAGAATCACATAATCACCCGTCTGCTTTGGAGCCCTTCCAGGGAGCGGCAACAGGGGTGGGCGGTATTCACCGCGATATTTTTACCATGGGGGCACGTCCGATCGCTGCATTGAACTCTTTGCGGTTTGGAAAACTGCATGAGGCAAAAACGCAGCATTTACTCGCCGGCGTGGTGCATGGTATCGGTCATTACGGTAACTGTTTCGGCGTGCCAACGGTAGGTGGGGAGATCTATTTTGATCAGTGTTATCATACCAACCCGCTCGTAAATGCTATGAGCGTGGGCATCGTAAAAGTTGGGGAAACGGTTTCTGCAACGGCGGAAGGAACCGGTAACCCCGTAATATTTGTGGGAAGCGCTACCGGTAAAGATGGTATCGGCGGGGCATCGTTTGCGTCTGCTGATATTACTTCAGAAAGTGTGCAGGAATTGCCTGCGGTTCAGGTGGGCGACCCCTTCCAGGAAAAGAAATTACTGGAAGCTTGTTTGGAAGTGATCCAGACCGGCGCGGTTGCAGGTATGCAGGATATGGGCGCTGCGGGCATTATTTGTTCCACTGCGGAGATGAGCGCAAAAGGCGGGGTGGGCATGCGTATCGACCTGGATAAAGTGCCTACCCGTCAAAAAGATATGAAAGCCTGGGAGCTGCTGCTGAGCGAAAGCCAGGAGCGCATGTTGCTGGTGGCTGAAAAAGGAAGAGAAGCCGAGGTGATCGCCGTGTTTGAAAAATGGGATCTTCCGGCATCCGTGATCGGTACTGTAACGGATAATGGACTGCTCGATTTTTATATGAATGGTGAGCTGGAGGCTTCGCTGCCGGCTGAAGAGCTGGTATTGGGCGGCGGCGCCCCGCAATACGACCGGGAATATAAAGAGCCTGCTTACTTAAAGAAGATCAACGAATTTAACGGGGCGTCCATTAGTCAGCCGGAAGACCTGAAAGCGGTGGCCGAACAAATAATTACCCTGCCTTCCATTGCTTCCAAGCGCTGGATCTACAACCAGTACGACAGCATGGTGGGAACGGTAAATACTTCTACTAATGAGCCCGGCGATGCAGCAGTAGTAACGATAAAAGGAACAAAGAAAGGGTTGGGGATTACAACGGACTGTAACAGCCGGTATGTATACGCAGATCCTTATAAAGGCGCGATGATCGCGGTAAGCGAAGCGGCGCGTAACCTGGTATGCAGTGGTGCACAACCGTTGGGTGTTACCAATTGTCTGAACTTTGGTAATCCATACGACCCGGAAGTGTATTGGCAGTTTGTAAATGCTATTAAAGGAATGGGCGATGCCTGCCGTAAATTTGATACGCCGGTAACTGGCGGAAACGTAAGTTTCTATAACCAGAATCCTGATGGCCCGGTAAACCCTACACCTACAATTGGTATGGTGGGATTATTGGATGATATGGATAATAAAATGACGCTCGATTTCAAAAAGGAAGGCGATGTGATCTATGTGCTGGGGAAACAATCGGATGACCTGAGTAGCTCAGAATATGTGTATCATGTGCATGGAATAACCCATTCTGCCGCTCCTTATTTTGAGCTGGAGGAAGAGTTTGCTTTGCAGCAGACCCTGGCAAAACTGATCGCCGATAAAACCATTTTATCAGCCCATGATATTGCCGAAGGGGGCTTATTTATAACCCTGGTAGAAAGCGGCTTTAACCGCAGTCTTGGATTTGATATTAATACAAATGCTTCATTAAGAAAGGACGCGGCCCTGTTTGGGGAAGCGCAAAGCCGGGTAGTAATCAGCGTTGCATCGGATAAAGTGGCTCAGTTTGAAAAGAAAGCCGGCGTCGTTTTTGAAAAGATCGGAACGGTGACTTCGGGTGCGATCCGTATTAACGGGGAAAACTGGGGAACCATCGCCGGATGGCAAACTAAATACGACACAGCTATTGAATCCTATCTGGCTAAGGAATCAGCAGCTGAAGCTATGGGTGGATTGTAATCAGATATTTTGATCGCTACATACAGGGATCTTTTCGCAGCATTGCGGAAAGATCCCTTTTTCATATGATTTTCATAATCAATGCCAACCTTTGTACTAAGAATATTTAAAACCTTAGTATAAGAACATGAGCATCTATTCCAAACTACTGGCCCTGGCCCTACTTACTGTTGTATCCATTTCTCAGGTAAACGCCCAGGACGATAAAAAAACAACCGTTACCGTTGGTGTCAATTATCAAAACAACCTGCAATACCTGGGGCGTGTGGATTCTGTTAAAACCCCGTTGATTGTTCCAAATGTGCGCCTGTCGTTAAAAAACGGACTGTACGCCGAAGCGGATGGCTACTTCGGCTTAAACAGCGGGAAGCTGGATGGGGGCTATATCGCAGCGGGTTATGAGCTGTCAAAAGATAAATGGGGGATGGGCATTGGGTTAAGTAAATATATTTTCAACGCATCCAGCGATATCGTAAAATCAGATATCAGCACTTCACTGGAAGCGTACTTTTACCGCGATTTCAAGGTGGTTACCTTTAATGTTGAGCCGTCCTACAATTTCGGTTCCGCTGGTGATTTTGTATTAGGTACCGGTCTTTCTAAGGATATTGAATTGGGCGACAGCAAAGGTAAATTCCTCCTTACGCCAAAACTTTACCTGTGGCTGGGTTCGCAAAATTTTGTAGAGCAGCATTACATTCGGAAAGGAAAAGGCAAAGGGAAGGGCAATGGCGGTACTACTGTTGCTTCGTCTGACGTAAACAAATTTAACCTCATGTCAGTTGAGGCCAGTCTGCCTTTTAGTTATACCATCAACAAGAAATTTAAATTACTGGCAGAACCCCTGCTGGCCTTTCCTCAAAACTACAAAGTGTTAGGTGGTTATTATGCCTCTTCTGCCTACCCGAATCCTATTTTCATTATGAAAGTGGGAGTAGCGTATATTTTCTAAATAATGGGCGGTCCGCGCCTCAGTGCTTGTGTGTTCCAGTGGCTTTTTGGTCAGCAGCCTGCGTCATTCGTGCATTCGTGGCCAACCTGCTTTGTGTTTTGCCCAAATACGTTTATTTTAGAGCCTCAAATTTATTTTTATGTCTGAAAGAATAGCCATTATAGGAGGAGGGAACCTGGGTACCGCAATAGCTGAAGGGTTAATAAAGAGCAAATTTTGTAAGCCCGATGCGATCACCATTACTAAAAGAAACCCCACTACACTAAAAGAACTGGGGAAAAAAGGCGTTTCCATAACTGCAGATAATATTGCTGCGGTAAAACAAAGCGATCTGATCATTCTGGCAGTAAAACCCTTCCAGGTGGCCGCTGTAATTGAAGGATTCAGAAAACAACTGACAGCTAAGCATACCATTGTGTCTGTAATTACGGGTGTATCGCTTTTAGATCTGCAGGAGATGGCAAAAAAGAATATGCCTTTGTTCCGGGCCATGCCCAATACGGCTATTGCTATTCAGGAAAGTATAACCTGTATCAGCCACACCAATGCTACAGAACAACAAGCCGCCTTTGTAGTAGATATGTTTAACACCTTAGGCAAGGTAGCGCTTATTGATGAAAAGCTGATGGACGCAGCTACCGTGCTGGGCGCCTGCGGGACGGCCTATGCCATGCGGTATATCCGGGCTAATATACAAGCGGGTATCGAGATCGGATTTGATGCAAAGACCGCCAGCCTTATTGCCGCGCAAACAGTAAAGGGGGCGGCAGAATTATTGCTGAAGAACGGAAGCCATCCGGAGCAGGAAATTGATAAGGTGACCACCCCCAAAGGCTGTACTATTGTGGGTTTGAACGAAATGGAACATCGCGGGTTCAGCTCTTCATTGATCCGTGGGGTGATTGCCAGTTATAATAAGATTGCGAAGGATTAATTCTTTGTTTTTAGATCCCCGGCTTTTTTGAAATCTGCATCGGCCAGTTCTTTCTTATGCACTAAGAGGTAGAGCTCGCCTCTGAGATTGTAAGTTTCCGGATCGCCAGGCTTCAATGAGATCACTTTTGAAAGGTTGTCAATGGCTGCTTCAAAGTTCTTTTTTGCAAAATATATTTTTGCCCGGTCTTCGTAAGCACCTGCATCTTTGGGATTAAGCAGTAATATTTTGTCATAATCTTTGAGCGCGTTGTCGTAATCTTTTATTTCCCGGTAAACAGATGCCCGGGCTAAATATGCTTTTTTGCTTTTGGGATCGAGTTGAATCGCCTTGTTTAAATCTTTGAAAACAGCTGCGGTGTCTTTTCTGGCAGCATAGGAGCGGGCCCGTTCAAAATAAGCGTCTGCATAATTGGTGTCTAAGGTAATGAGTTGGGTAAAGTCGTCTATGGCAGATTGATATTTGCCTGTATTGTGATAAATGGTGCCGCGGTTATAGAATGCGTTGGCATCCCGTGGGTTGAGCTGCAATATTTTATTATAGTCTTTGAACGAACTATCTAACTCTTTCATTCTAAAATACAGCCAGCCACGCGCCCGGTAGCTTTCAATATTTAAGGTGTCCAAAGCAATGGCGGATGTATAATCGCTAAGCGCATTTTTATTTGCTCCTGTCCGCTCATAATATCCGGCCCTGTTCCGGTAGGCATCTGTGTAATGGGGATTTAGCTCAATTGCTTTGCTGATATCAATGATTGCTACTTCCGGAATAAGCCTATTAGTGTAGCTTCTGAGATTGTAAGCTTCAAAATTTTTGGGATCGAGCGCAATCACTTTTGAAAAATCATCATTTGCCAGCTTTAGTTCGCCTTTTATAATGTGACCAATGCCGCGAAATCCGTAGGCGCTCACATAATTTGGATTGAGCTCAAGGGCTTTGTTTGCATTCAGAATCGTATTTTCAGCGTCGCCTTTTTCCGCATACGTTCCCGCCAAAAATGTATAAAAGCTGTCTGCAGGATTTAGTCTTATGGCTTCTTGAATGCTGCTGATCGCCATTGGATAGTCTTTCTTTTTCAGAAAAGCTTTTCCTTCGATAAACGCTTTTTTCGCCTCAGCGCTGGCCTGACCGTGCGTAGTTATTGTTGCAATCAGGAAAATACATAGCAGCAAGTGTCTCATTCAAAGCCTGTTTATATGGTGCAGATCGGTGATCATTCAACCCTATAAATATAACGTTTTCTTTGCCGCTGAAGCACAGAAGCGCTGAAAAATTGCTGTGCTTCTGTGTTTCAGTGGTTTTTATATAAGAAACTTGTCCCGGACTGCTATTATTTCTTAAACGCTGCGGCTGCGTTTTTTTGCCGTTGTTGGTGTTGCGCCTGGTCTGTAGCCTGGCTAAACCACCAACAACCCAAAGACGAAAGCTGGTTTTTAGCCGTTGGTGCGCCTCCCCTGCTCCGCCCCATCGCTCAACACCAACGATGGCGTAAGTCTCTTTGCCACAGAAGCACTGAGAAATCTCTGTGCTTCTGTGGCTTTTAGATTAGAAACTTGTTTCGGCTTAACATTATTTTTTAAATGCAGCTGCTGCGTTTTTAAACAGCTCCGCTTGTTTTTCTAAATTATCTTTAGCAGTACCGCTTGCAGTTGCTGCTGCCTGTGTTTTTGCAGCGCTCACGTTTTCATAAGCGGGAATGATCTGGGTGGTAAATACACTTTCAATTTTCAGGCGTTTTGCCGCAGCAGCAAGCTCGTTCAATCCTTTTTCTGTTACGGAAGGGTTGCTGTTTCTGAACAAATAGCTAAGATAGGGCCCAATAATGGGATAGGCTTTGTTGGGGGTGGAGGCGGCCGCTAATGCTGCTGAAAAAGCGGATTGATAGGCATCCTTTGCATCGGTGCTGTAAAACTCAAACAAAGGCCTTTGAATATGCGCTTTTGTATCGGCGTCTAGTTGCTTAATGGCAGCGGCTCCTTTTTCGGGAGCGAGCTTGGTTAATCCTGCGAGGCTTGCACCAATAACATTATACGATTGATCCCGGAGACCGGTTTCCATTAACGGAACATAGCTGGCATCGCCGGTAAGCGCCAGTGCGGTGATGGCCGCCGCTCTCGCTGTTGTTTCTTTATCAGTCTTAGCGATGGACAGCAATGTGGGGGTTACTGCACTTTTAATTTCAGCATTAGTGAGGTCGATGGATTCAATGCCGGTGCTGCGTATTTCTGCATCAGGGTCTTTCAGCATAGCCGCCAGCAATTGCTGCGCCTTAGGGCTTTTATCTTTGCGGGCAAAATTCAGCGCGTTGATACGGTTTGCAAAGGAAGGCGCATTTTTGTACTGGAAGGCATAGTCATCGATGGTTTTGTCTTCTTTTAATTCTCCAACAATGATCTTGTCCACATCGAAATCTACAAAGTCGGGCCTGGCTGCCAGGTCAAAATTAAAATCCTGCTCGCGTTTATTGATCAATATCGATTTTGATATCTTATTCTTGCCAATATAATAATCCAGCTTTACCGGAAGTATAAAGGTTTGCACAGAAGGATCCTGTATTTGTTTTACGTGCACAGTAGCCTTACCATTACTATACTCATATTTTACATTTAATATGGGATGGCCGCCATAGTACCACCACTGATTAAAATATTGACTTAAGTCGCGACCGCTTACTGCCTCCATAGCCAGGCGCAGTTGCTGCGGTTCCCCGTTTTTATAAGCATTGTCCTGTAAATATTTTTGTAACCCTTTAAAAAAAGCAGCATCACCCAACAGATTTTTTAACGCGTAGAGGATGATAGATCCTTTTGAATAAGTTACGGCATCAAAAACTTCTTCTTTGTCGTTATAATAGTAACGGGCTAATGCCGGGCTGATCCCGTTTTTAGTGCCGCGCAGGTACGATGTCAGTTTCTCATGGCGGGAGCGGTCCTCTGCTTCTTTGCCCTTGTCGTGGCCGTGCCAGATCACTTCCCCAAAAGTGGCGAAGCTTTCGTTCATCGTCAGATTGCTCCAGCTTTCGGCAGTGACATAATCGCCAAACCATTGGTGGAATAGTTCATGAGCAATAGTCCCTTCCTGGTTGCCGTCCAGCAGCTCCCGGTCCGTTTTTTGCACCTGTTCTCCATGAAGTGTTGCCGTGGTATTTTCCATGGCGCCGGAAACATAATCCCGTACCACGATCTGGCCATATTTTACCCAGGGAAAGTCTACGCCCAGGGTTTTGCTATAAAAGCTGATCATATCAGGCGTTTTGCCAAAGATCTGTTTAGCATACGGCGCGTATTTGGGCTCCAGGTAGTAACTGATCTCTTTGCCTTTCCAGGGCGTGTCCTTATAAATTTTAAAGTCGCCCACGGCCATCATAAACAAATAAGGGGAGTGCGGCTGATCCATTTTCCAGGTATCGGTGCGGGTACCGTCTGCATTCTTTTTTTGAGCAACCAGTTTTCCATTGGACAGGGTGGTGTATTTGGCCGGAACGGTCATAGATATTTCGTCCGTTGTTTTTTGGTTCGGCTTGTCGATGGTCGGGAACCAAACAGAATTGGATTCTGTTTCTCCCTGTGTCCATATCTGCACGGGTTTGTTGGTGTCGGTTCCATCGGGGTTTATAAAATACAGGCCCTTTGCATCAGTAATGGCAGCGCTGCCTTTTACTTTCAGTTCGTCGGGTTTGGCTGTATATTCTATATAAATCGTATATTTTTCAGCATTGGTATATTGCTTGTTCAGTTTGATATGCAATAACTCGTTATCGTACGAATATTTTAAAGGAGCACGGGACGCGCCATTTATGATAGCAACGGTTTTAATGTCCATTCCTTTTGCGTCAAGCGTCAGGCTGTCTGTCGGATAGAACTGCGGTTTTAACGTTACCCATTCTTTTCCATAAAGATAGCGTTTGCCATAATCAAAGCGCACGTCCAGTTTGGTATGCACCAGGTCGTTGATCTTGGTGGTAGTTGCCCGGTAGGTGGAATCCACGCCTTTCGGAATGGTTTCGATCACCTGGGCTTTTAAGGGTTGCAGATAAGCAGCTGTGGCAAAAACAGCAACAAATGGTGTTAGCAAATATTTATTCATGTATGATTTATTTAATGCGAAAGTAAGGCGGAAGCGGAGTTTTTAACAGCGATTTTTAGCCTCCGTTATTTTTTCGGCGCGATCGCGGGATAGACGGTTGCGTGGAATTCAACCGCGAAGGCGCGAAGACGCGGAGGAGTCTGTGTTCATCCGCATCATCTTTCGCTGCTTCTTTGCGTCGCCGCGAGAAATCTTACCACGGAACATGAATTTTTTCTAAATCCGAAATTTCATATCTTTGCATGACCTTTCAAAGTTTTTCACTGAATTTTATTGGTCATAACGGCTTATTTTATTTTTATCTGAGATAATTGTGGCTGGATCTTGTTGGAACAGGTTGAATTTTTTCGTGAAATGATTCTTGTTAACGTGTAATTTATTGATTTTAATATACCATTATGGCTAAGTATGTATTTGTGACCGGTGGAGTATCTTCATCGTTGGGTAAGGGAATTATTGCAGCATCGCTGGCAAAGCTATTGCAGGCACGGGGGCTGCGGGTTACGATACAGAAGTTTGATCCTTATATCAATATCGATCCGGGCACTTTGAATCCTTATGAACATGGAGAATGTTATGTAACGGAGGACGGTGCGGAAACCGATCTGGATCTGGGGCATTACGAGCGTTTTCTGAATATCTTCACCTCCCAGGCGAATAACGTTACAACGGGACGTATCTATCAAACCGTTATTAACAAAGAAAGAGAAGGGGCTTACCTGGGAAAAACAGTGCAGGTGGTGCCGCATATCACCAATGAGATCAAGCGCCGGATGATGGAGCTGGGTACCACGGGTTTATATGATGTGGTGATCACCGAGATCGGCGGTACTATCGGCGATATTGAAAGCCTGCCCTTTGTGGAGGCCATCCGCCAGCTGCAATGGGAACTTCCCGATGAAGATACAGTGGTGATCCACCTTACGCTGATCCCTTATTTAAAAGCTGCAAAAGAATTAAAAACAAAACCCACCCAGCACAGCGTGCGGATGCTGAGTCAGGAAGGCGTGCGGCCCGATATTATTGTTTGCCGTACAGAAAAACCGTTGTCTCCGGAGCTGCGCCGTAAAATTGCACAGTTCTGTAATGTGCGCCAGGAGGCCGTTATAGAGTCGGCGGATCAGTCTACCATTTACGAAGTGCCGATGGCGATGCTGCGCGAAAAACTGGACCTTACCGTGCTGAAGATCATGGGGATCACCGAGTTTCAGGATCCCGAGCTTACCAAATGGCGGGCGTTTTTAGATAAATTAAAATATCCGAAATCAGTGGTTCGTATCGGACTGATAGGTAAATATCTCGAATTGCAGGATGCGTATAAATCGATCCTGGAGGCCTTTGTTCATGCCGGAGCCGTGAATGAATGTCAGGTACAGATCGTAAATGTGCACAGCGAATACATCACCCCTGAAAATGTTGGCGAAAAATTAGGCGGACTGGATGGATTGCTGGTAGCACCGGGTTTTGGCCTAAGAGGGGTAGAAGGCAAGATCACGGCGGTGCAGTTTGCACGTGAAAACGGATTGCCCTTCTTTGGTATTTGCCTGGGTATGCAAATGGCGGCTATTGAATATGCACGAAATGTATTGGGATTGAAAGGCGCCAACTCCACTGAAATGGATAAAGAGGCAGCGGATCCGGTGATCGACCTGATGGAAAGCCAGAAGAGCGTAACAGAAAAAGGCGGCACCATGCGTCTGGGAGCTTATGATTGTGAGCTGAAAGAAGGCTCGCTGGCGGCTTCTATTTATGGTACGCAACAGATCAGTGAGCGCCATCGCCATCGCTGGGAATTTAATAACCGTTACCTGGATGCTTTTGAAAAAGCAGGCATGGTTACCAGTGGTAAAAACCCCGAAAGCGGTCTGGTGGAAGTGATTGAACTGCCCACCCACCCGTTCTTTATCGGCGTTCAGTTTCACCCGGAATTAAAAAGTACCGTGGAAAACCCGCATCCCATTTTTGTAAAGTTTGTGGGGGCTGCGTTGGGGCATGCCGCCGAGCACAGCGTTACGGTTAAAAAAAGTGATACAGTAAATGTTGATTTATAATTAGTTACATATCTTTTTTGTTAAAAGTCGCTCTCCGGTGGAGCGACTTTTTTTTATCCCAAATCCCGTGCTTTATCCTATCTTTGCGGCCTCAAAAAATACACATCAGTAATGAATTTCGACCGGAATACGATCATAGGGTTTGCAGTTTTAGCAGTGCTCTTTTTCTTTTATTTTTATTACAATAATCTGCAGCAGGGCCAGTATCAGAAGGAACAGGCGCGGAAGGATTCCATTGCTAAGGCGGCGTTGCCTAAAGTGGATTCTGCGGCATTGCGGTTAGATTCTTTGCGCGCCGACTCGCAGCGGCACGTGACCAGCGCGGGGCAATTTGTAAATGCGGCCAATGGAGCAGAGCAACTGGTATATGCTGAAAATAAAGTGTTCAAAATCGCTTTCACCAATAAAGGCGGCCAGCCCAAATATGTAGAATTAAAGCATTTTAAAAATGCGCTGGACAGCCAGCAGGTAAAGTTGGCCGGATCCGATTTTAATAAGATCAGTTATGCCATCAACACGGCTGCTAATCAGAGCGCGCAAACCGGCGATCTTTATTTTAGTAACGGCACGGTTGCACCCGGTCCCGATGGATCACAGATCGTAACCTTTGCATTAAAAGGTGGCGACAGCACTGCGGCAAATTATGTTACACATCAGTTTATTATTTACCCCGATGATTATAAGATCGATTTTAATATCACCCTGGCGCAACCGGGTAGCTTATTGTCGCAGGGCACTATGAACATGCTGTGGCAATATGACGCCCGGCAGCAGGAGTCCGATATCGATTTTGAAAAACAGAATACTCAGATCGGCTATGTGGAAAACGGGGAGTTCGATTACCATACCATCGGTCGTAAAGACCGCGTTGACTTTGACAAAAACGTGAGCTGGATCGGTGTAAGGCAGCGCTTCTTTAATACCTTCCTTTGGGCCAGGGACCAATTCTCCGGCGGGAAAATGACCTGGTCTATTCCTGCCAATGCGGCCGATCATGATATATTAAAGGCGGTTGCCACAATGCAGTTAAAAGTGCCCGCCGGCAATGCTACAGCTACGGTGCCCATGAGCATTTATTACGGGCCAGCCGACTATAATATTCTGAAGAAATATGACAATGGGTTTAGTAAGCTGGTGAACCTGGGACAGGGAATGTACACGTTTGTGCGCCCGCTGAACCAGTTCATTATCATCCCGGTTTTCAATTTTATGAAGAGCATCGTGGGCAGCTTTGGTCTGGTGATCGCCTTGCTGACCCTGGTGATCCGTTTGATCATTTCCCCGCTGACGTATAAGAGTTACCTGAGCGGTGCCAAAATGAAAGTGCTCCGTCCGGAAATTGCTACCTTAAAAGAAAAGTTTGGCGGTGACCAGCAGGCCATGAGTATGGAGCAGATGAAGCTGTTCCGCGAAGCAGGTGTAAACCCGCTGGGGGGCTGTATTCCGGCCTTATTCCAGATCCCCATCTTCTTTGCCCTGTATAGTTTCTTTAACTCGAGTGTGGATCTGAGAGGGGCATCGTTCTTATGGTCACATGATCTTTCGGCATTTGATGCGCCTATAAAATTCGGAATGAGTATTCCTTTGGTAGGCAATCACCTGAGCTTATTCACTATTACCGCCGTGGTAACCAGCTTGCTGATCTCTATTTACAGCATGAGCATGACGCCGGATCAGAACAACCCGATGATGAAGTACATGCCGTATATTTTCCCGGTATTCCTCTTGTTTATTTTTAACAAGCTTCCATCGGCGCTTACCTGGTACTATACCGTATCAAATATCATTACCCTGGCACTGCAATTTGTGATCCAGAATTATATTATAGATCATGATAAGATACTGGCCAAGATGCAGGAGAACCGCAAGAAGCCCAAAACCAAGTCCAAATGGCAGGAGCGGCTGGAGCAGATGCAGGAACAGCAAAAGCAAATGCAGTCACAACGAAAAAAATAACAAAATAGTTTTATAGTAGAAGGCGCGGATTTGGTTCGCGCCTTTTTTATGCTCCCGGCTTTTGTACTGCCATTGGCTTTAGTTGCGTCGCACTCTTCAGCGCCAATATTACTATCAGCAAACGGCTTTTGGGTATAAATTTCCCGCTGATTCTCTTCAGTGATTCTGTGCTTCAGTGGCAAAAAAAGCGACACTACAACTCATTCCTTCCCGCCCTTTTCACCGCGGATCATAATAGTGCCTGATCTTTTTGTTGGTTCTGTCGTATAGGGGCCTGTAAAAATCCGTATCACTCTCAAGGCATTATAAGGA
>JAGIAQ010000034.1 GCA_017744795.1 Niabella sp. | reverse complement strand
ATATGTGGACGCACCCGGGCGCCAAATTGTTATTTATGGGGTCTGAGTTTGGCCAAACCTCAGAATGGAATTATAAGTCGGAGCTGGATTGGTCCTTACTGCAACACAACAGCCACAAGGGTGCAAAGGAATGTTTGACCCGGCTCAACGGGATACTGGTGTCGGAGCCGGCCATGCACCTGAACCAGTTTAATACAGACGGGTTTGAATGGGTAGATCTGAATCACCGGGAGCAATGTGTGATCGTGTATAAACGAAAAGGCAACGCACCGGAGCAGGAGCTGCTGGTGATATTGAACATGACACCGGAAGTGCACCACGACTGGGTTATAGAGGTATCAGGAAAAGAATATACGGAGGAATTGTTTAACTCCGATAATAAAATATACGATGGAACCGGGGATGTGTTCAACCAAACTATCCGGTCGGAGTGTATTGATGAAGCAAACATGCGTTATAAAATCACCATCAACCTGCCACCGTTGGGCGGATTGATATTGAAATAAAAAGAGGCTGTCTCAAAAGTAACTTCAAACCACAGAGTAAACAGAGAATACTCAGAGATTACAGAGGCGGTGCATTGATTAACAGGGCGCTGTGTACTCCGTGTTAAACCTTTGTACCCTCCGTGGTTTGGTTCTTAAACTTTTAAGACAGCCTCTTCTTTAGTCCGATGATAAGTATATTTATTTGACGGTAAGGGTGCATTCTATTACCGGCACTTCATACGGTGGTTTTTGCTTCGGAAGTTTCAGGGTCAGGTCTTTATTTTCAGGACCCGATGGATGAAATTGAATTTCAGATGCATCATTTAAAAACTGTGCGTAGGTGATCTTGCCGTTGTATCCCGGCAATACTAAAACTCCATCGGAGGGGTAGTCAAAAATCTGGAGGTACAATTTTTTTGTAGCGGGGTTATAGGTCAGGCGCTGGTTCAACTCCTTCGGCAAATTATATTCTTCCGGGGGAAAGGTACAGTTATAAATAGACCGGCTGTTAGCATGCATCCAATAACTTAAACTGTCAAGCGCATGGTTGGCTCTGTAATCAAATTCGCCACGCGCCGTGGGGCCCACATTTAGAATAAGATTTCCTCCGTTTGCTACCGATGTGATCAGCAGATCAAGTAGCTGGCGCTGATTTTTCCAGGTGCGCTCATCCCTGTAGTACCCCCAGGAGCCTGAAAAGGTTTGACAGGTTTCCCAATCTTTTCCTTTGTATTTGAGTAATTCCGCTGGCTTTACCTGCTCAGGGGTTACAAAATCCCCTCCATCGGCATATCCATCCTGATCAAGCCCCAGCCTGTTGTTTACTAAAATATTTGGTTGCAGCTTTCTTACAAGCTTTATCAGGTTTAAGGCATCCCAGTCCTGTGGATGCTTCCCATATTTCTCACCTTTTTGCCAGGTCCAGTCTAACCACAAAATATCAATCTTCCCATATTTTGTAAGTAATTCCGTGATCTGGTTTTTCATGTATTGCTGGTATTTTTTCATATCACGGCCTTTGTTTACCCGGGTATAATAGGCATCCTTTTGCGTATTGGTAAGACTGTCGGCTGGCCGCAACGGATGGCAATTATCGATGGTATAATCCGGATGATGCCAGTCGAGCAATGAATAATAAAATCCTATTTTAATACCTTCTGCACGAAACGCATCTACAAACTCTTTCACCAGGTCCCGGTGGGCCGGAGTGTTAGTGGCTTTGTAATTCGTATACTTTGAATCGAACAGGCAAAAGCCTTCATGATGTTTTGAGGTAAGCACAGCATATTTCATACCGGCAGCCTTTGCTTCTTTTGCCCATTTTTTAGCGTCAAATTCATCAGGATTAAAATGATCAAAATACTTTTGATATTGCTCATCTGTCATCCGCTCACGCATTTTTACCCATTCATGTCGCGCCGGCAACGCATAGAGCCCCCAGTGTATAAACATGCCGAAACGCGCATCCGTCCACCATTCCAGCCGGCTGGATTTTTGACTGGCCGTTTCAGTAAAGATCTTTTTTGTTTGTGCGTGTGCCAGTATGCTGATGGACATAGCTGCAATAAGGATTATTTTTTTCATTGAGATGCTTCGTATTGTTGTTTATAGAATCGATGTGCTTATGTGGCTCGTTAATGAATCGCTATTGTAGAGTCTATATAAGGAACAGAGAACGTGTCAATAGCGGTTGCGGGCAGGTAAAAAGATCGGATAGCAGCTTTTGTATTGTTGCTAAACTGCATTAATGTGATAGAATCGGTTTTAACCAGGCTGCTGTCCAGGGTTCCGTTTTGATGCCGGTACCAGAGCTTCGAATAAATCAATGTCGAATCTGCCCTGGTAAAATAAAATCGAACAGAATCGGTTCCGAACATTCTATACGGCTTCGCTGCGTTGAGCTGGCGGTTGTATAACGATGACTGGTAAATAGGCCCCAATACTTTAACAGACGAAATTGTTTGGCCTATAGAACGATTGCCTTTTCCGTTAATGGTATATAACAGAAAATTTTGAACACTTGTTTCCTGCAGGCCGGTTACAATGGTTTTAATAGTGTCTTTTATATTAACTGCCGGTATTACGGCAGAGTCGGCGCCATTGTTCCAGTACAGCACATAGTTTGTAACATTAGGGTCGGGGGTGGGAGCCCATTGAACCTGCGCCCGAAGGTTTCCCGGCCGCACGGCTATTCCGGTAACAGTGCCCGTGTAAATTATTTCCGTATGTCCCTGGTATTTTTGAAAATCGTTGGCATCCGGTTTGCAACTGTAAAAAGCTGCAACAACCAGCATGCAAATAGCCAGGGTAAAGCTGTGTTTATTTTGATACATAATAATTTGTTAGAGTATAATTTATCTCGGATCACCAAAGAAAGTTAATTCCATAATATGCGCGTAGTTGTTCGACCCGTCCCAGTTTTGGGGAACAGCTATCCGTACAAAACGAACCTTTGGAGCGCCAAAAGGAATATCGAACTCAACCCCTGCATCAGACCATGCTTTGTCTGTAGGGGAAGCCTGTTTGGGGGGCAAGCCGGAAGGAGGGTAGGGGAAATTGAAATTGCCAATATTCACCCAGTCGCCAATTACAGCGCCTACGTCTGCATACATGGGTGGCTGAAAGTCGCCCGGTTGCACTTTGTTTGAGCCCCATACCGTAAATACTTTTGGATTACCATGGTCCCAATAATAGGACCCGCCTCTTTGCCACAACAAAAATCGGCTCAGTGCAGCCGAGGTTCCTAATCCTAAAGTGCAAACAGGAGGAAGTACTGCGGTTGGCTGTGGTGTGTGCCAGCCCGTGCCGATGTTATTATCGAATAAATTGCGGGTAACCCAGCCAAAGCCAATAGGGCTGTCACTTGGCAAATTGTATACAAAATATTTGCCTTTATCTAATTGGGTTTCATAAAGCGGATAAATTGTATTGTAGAGCGTATCTGAACTATTACCCCATGGGTCTGTTGCGTATACGGCCATTTGTTTGGCAAGGGTATCAAAACCCCTGGATGCAAAGTTAACGGCGGTAAAATTGGTATAAGATTGTGTGCGGATCGTATATTTTTTGTAAGTGGGGTCGTTATACAATAACACCACCCCTACATTTTGCTGTGTGGTATTGGTTCCTAGTACCCGCACGCCTGAAAAATCCGGAGACAGGGAGAGGGTTTGGGCAACCAATAAATAAGGCGGGGTATCCGGATGTACGGTGATCATAACCGAATCGGATTCCACATTGGCCCGGCTCACCACCTTTAATGCTACTTTATAGTCCTGCGATTGTGCGAAACCATTTACCATTAGGGTATCAGAGAAATAGCTGGATTTTTTTTGTAAACGGGCGCCCGTTTTATTGTTAATGGTATAGTCTGCCTGTACATACAAAATGTTATCTGATTTAGGCAGATCGTAAGTTATGTAAGCACCCCCGTTGAAGTTACTGACCTTAATGTTTGTTACCGGGCCGGGCTTGGTTTGATCGGTTGATACGGGGCCTATAAAATTTTGCACTTTGTTGCAGGCGGTAAAAAAGAACCAGGATACAATCAGAGACAATAGTAAACAGCGGCCAATATTATTATAATTCATAGAAAACATATTTATACTAAAAAAACTACTGAGGTTGATTGGGGATTACCAGTAGGGACTTTGTACCAGGTTATTATTTATTTGCATATCATTGTCAGACAAAGGCCAGAAGTAATCTTTCAGCGTTACTGATGGCAGAAACTGGGTTACCGGAACATAAAAATTTGCCGCAGTATTTTGGCGGAACGACCATCCCTGGAAGGGTTGCGCCATTACACTCGTCCATTCTTTCCAGCGCCGCAGGTCCCAGCCGGATCGGGCTTCAAAGCAAAGTTCGATCCTTCTTTCCTGGTGAATGATCTTCCTCAATCCATCTTTGGTAAGTGGCTTGCCCGGATTACTGGAATAATTCGCCCAGGATTGCACCACACCCTGCAGGCCGGCTCTTGCCCTAACGCTATCGATATAATTATAAACTGTTGTAGAAGGGCCGCCGCTTTCATTCAGGCATTCGGCATACAGCAGGTACAGGTCTGCAAGCCGCATCCTCGGTATTCTAAAACCAACTTCTGAATAAGTGCCGTTATTGTCTACGGTTTGGTAATGCGCTAATTTTTTGGGCCAGATGGCAGTAACATTCAGCCGCGAGCCATCTACCGTTGCCGCTGGGCCTGTTTGGGCCTGTATATATTGCAGTCCGTTTTTAGGATCATAAGTACCGTTCCCATACCATATACCACCATCAAAACCAATGTTGGCGTAGAACCGGGGCTCCCGGTTAAAATTGGCCTTTATGGTGGTGTATCCCTGCTGGATATAATATTTATTGGTAGTGTCGCCAATTTTCAGCGTAAGGCGTCCGGGGTAATCCCAGGTGTTGTCCTCGTTTATAGGCACACCGTTATTTGTATAAAACATTTCGGTGGTTGAAATAGGAACCGCCAGAGTGCCGGGCACGCCCAATACAAAAGTTGGGGTAAGCCGGGGTATGGCATTTGTTTGCTGGTTAAAATACATGTTCAGGTCCCAAATAACTTCCTGGTTCAAATCCCATCTTTCTGTAACTGCGTTTTGTATGGTAAGCTCCTGGGTTAAAACAGCCGGGAGATTTGCAGGGATGTTGGCGGGTCTTACAAACTGGTATAAGGCAATTCCCTGTGCCTGCGCGGCATCAATAGCTGCTTTGCAGGCTGCGGAAGCGGAGTCCCATTTAGAGGCATCAAATTTTGATGAAAAGAGCAACTGCCCGTCTTTATTTTTATAGCTTGCATAATCAGGATTGCCGTTAAACAAAGGGCTGGCAGCTGTGGCAAGGATCTCTGCTTTTACTGCCAAAGCTATTGGCTGTGTAATGCGCCCCAGCTCCTGGCTGATGTTACCAATTACAACCGGCAGATCCGGAACGGCTTCATTAATTAACTGGACGGCATAACTGAATGCGGAATCCACCGGCTGGCGTTTTACACGTAATTGCTCTATGGGCGTATTAATGTCCTGCTCTGTTTTGTAAATAGGAATGGGCCCGTATATTCTTGCAAGGTAATAGTGATAATAGGCTTTCAGAAATTTAAGCTCCGCGATCCACCGGGCTTTTTCGGAAGCGGAAAGATCAATGGGCTTATTAATATTATCAAGCATGATATTGCAACGCCGGATGGCCTGGAATATAGACGGCACGTTGCCATCTCCATCCCAGAAATTAAGCACGGGTTTGGATATGTTTTGAGTGCCCCGCATGAGCTGAAAGCCCAGGTCAAAAAGTTTGGGGCCCTCATCAAGATTAAGGGGATACATCGTTTCACCCGATGTGGTAAAGCTTGGGTCTTTTGTAACATCGCCAAAACGCTGTAAAGTGCCATAACAGGAAAAAAGATAATTTTCTGCTTCGCTCCGGTTACGAAAAGCATAGTCAAGCGTACCCACATTCTGGGGCGTTACGTCCAGGTATTTTTTACATGATTGAAATGAAAGAGCCGTTAACAGATAAAAAAACAAAACTATTTTATAATTATTCCTACGCATAATTGTATGTTTATAAAGAAACATTAATTCCCAGATTATACACCTTTTGAATGGGGTAGGTGAAGGCGTTGCCACCTAACTCTGCATCCCATAATTTAAATTTTGAAAAAAGCAGCGGGTTAAAGGCATTGATATAAATTCTGCAGGATTTGAATTTTATCCGCTCTGCAATTCTTTGTGAAAGGTTGTAGCCTAATTCTACCATTTTTAACCTTAAAAAATCGCCATTGCGCATCCACCAGGTACTGGTTTGTAAGTTGTTTGTGATCAGCGTGGAGCTGGTGCCCAGTCTCGGATAAAAGGCATACAGATTTTGTTTACTTTCCGACCAGTAGTCATTAGCAACTGCTGTTAAAACCTGCGATTGGCCGGGGATATGTTCATCCGAAGGTGGAATTACAAAAGGGCTGATGTCCTGAGGCTTGATGAAAAAGGACACGCGCGCCTGTCCCTGGAAGCGGAAACCCAGGTCAAATCCTTTATAACGGGCCGAAAGTCCAAATCCGTAAACGATCTCGGGAACGGTGGGCAAACCAATAGGTACCTGGTCGGCCACGGTGATCTGGCCATCGCCATTAACATCGCGGTATTTAATATCGCCACCCATGGGCAGAGGTCCGCCAAAATTTTGCGAAGGAGAGGATGCCGCTTCTTTGTTATCCACAAAAAGCCGCTCTGCGATGTAACCGAACTGTTGGTTCAGTAATGAGCCCGATTTACGCCTCCAGGGCTCATTAGTATAGGGCGGCTCTTCATAATTGCCATACCTTCCCTGTGAGAACGTTAAGTTCGACATAAATGCAACGGACAGTTTATTGGAAAACCGCTGTGTATAGTTCGCCGTCAGGTCAAGTCCTTTTATATCGGCAGTGCCCACATTGGAATAGATGCCGGCCTCCAAACCCATACTGGAGGGAATGTTACGCCCCATCAAAATATTGCTCCGGTGTTGCTGCCAGTATTCTGCAATCAAATCAAGCTTTCTGAATAAGGTCATTTCAATGGCCTCATTACTGATGATACCGGTTTCCCAGGTGATATTGCTGTTTTGATAATTATTGATCACTACCCCCGGCCGGCTGTAACCGTTATTCAGCCCAAAACTTGAACCGTTGTTCGCCTGGAGGTTTACGTTTGATAAATAGAAAAAGCGCTGGTTGCCGATCTGGTCATTACCGGTTTTACCATAGCTGCCCCGTAGTTTAAGCGAGGTGATAATGTCAGCTATGCCACCCTGCCAGAATTTTTCTTTTGAAACCATCCAGGATCCGCCAATGGTAGGAAAAAAGCCGTAACGATGGCTGGGGTCAAAACGTTCGGAACCATCATAGCCGAAGTTGAATTCCAAAAAGTAACGGGTTTTATAATTGTAACTCACGCGTCCGGCCAGATTCAGATTCCGGTAGGGCAGGGAATAAGCCAGGGAGGGTTGACTAGTATTCGGATCAACCCCGTTGGCTTTTAGCGTCTGTTGTCTTACAAGAATAAGTGATGCTCCAATGCCGTGGTCGCCGAATTGCCGGTTATAATCTAACTGACCCTGTAATTGAAGAAAGCTGGTAGCATCCTTTTTTCCGGGAGCATACACCAGGTATTCCGTAGCGGCATTGCTGTTTCCTGCCGCACCCAAACCGGGGTCAAAAGGATTTCCGTTAGGGAGCGAATTGATCCAAAGAAGGTTATACTTGTTGCTGCCAATATCATAGCCTCCCGGTGGTATCATATAATAAAACGGGTTATACGCCATGGTATTATCAAAATAAGAATAGCGGTTGGTAGTAAAGAAACCATAAAATGCCAGGCCCGGTGTTACAAAATCCAGCTTCTGATCCAGCTTTAGCGTGGCCGACATTCTTGACTCCGAATAACGTTGATAGCCTCTCAGCATTTGTGCGTAAGGATTTACATACCCAATGCTGTTAACGCCGCTTCCGCCAATGGCGTTACCAAATAAAATATGCTGGGCTTTGGCATTGGCAGAGTCTGGTGCATAATAAGCGGGGAATGACGCAGGACTGGTATGGGTGGCCATGTTAAACAGGTCAGTAGAAAAACTGGCGTTGTTCGTTATGGGGCCGTTGTATTCATTGAAGTTTCCCCACAACATAACGGATACTACTGTTCGCGGAAAAATTTTAAAATCGATATTAGAACGCAGCTGGTAGTTATTGAATTTTAAATTGTTTTTAAAATTATTTGCCGGGTCGCTTTTCAGCATTCCATTGTCATTGCTATAACTGGCCGAAATATAGTAATGCGCAAAGTCAGATCCTCCGTTCACACTCAGGTTGGCCCTTTCTGTAAAGCTTCTTTTCTTAAATAACAGGTCCAGCCAATCCACCGCCGGGTAGACGTATTTGTTGCTGCCGGGCGCATTTTTCAACGTTTGCGTGGCATTATAGATCTGGTCGGCATTAAATAAAGGCGTGGCCAGTGGGTTGCGGGTAGTGAGCGCCTCATTATACATTTTCATGTAGGTGATAGGGTCGGTCAGTTGCAGGCTCTTGGTAGGCTGCGAGAGCGAATTTTCCACAACAAGATTGATGGTGGGTTTGCCGGTCTTTCCCGTTTTTGTTGTTACCAGTATTACGCCGTTGGCACCTCTTGCACCGTATAACGCGGTGGCGCTCGCGTCTTTTAAAATTGAAAAACTGGCGATGTCGTTTACCTGCAGCCGCGCCAAGTCATTGGTGGTCAGTTCCACGTTGTCTATCAGGATCAACGGGTCCTGGCGGTAACCGAAGGTGGTTACGCCGCGTATGAAAAACTGCGAGTTGTCCAAACCCGGCTGCCCGCCCGTTTGAAAGCCTATGATACCTGCCACCTGGCCGGCAAGCGCATTGGTAAGATTGCTGGCCGGTATCAGCAAATTTTCAGGTTTAATGGTGGAAACGGATCCAACAACGGCCTCTTTTAATTGTTTTTTGCCATAGGCAGTAACAACCACCTCATCCGCTGCTGCGGTAATTTTTGTGTGCAATTTTATAATGAGCCGCGATTGCGGTTTTTCCGGAACCCGGTATTCGAATGTTTCGTATCCGGAATAGCTTATCTGCAATACGTCGTTAGGGGAGGCATCCAGGATAAAGCGCCCGTTTGCATCCGTAGTAGTACCTATTGAGGTTTTGGTGCCAGAGGTAATATTTACAGAAAATAACGGGTTGCCAATTGAATCCACAACCGTACCCGTTACGGTTATTTTTGCGCTTCCCGGCCTGGGCAGTTTTTCTTTTGGAGCACTGCCGAGTGGCTTCATATCAATTAAAACAGAAAGGGTTTCCTCACTTTTAATCGTGTAATTTGAAAGCGATTGTGTTTCAAATGACTTGTGGCTCACTGAAAAGCTGACGGCGCCCTCTGGCAACTGGTAAAAAATAAATTTTCCGTCTTTATCTGTAAGTACAGACGAAATGATCTCCCCGTTTTTTAAAGCGGCAACGGAGGCCGATGCTATGGGGGCTCTTGTGCCCGCAGCGCGTACGATCCCGGATGCAGCTTCTCTTTGCTGCGCATGAACAATAACAGGCAGCAAAATAATGGCAACCATCCAGCAGCAGGTCCTTAGTAATTTAAACATATAAGCAAACCGTTTAACTGTGTTACAAAAACGTAACACTTTGTAGAAGTTATTACGAAACATTTTGTTCCGGTACCCTAATCAGAATGAAATTTTTTTTTAATCGGCCGGTTTAAATATATAAAGGGTGTCGTTGCGGGCGCTGTCGATTTTTACAGAAAGCCGTAAGCCGGTCAAGAGCGACAGATTGTGCAGGATGTCCTTCACGGGCTCATTATAGTATACGGTGCCTATAAAGCGGATTTTCGAAATAGGTTTTGCCTGGTATTGTATTGTTACCTGGCGCTTTTGTTCCAGGTAGTCCAATACTCGCGGCAGCGGTATGTTGTCAAAATGAAGGGTTCCTTCTTTGGTTAATGTAATAGAACCGGTCGGTTCAAGCGGCTTTGAAGTAATTGTCTTAAAAGCAGGGAGTCTTTTTACCGTATGCTGCACCACATCAAAGGCTATTGCATTACCTTCTGTAAGGTAATATTTTTCTTTTGAAAGCGCTGTCTCGGTGGGGTGCACTACAATTTTGCCTTCCAATAAGCTTATAAGAACCCGTTTTTTATTGGAAGTGCAAATCTTAAATTTTGTGCCCAGTGCTGTTGTTGCTACCTTGTTACAATAAACGGTAAACGGTGCGTGGGGATTTTTAGCTACCTCGAAAATTGCCGTTCCTTTTAAATGAACATCGCGTTTTGCGGGCGCAAAGTTTTTCAGATAACTGATGCTGCTCCCGGCAAACAATTCAACGGAAGAACCGTCCGGCAATTGCAGGTGTTCCGGTTGCTTTAATGTATTTTTGATTTCGATGAGTTGGGTTAATGGCACATCGGGCCTGGTGCGGGGGCGCAAGGTTTTGGCTGATTGATGTAAAAAAAACGGGACCAAAAGAAACAACATCAGTACCAGTGCAACGGGACGCCTGCATAAAAAGGGTTGTCTTCTTTCCGGGATAAATAAAAAGGGCGCTTGCCCGGCGTATTTTTTTTGCTCCGGATCTGTTTGCAAACCGCTCCATTCCTCGTCCGGGAAGTGCTTCAGAAAGCGCACCGGATGTTTTCTGAGGTATAAATAAATACGCCTCTTTTCCTCCGGAGAGCAATTCCCTGTAAAATACTTTTTAATTAAATCTTCATCCACGGGGATAATATTTAAGTCGTTCCCGTAACAGCATTACAACGGCGCATCAATAACTGATCAATATACAAATGAAAACAAAAAAGGATCTGAAGAACGGTTTTATCTGTTGCATCGCCAGCTCCATATGTTTGTTCACCGTTTTTGTCGAGATCGATAAGATGCTGGATATTTCTTTATAACTCAGCTGGCTTTGCACTTTCATGCTAAATACTTTTTTGCGAACCGGAGGCATTGCCGCCAGGGCCTTTTCCAGCATCAGCTGTACTTCCCGTTCTTCTATGCGCTCATAACCCGTATTTACTTTTGAGTTTGCCTGCCGGTGCAGCGAAGCTCTTTTCAATCGCTCTTTTTCTGTTTTTCGCAATACATCAATTAAAACGGATTTGGCGATCTGATACACCTGGTTTGATAAGGCGATATCGGAATGTAATGATTGACGCCGGTCCCATAATTTCAGGAAGGTCATTTGAACCACTTCGCTCGCATAAAAATCAGAACCCGTTTTTGAGTAAATAAAATCATACAACCTTTTATTATAGTCTTGATACACTTTTTGAAAAGCGTCCTTGTTGCCATTTTTAATTTCCTGTATCCGGATCATTGAAATTAGTATTTAAGGTACCCGATCTGTTATTATGTAAAAATCATTCCTTGCCGGCAAGCATACCACCCGACCCTCAATCGTTATTATTGTGCAGGTATACAGGTCTGTGTGCCGGTTATACCTGAAGAATAAATTTGTTAATAAAATTATAAAGGTTGAATTTTACATTCAATAGTCATTTAAATGAAAAAAATGGATTATTCGATTGTAAATAAATGCATCATTTTTTAAAGAAGGTGAGGCACGGGTATATCAAATATTTATTCGTAATATATTGATTATTAATAAATTTTTTAAATTAGAGCCTGCATTAAGGTGGATTATTCTATTTTTTTGATGGATATTTTAATGTAGATTAAATAACGGTTCTTGTTATGGTATGCGAGGCCTGACCGTTTTAAAACAATGGGTATTTTATGAGCAGCTTTAGCCGGCGCGATGGTTTTACGGGCCAGAAAATGATCGTTTTGCCCAATCGGGTGGTAAACAAAATCATCAGGGCAGATCCTTTGCTGGAACATATGTACATTACACAGATCGGGTATTTTCCAAAGGCGCTATTCCATTACCGGGAGCGAAGGAATGGCTGCGCCGATAATATTTTGTTGTATTGCACCCAGGGCAGGGGCTGGTATGTAACTGGCAAGAACCGGTATGAGCTTTCGGCAAATCAGTTTGTAATATTACCGGCAACGGATTTATACATGCGTTACGGGGCTGATAATGAAGATCCCTGGACCATTTACTGGGTGCATTTTACCGGAACGGCAATTAATATGTTTAATAAAACGATGAAACTGTCTCCGCAAAGCGGCCCGGGCTCCATTTATTACAACTCCTATGCATTGAACTTATGGAATACCATGTATCAAAGTTTTGAAAAAGGCTTTTCGAAAGAGAATATCGCCAATGCCGTATTGTGTTTACATGCCTTTGTAGCCTCGTTTTTATTTAAAGAAATGTATTTGCAGGAACCGGCCTTCAATTCGGAAAAAATGATGGCCAGGATTATTGAATTTATGAAAGCAAATATTGATAAGAAGCTGACTGTGGAAACATTTGCAGCCAATTGCAACCTGTCTGCTTCGTATTTTTCCAACTTGTTTAAGCAGGAAATCGGTAAGGCTCCGCTTGAGTATTTTATCCAACTCAAAATTTATCATGCCTGCACCCTCCTGGTTGCGTCTAATATGAAAATAAAAGAAGTGGCAGCTTCTGTAGGGTATGATGATCCGTATTATTTCTGCAGGATCTTTAAAAAACTAACCAATCAATCTCCCAGAACCTATAAATTGAGCAACAGGAAAAAGTGAAGCGGTTAGATTAAAATCATTAATTTTAAATAACCTGTTTAACCATGCGCTATTGCTGCCTGTTGATGCTACTGTTTATTTGTGGGAATGTTTTTTCCCAGTCTTCCCTTCGGGAGAAACTCTATCTGCACACCGATAAAAACGATTATGTACTCGGCGATACCATCTGGTTCAAAACCTACCTGGTGGATGCTTTTACCCTATTGCCGGTGATCCGCAGCGGTATTGAATATGTGGAACTCATTGACGAAAATAAAAAAGCAGTTCAGCGGATCGCCCTCCATTCTTTTGCAGGAACGGGCTTTGGCGATATTGCAATTGATACGGCCTTTGCTCCGGGAAACTATATCCTGCGCGCCTACACCAACTGGATGCAGAATTTCGGCGATAGCCTGTTCTTTCAAAAACAACTCACCATTGGAGGCGCCAGAACCGACGACTGGTTGGTGACCAGCGCGCCGCCTGTGGTTAAGGAAAGCGATAAGGGGTATGATATTTCCGTTGTATATCAGTTCAAAGAAAAAAACCTGGAACCCTTACATAACCGGCCGGTTAGCTTTTTTATAACGGACGAAGCAGGCAGAACAATGCAGGCAGGCAAATTGCAAACTGATTATCAGGGAAAACTGGAAGCAACCTTCACCTTAACCAAACAACAAGCTGGCAGTCCTGTATTTGCCAGGATAGGCAGCAGCAAAAAAGACATCAAAAAAATAATTCCGTTATTCAGCGGCAAAAATATCGACCTGCAGTTATTGCCCGAAAGCGGTCACCTGGTAGCCGGCCTGCCCAACACAGTGGGGTTTAAGGCTATTGCCGAAGATGGGTTGGGGTATGATATAAAAGGGGTGATAAAAGATAATACAGGTGGTGAGATTATTTCCTTTCAGTCGCTATACAAGGGCATGGGCAGTTTTAATTTTATACCTGAAGCGGGTAAAACTTATACTGCTTTTTTGCAAAACGGACAGCAGGTCGCTTTGCCAAAGCCAGAACCGGAAGGTATTCTGCTGCATGTATCGCAAAATTATATCGACACGGCTATCCGCCTGCAAATACAGGCCACGACTGCTTTTGCTAACAAGGAATATATTTTACAGGCTGATGCAAAAGGTGCGACCGTTTACAAGGAAAAGATTGTAGTAAAGTCTGAAGCGGTCGTATTAAGATTTCCAAAGAGCACTTTTCCCACCGGCGTAGCGCGGTTCATTTTGCAAAATGACAAGGGGCAGCTGCTCAGCGAGCGCGCCATTTTTGTAAACAATAATAGCCATCGGCTAAATATTCAATTGCAAACGCCGCTGCAAAGTTATCACCCGCGCGACAGCATACCGGTAAACATCACCGTAAAAGACAAAGAAGGTAAACCCGTGCTGGGGAGCTTTTCTTTTGCGGTAACCGACGACAGCCAGGTGAAGAAAGATAGCAAAGCCGATCAGAATATCTTGTCATACCTGTTGCTGCAATCTGATTTGAAAGGAACTATTGAAACGCCCGGTTACTATTTCAGCAGCGCGGGCGCTCCCCCTTCAGGGGACAGGGGGGCCGCGTTGGATGCCCTGATGCTTACGCAAGGCTTTGTGCGGTACGACTGGGACACCGCAACGTTTAAATATGAAGCGGAACCAGAATTTGTGGTGAAAGGAAAAGTGAATAATATGCTTAACAAAAGTGCAAAGAATGCAAAGCTTACTTTGCTTGGCAACGGCCCCAAAGTACATTTTTTAAGAGATACCACCTGCAACACCAGCGGCGAATTTACCTTTACCGATCTTCCTGCTTTTGACACAATTACACTTATCGCCTTGTCCCGGTCGAAAATTGGAAGCAGGTTTGGCCTGGATATAAAATTGCAACAGGCTGCACTACCCAATACAAGCAACCTTGCATTACCGTATCATTACAATCGGGTGGGTATGGATACTGCTCTGTTAAACACTTTGCAAAATAGCCAGACGTATGACCAGGCTTTCCTGAAAAAAAACGGGTTTCTGCCAAATGTTATTGTAAAAGGGAAAACACGTATTCAGGGCGCATTTGATTATGGAGAGCTGATGCAAACCGTAGGCCCGGATGAGATAAAACCCGGTATCAACAAAAATCTTTTGGATCTGTTAACAGAAAAAGTAAAAGGGTTTGGAATCAGGGCACTGAACTTGAAAAGAGCCCTGGAAACTAATTTTGTAATTGGGAACAGGCCAGCAATGATTTATATAGATGGCCTATACATGGATCGGGGGTTATTTGTAAGAGAAGACAAGCAGCAACTCCTGGAAAATAGGCTCAGCTTTTTACGGGCATATAATGGGTATGATATAAAAAGCATTGAAGTGTTTAATCCCCGCACCTCCTATAGAAAGTATGGTGAATTCGAAAGGGCGCTGTCGGAGGATAGAAAGGTTCCGGATCATAATGCTCCGGAGGATAACAAAGCGCAAAATAGTTTGCAGGGAATTTTGGGTGAACTTAGCAGAGTGAAGCAAGCCCTGCCCGGCGATAGTAGAATGGACAGAATTCTTCAGAATATATCGCAGGGAATGGTTTTGGATATTTTGGATATTGAAGTAACTACCTATTCCGGAACCGGGCCATTTAAAAAAACTACTCCGGGGCAAAGTTATTTATACCCTCAACCTTTTTCCTATGGTAAAACCTTTTATGCACCCCGTTACAACGCAAATTATATAAATGATTCGCTGCCCGACTATCGTTCCACTATTTACTGGAATCCGTTGGTGGTCACTAATGCCAATGGTGAAGCAAATGTTAGTTTTTACGCCGCCGATCTGCCATCTTCCAACAGCGGAAAACCTGTAACCTACACACTATGGATTGAGGGTATGGATCTGGAAGGAAATGTAGGCGTAAAAACAGAAAAGATAGAAGTGAAGTAAGCGATCTTTCTTTAGATTTTTATCCACAGCGCAAGGCGGGAAGATTCAGCACAAACAGAGGACAGCGGCTGTTTCTCTTTACTGACGCACAAGACTACAGCAGGGATCTGCAGTCCAAATGGAACAGGTTTGTTTTTTCACAGTATTAATTGACCGGCCTTCCCTGCCCAATATCTTATTTGAGCCAATTATCAGGTTCTCAGTGACGATAATCATCTACCCCAGAAACATACATTTTACTTTAAAAACAAACGATTGTTTATTAAGTTTTTGTTTTTTTTCCTTTTTTTTTGGAAAAAAAGCTTTTTTTTTACGTATGTTTACGATCTGTTAAAAATACCCGGTTATGCTGGTTCATACCATTAATGAATTTGTTGACCAATTGATATCAGGAGAAAAATAACAGGCAAATGATGAGACGGGCAGCTGAAACCAAAATGCCATAATAAGTGCAATATTTAATTCATTATGTATTGATAGTAAATTAATTAAATGAATTAATGTCCTGGTAACACTGATTTGTATTTTGAATAATTGAGACGATTTGGTGTAAAATTGAGACAAATTAAGTTTGGTTTTATGCCCGGATATGTTAGCATTGTAACTGAAAAATTTTAACGATTTGTTTGGAAAAGTGCCGGCTGCCGTTAATTTATAAATAAACTAAAAAAGTGCGACAGAGATTTTACTTGCGTGTGAACCCCCTTTTAATTACAGGCCTGAACAGTTAAAATGCTGCTGATCCGGTAATGTATGTGTCTGATAAAATTGGTTAAGAGGGACGCTGACTGGAAAATAAAAACGATTGATTCATAAATTCTAAGAAAAACTTACATGCGATTGATTTTAGTACCCGGAAACTTTTGCCACATGGCATAACATATTTGTAACTACCTAATTATTCTCAATGAGTATAAACAATTGTTTAGGCCATCTAAGAAATTTGTGCCTGTTATTGCTTCTTGCCGGAACGGTGTCTGATGTAAACGCCCAGGTTAGCGATAGTACTAAAAGCGATACTGCATCGAAGGCCATCCGCAACTCCAGAATACAAAAGGGGATTGACCCGGTTATTGTGCGTCATCTTACGCAACAACCCTATATTTCCCTGCAACAAATGATCAAGGGAAATGCAGCCGGGTTATATGTGCAGGAGCCGAATGGGGAACCGGGTACAGAACAATTTATGTACATACGGGGATTGCAGACGCCGCTTTTATCAAAGAAAGACCTATATGCCCAACAACCGGCCGTATACCTGGATGGTATTCCTATGATGCCGGATAATAATATGGTTTTTGATATTCAGCCAACAGATTTTAACCGCATTGGCCCGGCAACGAACCTGCTCTCCGTTGTTGAAGCAGATAATATTGAAAGTATTAAAGTATTAAAAGATCCCGCTGAACTGGCCAAGTTAGGCCCCCTGGCGGCGAACGGGGCTATTTGGATTACTTCCAAAGTGCCGCGGCCAAAGCGCAACGATATTTTTGTGAACACGTATTTCGGAGCCGCATTTAATGCGCCGGTAACACCGGTGAATGCGGCCTATGAAAATAGCTGGCGGCAACCGTTTTACGATAAGTATGGTACCTTAACCAATAGGCTAAACATACCCACTTACCTTAAAGACTCGACTGATGCCAGCTATTACGGGCCGGCCAACTGGACAGACGCCTATTATAAAACCACGCCCGTTTACTCAATCAATGCCGGTGCGGCCGTGGGCAATAATCCGCGGGCCAATGTGCGGTTCTCCTTAAACCATACGAACAGTGCTTCGGGGCAGGATGGTTCTAAATTTCATCGCTATGGCTTTTCGATCGTCAGTGATCTGAAACCCTTTCCCTGGATGACCTTTACCAGTTTGGTGACCGGGTCAAGACTGGAACGCGACCGTGATAAAAATGTAAGGGACCGCCTGGCGGAAGTACGCTACACCCCATCATTATTAAGCCCATTGCCACCGAACAAACAATATTATCAAAAATACCTCAATGTATTTACCGCACCGGGCACGGGGGCTATCGATAACAATATTGTCAATGATATTAAAGCATTAGCAGCTGTGAATATGTCGCCGATAAAACAAATAAAAATAGTGTCCCAGCTAAGTATCGCTTATAATGAAAATATCCGGGACGCATTTTGGCCCACCTTTTTATTGTCAGGCAACAATTTTACTTCCAATTATTTTGGATTCAACCAGCGCATACAACTGGACAATTCCATCAGCTATCCGCGCCGCCTCAATAAAGATATGAACCTGGAGGTTGAAGCAGGGCAGTCCTTCCGGTCGGATGTACAGCGTTATGACTATGCCTATGGTTACAACACACCCAGCGATTATATTAAAGTTCGGGCATTGAAAAACGATCCCGATAATGGCTATCCGGTTTACAATTTTCAATACCATTATCTGGCTACGGATAAGCAAAAGATCGCCCAAAGCTCCTTATATGGCCGCCTGCATTATACCTACAAGGATTTTTTAGAAGCAGAAGCATTAATACGCAGGGATGGGGCTTCCTTCATTCAGCCGAACCTGCGCTGGATCACCGAGCCCATGGGAAATATAAAATGGGATGTTGAAAAAAGCGGCCTTATAAAAAGTGCAGTCCTGAGCAGCTTTGTTGTGAGGGCCTCTTATGGTGTGCTGGGCATACCCTACAATACCGATTTATACAGCCAGGGCCCGGTATATGTTACAACAGGGCTCACCTGGCCGCAGGACCCTACCATTCCTTCTTTTCTGGGAAGCGGGGTAGCCGCCCATCCCTATACCCAGGGCTGGATCGGCTATGGCATCGACTGGCAAAAAGCCTATAAGGCCAACCTTGGGGTTGATCTTGGGTTTTTGAAGGAACGATTAATGATAACCCTTGATGTGTATAATAACGATAATAAAAATATGCTCATCCTGCTTCCGGCGGCAAGGGAGCTGGGCTATTCCGGCGTTTACAAAAACGGCATGGCAATAAATAATAAGGGACTGGATGCAACGATCAGTTTCAGAGCTGTGCAATCTAAAGCAGTTAACTGGACCTCAGCGCTGAATTTCAATTTTAATAAAAACACCTTAACGGCTTTGCCGGATGGGCTGCAGTCGGTTATTATCGGCAACCGCATGTTAAAAGTGGGCGCACCGGCCGATGCGTTCTGGGTGTTTGAGAACCAAGGTATTTATAATTCCCTTTCAGATATACCCACTACCTCCTCCGGTCGCAGGCAAACCTTTTATGGCGGCCCGCTGAACCCGGGCGATCCTAAATGGCGGGATGTGAACGGCGATGGCGATATTAACGATAAGGACAAAGTTTTGAAAGGCAACGCGCTTCCAAAGCTCAACGGGGGCTTTAGTAATGATTTTTCGTATAAAAGATATGCGCTCAATTTTATGTTTCATTTTGCCATCGGGCAAAAACTCCTCAACCAGGAAATTTCAAACCGGCTCAATTTTGTCAACAACGAGGGTAATGCTGATTTGAATACGGTTAAAGAAATTACCTACTGGCAGAAAGATTTTACTATTACCGACTACCCGATGTATAATCCCTGGAGTAATGTAATCCCTTACCAATCAGGCCAGGACCTGTTTTTGCAAAATGCTTCCTATGTTAAACTGCGATCCGTTAGCCTCAGTTACGATGTGCTGGGTAAAAGAAAGATGGGCGGCATCAGTAAGTTTTTAGTATATGTTTCGGGAACCAACCTGTTTACGATTTCACCGTTCAAGAATGGTGATCCGGAGCTGGTGAATTATTTGGGAAACTACACGGGCTATTCACAAAAAATACCGAAGATGGCAATCGTTGGCGCTCGGCTTTCATTTTGATTAAAAAATTATAGTTGTATGATTAAGCGATTTACAATAAAGGATCTTGCATTAAACGTAAGCATTGTTTTATTGATGATTTTTAGTTTTTCGTGTAATAAAAAACTGGAAATTACGCCGGAACATGCTTATGGGCAGGCCGTGGCATGGAATACCATGGATGATATCAACAGTAATTTTTTTGCCGTATATGCCTTGTTCCGCGCTACTATGGCCACCAATAACGACTATTTATTATGGGGCGAACTGCGCGGGGGCGATTTTGCATCCGTTCAGCGCGCCGATTTAAAAGCGGTAATAGACGGTAACCTGAACGCGCCTTTTCCGCAATTGGATGAAATGCGCGACTGGCGGCGGTTCTATGCCGTAATTAATGCAGCGAACCTCTTTATTGAGCGTTCCCCGGAAGTGTTGAAAAAGGACGGGCGGTATACGCAGGCCCTGCAATTGGTAGATGTGGCCCATATGCGTTGTTTGCGGGCCTGGGCTTATTTTATGCTGGTGCGCATTTGGGGCGATGTGCCCTTACTAACCAGCTCTTACGAAGGACAATTCCCCACAGTGGCCCGTACGGATAAATCGCTGGTGTTGGGCTTTTGTGAAAAAGAGCTCTTGAGCGCGATGGATTATTTGCCTTTTTATTATGGCGGCAGTGATCCCATACAGTCCGGCAATTATCACAACTATGATTTTAGCCGCTTCAGTACTACCATTGTTGGCCGCCTGGGCGCCTACGGCCTGCTGGCGCATATTGCCGCCTGGCAGGGGCGCTATGCTGATGTGGATGTATACGCCAAATTTGTAATGGATTACATGAGCCAGGGCCGGTTAACCTATTCAACCACTGCAGATATTACGGCCTCCAATGGTGTTTTTAAAGGCCGGGGCCAGGTGGGAAGTGATAACCGGATGCTGCTGGGTTTCACCTTGTTTTGGGACCATGGCGAAACCGGCACCAGCGGCTTTGGTCATATAGAAAGCTGGACGCTGGCCACGCCCTATGTTGCTAAATCAGTGCCCGATTTGTATGTGCCTTCCGATTCTATTACATTAATGTTTAATGACCCGCAGGATCAGCGCTTCCGTTTTGATACCGTACAAACATCCGTGGTAGACAGTACCAGGAGGGTGGTGGCACAGGGTAAATATATAGAGCCGAGCACCTTCTTTTCGGCTACCCCTATGTTTACCAAAATAAAAGTATTTACTAGTGGTAAAACCACCGATCTGTTTGCCGTTTTTGGCTCTAATATAATGTTCTCGCGCATGGAGGAGATAGCGCTTTTGAGGGCCGAAGCCTGTGCCGCTATTGGCAATACCACAGATGCCCTTTCGATACTAAACGGCAGAAGGGCCAACAGGGGGGAGGCCGGCTATGATGCAAAAAAAGATGGCGACCTGATTGACGCCGTGTTTATGGAACGAAGGCGGGAACTGCTGGGCGAAGCCTGGCGCTGGTACGACCTGGTACGGTATAATAAATTGAAACGAACTAATCCTGCTTTCAATAAATTGATCGACCAGGGAGGCATTTACTGGCCGGTGTCTACCGCGGTAATGGAAGCAAACCCGTTAATTAAACAAAACCCTTATTGGGAAGGAAAATAAAATTTTATGAAAACGGCGATTAACAAAAAGGCAATTGTATTCAGTATTATAATACTGGCGGTAATGGGTTTTGCGGGTTGCAGTAAGGCCAAAGGCCCCTATTATAATTTTGAAAAACAGAACACGTTCAATGGCAGCGTATATGATTTTATAAAGGGGCAGCCCCCCGGCCAGTTCGATTCGCTTTTATTTGCCATAGATCGCGTACAGGGGTTGAAAGACTCCTTGCAGAACCAGAAAGGCATTACGCTGCTCGCTGTTAACAATGCCAGTTTTACCGCAGCGGTCAATGGGCTTAATAATTTGCGTAAGCTCCAAAACAGGCAGCCGTTATATTTAGCAACCATCAACGCCGCGCAGCTGGATACGCTGTTGTGTCGCTACGTGCTGACGCAGCAGGTATTGCCCGACACGCTGCAGAAATTTAAGGACGGCGTTAACTATCCCACAGTTAAATATGGCTACATGATGAATATGGCCTACAATCGCAACGATGCCCAGGGTTACATGGAGGGGGGGGCACTGGAACTGTATATTGCCGATCCCAAAAATTCCATATTTACCCGGTTCTGGGTGCCTACCTATGCCACCACATCCGGGGTATATGCTGCTAACGGCATCATTTATACGATCACAGATAAACACGTATTCGGATTTGGAGAATTCGTAACGCGGTTAGTTAATTCATAAGCTTATCAGGAAAAAACGACAAACGCATGAAAATAAATTTAAAAATATTTTTGTTTTTGCTGTCAATAGGGATGCTGGGGGCTGCCTCCTGTGTAAAAAGGTATCTGCCGGAAGAACGGGTACAGTTCAGCCACAGCAATGCGCAGTATATTTCAACCACGTTTACACCTACCCTGGGCCGGCCCTATCTTACGGACGTAAGCAACTTTAACTTTACCGGCTCAACCCAGCCGCTCACCTTTAAGATCCTGAATGCACGCACGCTTTCGGGCGATCCGGCTCCCGAGATCACTACCGATGTATACCCGGTAAAAGTGTGGAAACAACAATACACCGGGCTGGAAACCTCTTTAAAAGAAATAGAAGACAAACGTACTGTAGAACCGCACCATCTGTTCGAAGTACGGCCCAACTCCGGGCAGTTTCTGATGTGGCCCGAAGCCAGCTCAAAGATCTTCAGAAGCCAGCCGGACTCCGGCTATGTTTTTGACGTGCAGGTGGGCAACTCCGGCGGCTCAAAATATATTTCCGGCCTCCGGTTAAAACCGCTGAAAGAACGGCCCTATGAGCCCAGCAATATCGACCCGGTAACAGGGCAAGCCACCGTTCCCTATGTGCGCAATAACCTCACGTTCACAAATGTAGTGGGTGAGGCCGGGGCTACTTTTGTTGACGGGGTAGTGTTTTTCAGAAGAAAAGGGGATGGCAATTCGCTTACGTTTAAGTTTTTAGATACGGCGCAACATTTCATTAACCCCAATAAATTTAAACTCACCCAATGGACCACGCTGGTGCACGGGTTCGATATGAAGCTTTCAGACACTGCAGCAAGTTATACAGTGGCTTACCCCGTTCCGCTTATTGATCAGTTCCCCACAAAATATACCAACCCCGCCGGCACGCTGGCGCATGTGGTGTTTGCATGGAGCCGCATCGGGTTTGGACAACAATTTTTCAACTGCAGCATCGCCTTCGATTTTAAGATATACCAGCCCGGCGACTGGGAGGTTATTTTCTGGTTCCGTAATGATAACCCGAAATTTTCGGACGGGTAAAAGCGGTTACCTGTTTTATATAGATACAAGGATTGAAAACAATTTTAAAATTTTAGTAACCGTTACAGCGGTTGAACAAAATACCGAAAAACTTAACTATGCGCTACATATTCCTAACGATAGCCATTGCCTTTATTTTTTCCGGAAGGGTAAGTGCACAAAACGAATTTAAGTACACGGGAAAAGTAATGGATAGTGTGAGCGGTTTCCCCCTGGAAAGCGCCACCATCACTCTTTCGGCAGGCAAGGCCGCCCGTGTTTTAGGTGTTTCGCAGCCCGACGGGTCCTTTACCTTTTCCGTGCCGGCAAATGCCACCCTTATTTTGTCCTATGCCGGCTACAAGGAACGAAAAATAAAACCAGTGCCAAGCGACAGTACGGTGGTATTGCTGATGCAGGCCAAGCACAATGCACAGGACGATGAAGTAATAGTAGTGGGGGTTAATAAAGTATCACGGGTTTTGAACCCCGGCTCCTCAACGATCATTTCTGCAGCGCAGCTACGCGATCAGCCGGCGGCAAGTGTGGAATCCTTATTACAGGGAAAAGTGGCAGGGTTAAACATCCAGAATAATACCGGGGCACCGGGGGTGCGGGGCACGGCGCTGCTCCGGGGCCTGTCCAATATCAGTATCCAGGGCGGCGATCAGAACGCCTATTTGACGCCCACTTCGCCTTTATATGTGATAGACGGGGTAATGATCGATGGAAATACCGATTATGGTTACGGTGCCGGCAACGCCGGATCCAGCCCGCTTTCCGTGATCCCTATTGAAGATATTGAAAGCGTGCAGATATTAAAAGACGCAGCTTCCACAGCCATGTATGGTTCCCGCGGGGCCTATGGTGTTTACGTAATCACCACCAAAAGATCACAGAGCGCCCGGCCCCAGTTTAGCCTTACGAGTTCCGTTTTTTACAGCGCAGTGCCCCCCCTGCGTAAAATTATCGGCGGCAGAAAGGAGCGGGATATCCGGCTGAACCAGTTACTGACCTACGATACCTCCCTGTCCCATGCCCTGGGCATTATTTCAGGCATTCCTTATTATTCGGATAGCCTTAATGCGTTTTATAATAATTCGGTAGACTGGCAGGCGCTGCTGTATAAGCCCACCTTTAATACCAGCGAGGTATTAAGCGTAAGGGGGGGCACCAATGACAAAGCCTCAGGCAAGGGATTCACTTATGCAACCACCCTGGGTTACTATAATCAGCCGGGTATTCTGCGGAATACGGGGTATACCAAATATACGCTGGGCACCAAACTGGTGTATACCACGCCAAAACTGGAACTGAATTTTAATTATAGTTCCGGTATCGATATCCTGGGGTTGGGAAGTGGTAACGCCATATCGCAAAGCGGGGTGGCTTCCGCTGCATCAGCCTCTACCTTATTACCCCCGCCATCACTTTCTTCCGGTAATACCGGGGCCGTGGCGGGAATACTGGAAAAAAATGATAACAAAAGCTACAAGATCTATCCGTTCTTTAGCGCAAACTGGCGACCCATACAGAACCTCTCGCTCCGTTCAGAAATATCCTACAGCTTTCAGTCCAGCTCTATCGATGATTTTAAGCCTTCCTATATCAATGCAGGAAATACAGCCTACAATACATCTAACCGCCGCACCTATGGCTACCGGAACCTTAATGTGGCCAACTATACCTATAATTTTGGCAAAGGGGAAGACAAGCCGCATGGTATTATCGCTACCTTCTTAACTGAATTTTCCAAAGACGTCAGCCGCGGAAATATGTATTTTTTAACCGGTATCGCCAACGACCAGTCCTATACACCTGCCTCTTATGATTTTTGGGCCTCAAAGGGGGGCGTGCTGGATAATATTACCGATACCCGCCGGGTGGGCTACCGCGGAAGCTTAACGTATAACTATAAGCTGCGCTACGTGCTTTGGGCGCAGTCCGGTGCAGATGCTGCTTCCACCAATGGCCCCAACCAGGGCTATGTAAAAAATACCAGCATCGCGTTTCGCTGGAACATGGAAAAAGAAAAATGGCTGCAGGATGTAAAATGGATCAACGGAAGCGCCATCAGGTTGAGCTATGGAACGCAGATCACCCCCCAGGGCGATATTTTTTCGGTGTACGGTAAATACCAGCCCGGCGCCAGTTACGTGGGCCAGCCAACCATCGGGTTCGATTATAGCTATTTGCCCAACGTAAACTTTACCCCTTTTTCTAATAAATCATTGGGGATTGGGTATGAAGGTAGTTTCTTTAATAACCGCCTGGCGATCCAGTATGATTTTTACTACAGCATGAAGGACAATAATGCCGCCAAATTAACGCTGGCCAACACAACCGGTTTTGATGCCATACAAACCAACGACCGCTCACTGGTGAGCGTAGGGCACGAGATTGACCTGCGCTATATGGCGCCCCGGATGGGCAAATTTAACTGGAATGTGGGCCTGGTAGGCGCTTATGACCGTGATGTGCTGACCCACCTGGAAGGGAACCAGAGCGAGTACGTGCAAATAATCAAGGACCCCCGGCAGGTAAACATCCCGGTGCTGATAAGAGTGGGGAACCACCCGATTTCCGCACTGTCCTATAATACCGTAGGCGTGTACGCCACGAATAAGGACGTACAGGTAGACCCGCTTACCGGCTACCGGTTACGTGTAAACGGTGTGCCTTTAAAAGCGGGCGACCCCAGGTGGACCGATTTAAACGGCGATTACCTCATCGATAACAATGATGTGGTGGCTTTGTATAACCCGCTGCCATTGATTACCGGTGGGTTTAACATGGGGGTAACCTATAAGGACCGCTGGAGTTTTAATACCCAGTTTTCATTTACATTAATTCGCGATGTGGTGAACACTGCTATCGCTGATAAATTTTTGTCCCTTTATAATCCCCTTAGTTTAAGCAGTTCCGATTATATTTACAAGAAGGCAGCTATACCGCCTGTTGATGATTATAATTACTGGAAGCAAAACGGCGATAATGCAAAATACCCCAATCCCTTCGATTACCGGTATACCAGCGGCATCGACCCTTACCGGTATAACCAGTCCTTGTTTTTTGAGGACGGATCCTATGTAAAAGTAAACCTGATCAGCCTCAGCTATACGCTCAACCCTAATTTTATTAAGCGATTCGGTGTTACCTATGCCAGGGCCTCCCTCAGCGCGCAGAATATTTATTATTTTACCAGGTACACAGGGCCCAACCCTGAAGCCGTTACCTCTTTAGGCTTCGATGGTTCCGGGGGGTACCCGCCGCCCAAAACCGTTTCGGCCAGCCTAACCGTTACCTTTTAATTTTTGCCATTATGCTTCAATTCAAAATACAAATGAAAAAAATACTTAAGCCGCGTTTTGTTGTGTACCTTCTTTTCGCTGTTTTCGGATTAAGCGGATGTAAAAAATTCCTGAATGTGAATCCGCCCCTGGCGCTCTCCGGAAATAATTTCTGGAAAAGCTCCGGCGACTACGAAAAGTTTGTACTGGGTCTGTATGTTCAGTTCCGGTCTGCCACTATGGGTCCCCGCAGGGGCAGCGATGTGTATACGCAGTTTTTCCCGGCCGTGGGCGATTTCAGGTGCGCACCGGTTACCAATCAGGTTTCGGGCAGGGATTACATTGGCGCCCTGGCCAATAATAACCTGCTTTATCTGACCAAGAATTATACACAGTGGGCCAATGGCGCGCCCTGGCAAAAAGATACAGACTGGGGGCCTTTCTTTAAGATCATTGCCGGCTGCAATATTATGGTGGATGCCATTAATAAAGATAATGGTGTGCTGGCGCCCAGTGAAAAGGGCCAATACCTGGGGGAAGCTGTGTTTATACGCAACCTAGTGTTTTTTATGATGGCCCGCTTGTACGGTGATATTCCGTACAGTACCAAGGCTTTTGATCAAAATCCGCAGCCGCGTCAGAATATGGTGCAGGTATTGCGCAACTGTTATAATGACCTGCAGGCGGTAGTAAATGATATGCCCTGGACCTTTGATGATCCTACCCAAAAAGGCTGCCGCGCTATGAAGGGCAGCGCATTGGACCTGATGATGAACATCGATATGTGGTGCGCGGGTTTCGACGCTAATAATAAACAAACATACTGGAGTCAAACTGACTCATTGGGTAATGTGCTGCTGACCCAAAACGGTAATTCGTATTATTTGCTGCCAATGGACCAGATGCACCAGGTATTTAAAGGCGGTACACCCGAAAGCCTTTTTGAAATAAGACAAAGCTTAAATGCCGGCGAACAGTTCAATGAATTTTCCACTTTTGCTGATAATGTGCTGGCGCAGCCTTTTAAAACCGCTACGGCTACCTTTGCCGGCTATAACCAGGTGTTTATAAAACAGGATTTGTTCCCTGATAAAAATGATAAACGGTGGACCACCTTCTTTTATGAACCCCCTAATAATACCGATCCCTTCCAGATGAGCTATACGAAGTTTACCAACGTATATGCTGTACCGGGGGAGGACGTAAACCCGGATGACTGCCAGATGGTTTTTCGCCTGCCGGATGCCCTTTTACTTCGGGCGGAAGCGGCTGCCAGCCTGGGCCATAGCGATGTAGCCGTCCAAATGCTAAATACAGTAAGGGCCCGTGCCGGCGCCGTGCTTTATCAGGACGGGGAGCGCCCGGGGTATGACCTGTTGGACATTATTTTTTATGAACGATGCAAAGAACTGCTGGGCGAATCCTATTACTTTTTTGACCTGGTGCGTACCGGTCGCATTATGGATCCCAAGTTTTGTTACCATCCCATATCGGAAAATGATTTTGCCTCCGGCGCGTGGACCTGGCCCATCAGCACCAATGCATTGATCAATAACCCCGGTATGCAGTTAAATACCTACTGGAGCAAATAGCGATTAACAGATTTAAAATGTATACGATGAAACGCAATACCATATTTTCCATGCTGCTGGGGCTAATGATGCTGATAGTTGCCGCAGGATGTAAAAAAAGTTATTATACGGATACGGGTACCATCAACCCCAAATACAATGGCACCATGCTGCAATACCTGCAGAATAATAAATACCATATGTTCGACTCCTTGTCGCGCATGATAAAATTAGCAGGTCTGGAAACGGTTTTTACAACGGACAGCCTTACCTTTTTTGCACCGGCCGACACTTCCATTAAAAACAGCATGCTTGTTTTAAATAGTGTGTTGCGGGCGCAGGGCCGGGATACGGTATACAGCCTGTCTCAATTTACCCCCGACTTCTTAAAAGACCAGCTGGGCCAATATATGTTTAAAGGCCTGCACCGGCTGAAGGACTATCCCCAGATCGACCCGAATAATTTCCGGGTCTATGGCGGCCAGTATTATGCTTCCTATTACGGTAAAGTAATGCTGATCGGGGTGTTTTTTTACGATGCTGCCGGCGTTAAATATGCGGGCTACCGGCAACTGACTATAACGCCTAACCCGCCCGCCGCTACTTATGCGCCCAAGCTTTATTATGTGGCTTCTTCAGATGTGAACCCTTCCAATGGCATCGTGCATGTACTGGATTTTACGAGCGCCAATTATTTCGGGATTGACGTCAATTTGTTCATAAACGGTGCGCTGAGCGGCGGTATCGCGGCTAAAGGTCAATAAAATAAAAATGACGAACCGGTTAAATAAAACAATAAAAAATTAAGGGATGAAAAAAAATGGTTTACGATATAGTATAGCGGCTTTTTCTATAATGGCTACGCTGCTTGCATCCTTTTACGCCTGCACTAAGACCAGCCACCTGTCCGGCTCGCCCTACCCGCCGGCGCCCGAGCCCATTGTCGGGTTTTACGGAAAAGATAAGGTGACTCCGACAGCCAATGTGGGCGACACGGTTCAGTTTCGGGTAAGGGGCGTTAGCAAACTGGGCTCCGGCTATACTTTTTATATAAATGGTACACCCGCAACGGTAACAAAAGCAACGGACAGCCTCGTATATGTGGTCATTCCGCAAAACGTTTCTTCCGGCCCGGGAAGTATTGTAACCAGCGATGGACAGTATTTTTACGGTCCCGAAATAAAAATTATCGGTAACATTTTTATTGACCCCGATTTTAACCGTGGGGGTATTACACCCGGCTCCGACGGGCCCATTAGTGATCTTGCGGTTGCCACTGCCAATAACAGGCCTGTTTACATTATTGCGGGCAGCTTCAGCAATTATAACGGACAAAGCCGCAAGCTGAATAATATTGCTAGTTTGTATGCGGATGACGGAAGTTTTTGGGATGTAAATACCCATTGGGGCGCTAACGGAGCTATAGCCACTATTTTTTCCGGTAAAACCTCCGGCGCCGCCAAATATTTTTTGGGTGGAGCTTTTTCGAATTATTATTCTCCAACGATTAAGTCGCTGGACATTGCCTCCGTTAACCCCGGCAACCTGGGGCTCGACAGCACTACGGTAAAAGTGCTGAACTCCGATTCGGTGCTGTATCCGCTGAATAGTTTAGACACCGTTTCAGCATTTAACGGCGGCGTCGCAGACGGTGGTTCCATCGCCATTGCAAAAATATTTGCAGGGCCCACAGATGACCAGGCCATTATTATCGGCAACTTCAGCCATTATGTAAATTATGATTATTCCCGTTCTGCTAAAGGGCAGGCCTATCCTACTTATTATGGCATAAGAAATTTTGCCCGGGTACAGGTGAATGCCGGCCAGGTAGGAATGTTGGACACTACCTATAACTATAGCTATAACCGTTTAAATGGCAATTATGACCGCAACCTGAACGGCAATGTCGTTGATGCTGTTCAGCTACCGGATAAAAGGATCGTTATAGTAGGTAGCTTTACAGATCTTTCCAGTCCCTCTAATGCTGCCTCCCCGGCATTGCACGTCCCGGGCATTATGGCGCTTACTACTGCGGGGCAGGCGGATCCGGCTTTTGCTGCCAATATCGGTGCCGGGCCCAATGCAAGTGTTTTCAAGATCACGTATAATAATACTACTAAAAAAATATTGGTCACCGGCAACTTCACCAGTTTTAACGGGCAGCCGGCCAACGGGGTGGCGATGCTGAACCCCGATGGAACCCTGGACAATACCTTTAAGCTGGCAGACTACTCGGGCGGATATATCAACTATGCCGGTCAGCTCAACAATGGGAAAATAATTATTGCCGGCAACTTTAAACAATACGGCGGCCTCCTTCGCCAGGGATTTGCAGTGGTAGACGCTACCGGCGCGCTTGCCAATGGCTATAACAATATGGGCGCTTTTTCGGGACGGATTTTAGGGATGTATCAGCGCTCCAATAATCTCGTGCTCCTGTACGGATGGATATCCCGGATAGACAACACACCTGTGGGCAATATCGTACAGCTGAAGTTAACACAATAGCCGCACGTATTTTTAATAACAGGACAAACAATACTAAAACGATGAATATAATTATTGGTAATAAAAAATTAAACCTGGCCGTTATTGTGTTTGCGGCATTTGTTGCCTTCTCATGCAACAAAATATTCCCTGATGACAGCAATAAACTGCGCGATAATTATCCGCCTCCGGGTGGCGCGTCTGTTCAGAAAAAAGTGCTGTACCTGATCCTGGATGGCGCTGAAGGGCGGGAGGTGGATACCATTGCCCCGGTTAATATGACCGGCATGCTCAAAAATGCTGTATATACCACGCTGGCTTTATCAGGCACTGATTCCCGCGACTCATTGATTCCCGCTTCCTGGGCCAATATGATGACCGGAGCCTTCAGCAGTAAGACCCGCGTGGTAGCGGGGTTCGATTCTGCCAACTTTGCCGGCTATCCCAGCCTTGTAACCCGCTTTAAAACGGAACGGCCGCAAACAAGGACGGTGGCCTTCGCCGCTGATAAACTGTTTAGCGATAACCTGCTTAAAGATGCTACGGTTAATACCGTTAGCCAGAACAATGATCAGCAGGTAGCTTCCAACATCGTGAATGCCTTGAATACCGACAGCGCCAGCCTTTTTATTGGCCAGTTTAACAGCATTGCCAAAGCAGGGGATGCTTATGGCTATACCAACCGTGCGCAGCAATATGCTGATGCCGTGCGTGCCGTGGATGGATATGTAGGCGCCACATTGGCTGCTATAAGGGCGCGTAAGGGTTATGTAAATGAAGATTGGCTCATAATAGTGGCTTCCAATATCAACGGCAACCTGAACCAGGGTAAAAAAGGCGCTGACAGCGCTTCGTTATATGATGACACAAGGCGCAACAGTTTTGCCATATTTTATAACAAGCGCTTTAGCCCAACCAAATATTGGCCTACCGCGCCGCCGCCCACGCTTAATTTTGCTAATTATACGGATTCAGCGCTTTTGTACCGCGGCTTTTCAACCAAGAATGCGATCAACTGGTCCTCCGGGGCCCGGGTGGAGTTACCTAATACCAATGGAATTTACAATATTAACCAGGGCGATAGCCTTACCATACAATTTAAAATAAAAATACTAAACCCCAGCCAGGTGGGCCAGTCTCCGGACGTAGGTGCAGGGCACTGGTGCTTTCCATTAGTGACCAGTTGCAATAATAATAACAGCACCTACAAGGGTATTTGTTTTGCATTTGACCTGGGAAATAAGAATGGGGATGTACTCACCAATATTGTGGGTGATACGACAAGTTCAGTCGCCTCGGGAAACCGGGTGAGCGCCGGCTCCGTTTATCCCAAGGATGTGCTTTGGCATAATATGACGCTTACCGTGGCCTGGCCTGCGGGCAGCCCTATTCAGCATACCTTTTATTTTGATGGGGCGCAAAGAGCACAGAAAAGCTATAAACCGGGGGGCACCAGCATTGTATCTCCCAATCCGCTTACCATTGGCTACCCGGCATGGGCCTTCAGCTCCATGTCTCCCGGGGTGGATTTTATGATATCCGATTTCCGGTACTGGAAAACCTTTATGACGCCCGCCCAGGTAGCCAGCTATTCCTGCCGTACGAACATCGGGCCGAACGACCCGCTCTATCCATTCCTGGTTACCGATCTGAAGCTGAATGATGGTAATGGCGCTACCATTGCAAAAGACCGGTCGTCCCGGCACAATGACGGAAAAATATTCGATTACAATAATTCAAAATCCTGGTTCAGCTTTAGCGAGCCGGGGCCGGGCGTATGTCCCCCGCCGGACCAGGGCTATTATAAAGCTTCTATACGGGGGGTCGATCTGCCCTTTGAGGTATACACCTGGCTGGGCCTGATACCCGCTGTAAGCTGGAACCTGGATGGCAAATACTGGAGCACCCCTTATACGGATGTGGTGCCTTAGAGTAAGAGTAACGGATACGTTTTAAAATTTAAAAGAAATTCGATGAAGATTATTTACAGGTTATTAGTACTGCAGGCGCCCGCCCTGGTGCTGCTGTTCATTTTTGCCGGCTGCAAAAAATACGGGTTCAATATACCGGACGGCTATGCAAAGGACTCCGCCCAGTTGCATAAGGGTGATTCCCTGGCCGCCAATAACCTTATAGAGTATGCCCGCGCCTTTCCGGGGCTGGTGGGTAAGAGCGAACCGCGGGTGCAGGGCGGCACCGTAACCTTGAATCTGAATTATGATAATTCTAATGCGAGCGCCTTCGTGTATAACATACCCGGCGTCTTCCCCGCCGCCAACCGGTACAGCACCGGGTTCTACGCAGCTCCCGGTGAGCCGGTGACCATTACCGTTCCTTCTGGCGTAACCGGGCTTATGTGTCAGGTAGGCGTTTGGTCCAACAATGTAAGCGGCGGTCAACGTTATTCTGCTATCATAACCCGTACCCAATTGTTCTCCGGGAAAAACAGTATTCAAAATCAGTTTGGTGGCCATATTTATATTTTGACGTCTTATCCAATATCCGCTCCGGTAACATTTACAATAGACGGCGCCTGCCAAAGCGCTGATTTTGTTTTTGGAACAACCACTGCTGCTGACTGGAACCAAAAAATACAAAAAACAACCGTTCCCTGGTTTGAAATAAATACCGGTAAAACCATTTTTACCCTTCCAACAGCCCGCATTAAAACCTATATGCAGGCGAATCCGGGCTTTGATCCGGCGGTGTTCGCACAGGAATGGCAATCGGCCATCCAGTCCGATTTTGAGGGCTGGATAGGGCTTTCTTCTACCGGTAGCACGGCAAACCAACCTTCGCTGGTTCCCTGGCGGGTAACACTGGATGCTCAAAGCACTTATTCAATTCTGGGTTATCCGATCAGTTTCCTGAATACCGATGAATGGATGGGTAAAATATTTGCTGTTACCAGCCGCAACGCGGCTGATTTCAGCAAAACCTGGGATCTTCTGTACTCTTTTGGCAACCTCTATGGAGGTAACCGGGGCATGCCCAACTGGGCGCAAACCTCCATGCCCAATTTATTTCCCTGGTGGCGGGCCAAACGACTGGGGCTGGATGCCGACAGAAGAAGGCTGAACCCTTTTTATTTCAGCAACCCGGATAGCCTGGCCCTGTTGTTCGCTGCAAAACCCTACCTGGATCCCACCACCAACCAGCCAAAGAACCTGGAAACCGACCCGAACATGGTGGATATTTACAGAAGAATGATCCCGTTTATGCAGGTGCTTGATAAATTAAAAAGCGCAGACGGTACCCAGGATGGCTTCGGATTTATAAATTATATATATTCAAAAACAAGAAATAATCCGCTAAGAAATTTTATCAGCGATGGGGAACGGAAAGACTATTTCTATGAATCGCTTTGCGAATACACGGGGTTAAACTGCATCCTGTTTTTCCAGGCCTGGGGCATCAATATATCGGCCAATAAACAAAACGAAATGGCCGGGCGCTTCCCAACGAAGCTGAATAAAAATATATGGGCCTATAATCCCTTTACACGCACGGGCGGCGATTCAACCGTAACCTATCTTCCCGGTCAGCCTTTTGCAACAGATAAATGGGTAGTAACCGCCGATGCAGAAGAAACGACCAGTGAAGACGGCAGGGCTGTTAATGTAAAAGATGGCGATATTACCACCTATTGGCACACAAAAGTATCTGCAACGCCGCAACCACCTTATCCGCATTACCTGTTAATAGACATGCAGGAAACCCGCAGTGTTTCAGCCGCATTGCTTACACAACGGCAGCAGGGAACCGCAAACCCCAGCCGTCCCAAGCACTTTATTATCTATGTGGGCAGCACATCTGTACAGGCAAATATGACCAAGGCTTTTGAAGGGGACCTTGCAAATGGGGATGCCTTGCAGCGCTTTAATTTTACAACGCCGGTAGCGGGCCAGTATATAAGAATTGTATTTACAACGGGGCAGGCCACTTTTAATGATGCTTCAATGGCAGAAGTGAGCTTCTTGTAAAAAAAATATAAACTATAAAATAGTAACTGATGAAACATGGTATTTACGCGGGCGCTTTTTGTTTGGCAGCAGTACTGGCGGGCGCTTTTTTCCAGGGTTGTAAGAAATACCCCAGCACGCCCCAGATCTTTGATCAGCCCGATAGCGCGGGCAAGCAAAGAAAAGTGCTGGTGATCACTATCGACGGAGTGTCGGGTTCGGAGCTGCTGGCTGCAAAACTAACCAACATAACCGCTCTGCAGCAAAATGCCAAGTATTCCTACAACGAGAGCAAAACGCCTAAACCGGGAACCGATGGGGCCAGCTGGGCCACCCTCCTTACCGGACGGCAGCCGCTGATACATGGTATTACCGATAGCAGCCTGGAGTATAATCCGGCGCAACCTGTAGTGCCACCGGTAAACCGCGTGCCTTTCGCCAATACTATTTTTACCTTATTGCGCAGCAACCGCCCCGGTAACACCACCGCAATAATAACACCCTGGGACCGGCTGGCAAAATATGCCGGTGCAGCTAATTACCAGTATAGCCTCAGTGCCGATGCTAACGTACGGGATTCTTCGGTGAGCTTGTTAAACAGGGATGATAAGCTGGGGCTAATGGTAGTGGATTTTAACGGGGCCTCACTGGCTGGCAAAGCAACCGGCGTTTATGCTGCCGCAACCAACCCCGACTATAAAACCGCCCTTAGCAAGGCCGACGGCTATATTGGCGATATTATGACTGCATTGAAAGCCCGTAAAAATTACAATAAGGAAAGCTGGCTGGTAATGGTTACTACCAACCCAGGTGGCAATACCAACCCCTTACCCGGCTTTTTCCTGTGTTCTTATCCGGGTTGCGTTTCAAGTGAGGTAAAGAAAACCGGGTTTACCACAGCTTTTTTTAATTCAGATACGACCACCTATGCTTATGTGCCCAATGATAATGGGCTGTACGATTGCAAATTGGGGCAGGAGTTTACTATACAGGTAAGAATGTATAATCTGGATGGTAAACAATACCCGGCGATATTATCCAAATCGACCAGCAAAATTGATAACTCCTATTACAGTATCAAGGGGTGGATGTGGTTGAATGTAAATAGTGGAAGTGTGCGGTATGAACCCAACTTTGGCAGTGGCGATATTAAGGCGGATCAGGCAGCATTTACCAATGCTATATCGGTAAATCAATGGCATACTTATACGATGACGATCACCAATACGAGTGCAACCACCCGCAGGTCCAGACTGTACGTTGATGGAGTTCCGGCGGGCGGCGATATTAATATTGCCTCTACTGCTTCGGGCCATTCCAGCACAAATATTGATTTCAGCAACCCGGCGGAGCCGCTTAAATTAGGCTACCGGATGGCTACCGGTGGCCCTGCAATAACCGCCAACCATGCGATGTCGTTTTATGCCGCAGACCTGGTATATTTTAATAAGTCGTTGCCGGATAGTATTGTTAAAAACTATATAAACCTGACGGATTATACCCGGCACCCGTATTTTAAAAACCTTACGGGCTGGTGGCCGTTGGATGAGGGTACAGGAGATGCATTCAACAACTATGCACCGGGAGGCTATGACATGGCGCTGAACGGTACCTACCGCTGGATACGCATGGATCCAAACGTTCCGCCCGGTCGCACGGCTTCTCCTGACGGCACGGCTTCCATACCCACAGCTGCCACAGATGTAGTATCCAACATTGTATACTGGATGGGCATTAAGGGCGGAGTAGGGGGCATAGCGCCCTCCTGGCTGTCTAATTTTTCGACGGAGATAAAGTAGCATTTTTATAAACCAGAAAGGGGTAAGGACGGGAAGTTTAAACAAAAACTTCCCGTTTTTACGTCTTCCCGGTGCCATTGCAACCGCGGCGTCGCATCAGTCCACTTATCGCACCAATTAAAGAAGAGGGGTTCATATAACAACAGCAACGAAGTCGTGGTTTGTACCCGCACGAACCACCCGATCATCTCTCCTGGTATTACAACTGGCGATTCGGTTTATCCACACCGTTATTAACGGCTGTGTATTTTATACATATTTATCGCTATATTTCGCTTATTTTGCAAACCTTAATTTGTATATATGAGTTTTGAGAATTTTAAAGTGCCTTATGAAGTAGATAAGAATTATGAGAAAAAAGCAGCTTATTTTTCGATGGAGTTTGCCATTCATCAGCCGTTAAAGATCTACAGCGGCGGATTAGGCTTTTTATCTGGTTCCCATTTTCGCAGTGCTTACGAGCTGAAGCAAAATATGATCGGTATCGGTATTTTATGGAAATACGGATATTACGACCAGGAGCGCAACCAGGACCAAACGCTGGACGTAGCCTGGAACGAAAAACTGTACAGCTTTTTAGAAGATACCGGTATCAAATTCCAGATACTTGTGCACGACGCCCCGGTTTGGGTAAAAGCATACTACCTGGCTCCTGAAACCTTTAAAACGGCGCCCCTGTTTTTACTGAGCACGGATCTGCCGGAGAATGATTATGTATCGCAAACCATTTCGCATAAATTATATGACGCCAACGTGGCAACCAAAGTAGCTCAGTTTATTTTGCTGGGTGTGGGCGGTGCCAAATTGATCGATCTGCTGGGATTCAATCCTGAAGTGTATCATTTAAATGAAGCCCATGGTCTTTCGGCTGCATTTTATTTATATCAAAAATATTATCGTGATCTCAGCGAGGTAAAAAAACGCCTGGTATTTACGACACACACACCGGAAGAAGCCGGCAATGAAAAGCATGACATCTACCTCTGCCATAAGATGAGTTATTTCTGCGGACTGAGTGTTGACGAAGTAAAGGCGTTGACCCATGAGTCCGGTGATCAGTTTAATCATTCGCTGGTGGCATTGCGCTTTGCACATATTGCTAACGGGGTGTCGCGGCTGCACGGAGAAGTCTCACGCGAAATGTGGGGTAAATACGACCGCATCTGCCCGATCATATCCATCACCAATGCACAAAACTGGACCTACTGGGCCGACAAACAAATGTACAAGTTTAAGGACGTAGGGGATAATTATGGCTTTGATGATCGTAAACGTTTCCTCAAGAAAAGAGCCTTTGAGATCATTGCCGATCAAACGGGAAAATTGTTTAGCCCGGATGTGCTTACGATCGTGTGGGCGCGCAGGTTTGCGGGTTACAAAAGAGCAGGATTGATTGCATCGGACCGTGAGCGGTTTCATGAACTGATGACCAATACGCAGTACCCGATCCAGATCATTTGGGCTGGAAAGCCTTACCCGATGGACTTTCCGGCGATAGGAGAATTTAATGAACTGGTGCATTTGAGCAAGGGATACAAGAACGTTTCTGTGGTAGTGGGCTACGAACTGGGATTGTCCAAACGCCTGAAGCAGGCGGCTGATGTATGGCTGAATAACCCCCGTGTTCCCCGCGAGGCTTCCGGCACAAGTGGTATGACGGCTGCCATGAATGGCGCTGTAAACTTCTCTACAGACGACGGCTGGATTCCCGAATTTATCAATAACGGGCATAATGGCTTCGTAATCCCGAAGGCGGATTATGCAAATATGCATGTGCAGGAGCAGGACGAATACGATCTGAATAAATTGTATGAAATCCTTACCTCCCAGATCATTCCGCTGTATTACAATGACTACAATACCTGGCGCCAGATCATGAAGAACGGTATGCAGGACGTACGGTGGCAGTTTGAAAGTAACCGTATGGCGCATGAATATTATGAGCTGATGTACAGCGCGCCGGTTCAATAAATTACGGATAAACTTTATAACGATGTGCGGCTTTACAGTCGCACATTTTTTGTTTCGGCTGCAGCGCACCAAAAACTAGAGCTAAGTCAGGTGTATAATGTCTGTTGCCACTAAGACACCAAGGCACAAAGAATAATAAATTAGTAGCTTAGTGCCTTTGTGGCCTGATAAAATGTGCTTGACATAGCACTAGCAAAAAA
>JAGIAQ010000033.1 GCA_017744795.1 Niabella sp. | reverse complement strand
GCTTTCAGCACTTTCAGGTTGCTGTCCAGGATATCGGCCCGTTTTCCAAATTTTTCGGTAAGAAAATCGACCGTACTTTCCATATCGCGGTCGTACAGCCAATACAAAAAGCCGAGCACAAACATGTTCTTTGCGCGGTCCTTTTCTTTGGTGCCCATGGTAAATTCCTTCAGCGCCTCACGGGTCATTTTGGTAACATCCATCTTTATGACCTCGTAATTCTGGAGACTATCATCAGCTATCGGGTTCTCTCCATCAGGATAATTTGCCAGGCGCAGGTTCTTGGCGTCAAAGCCATCCGTGTTAACGATGATCTTACCGCCTTTCTTCAACCGGCCCAGGTTGGCTTTAAGCGCGGCTGCGTTCATAGCCACCAGCACATCATAATTATCGCCGGGCGTATAAATGCTATCCGATGAAAAACGCAGCTGAAAGCCACTCACCCCCGGCAACGTGCCCTGCGGGGCACGTATTTCCGCCGGAAAATCGGGGAATGTAGAAAGGTCATTGCCTAATAAAGCTGTATTATTGGTGAATTGCGATCCTGTTAACTGCATCCCATCGCCACTGTCTCCTGCAAATTTGATGACTACTTCCTGTAGCACCTCCTGATTTCGAACCATATCTAAAATTATTGGGATGCAAAGGTACAACGCCGGCAGCAATCAGCCGTCAGTTTTAAGTCATCAGTTGTAAGTCATTAGTTATCAGCACTTAGTTTTTAGTATTCAGTGATCGGTTCTGAATACTGACTACTGAATACTGATAACTACTAACTGATAACTACTAACTGATCACTACTCACCGTACGGCAATCATGCTGATTTCCACATTTACAAACTTGGGCAAGGCTGCCACCTGCACGGTTTCGCGGGCCGGGAAATCACCCGTAAAATATTGACCATAAACGCCATTGATTACTCCGAACTGATTCATATCTGTAATAAATATGGTGGATTTGATCACATTGCCAAAGCTTAGTCCGGCTGTTTCCAGGATCGCTTTCAGGTTCCGCATACATTGATGGGTTTCTTCTTCAAGACTCTTATTATTTAACTCCCCGGAGGCCGGATCAATGGCGATCTGGCCCGATATATATAAGGTATCCCCGGCAAAAACCGCCTGGTTATAGGGACCAATGGGAGCAGGTGCGTTTGGGGTTTGAATGATTCTTTTTTCCATTTGCGGATATTTTAGGCTACGAATATAGTTGGATCGGAACGTATGTACCAAATGCGGATTGCATTACTTTTGCGCTATGGCCCTGATCTTAAATATCGATACTGCCGTTGATGGAGCATCCTTATGTGTTGCAAAAAACGCAACAGTTCTTGCAACGGCAAAAAATGAGGTGCCCAACACCCACGCTACCTGGATCAACGACGCCATTAAAGCAGTTATTGCCTCAGCCGACCACTCCCTGACCGACCTGGATGCCATCGCCGTGAGCAATGGTCCCGGCTCCTATACCGGCCTGCGGATTGGACTTTCGACGGCCAAAGGCCTGTGTTTTGCGCTGGATAAACCCCTCATTTGTTTAAATACACTGACTATAATGGCACAAATGGTCAAAAAGGATGCCCCGGACCTCATTTGCCCTGTTATTGATGCCCGGAGGATGGAAATTTATACCGCCATATATGACAAAGATTTAACAATTATAATGCCGCCGCAGGCTATGATTGTAGACGAGAATAGTTTTGCTGCAGAACTAGATGCACGTAAGATCCTCTTTACCGGAAATGCGGTTACCAAACTAAAACAGGTTATAAAGCACTCTAACGCAATCTTTAACAACGCAGTTTATGACGCTGCCGCAATGCCTGCTTTATCGTTTAATCGCTATCATCAACAAGCTTTCGACGATCTTTCCTACATTGAGCCCTTTTATATAAAACCTGTATATTTTAACAAAATTTAGATTAAAGAAAATAATATACGATTTTAACGGCAATTATTTGCAAAAAATTTAAACGGATGTATAACTTTGTATGCTATTCAAAAAATCTATTCAATTCGTACGATGAGTAATTATCAGATTTCCTTTGCCCAAAAAAAAGAGGAAAACAGCCCAATTACGGTTGATACCCTCAACGTGAAAAAAGCCTCTCTGATCCTTCGGGCCTTTAATCACAAACTAAGACAACAGATCTTGAAGCTGATCGACACGCATGATAAGATTACTGTTACTGAAATCTATGTAAAATTGCGTATTGAGCAATCTGTGGCTTCACAGCATCTTGCTATTTTGCGAAAAGCAGAGTTTGTAAATACAGAGCGCGACGGAAAATTTATTTACTATACCGTGAACACCGGCCGCATGACTGAGCTCAACCAGTTTGTTTCGGAGTTACTTGCCTGATCCCGCTTTAAGCCCCCATTCACCGGTTTCGGTAGTGCTTGCTTTACGCTTACCTTTGTTCCAAAATCGAATAAATTATGAATGGTCTTGATCTGAGCGCTTTTCTGCGTGCCTCGGAAAATGCAGTTATTGCAGATGTGCGTGATACAACCTTATTTAAAGAAGGCTTTATTCCCGGAAGTATTCATATTCCATTAAAAGCCAAACAATTTGCCGAATGGAGCACCGCGGTACTGGACAATACAGAACCCATTCTAATAGTGAGCGACCCGGGAGCAGAAACCGCTGCCATAGAACTGCTTACGACATCCGGATTTACCGTTGCCGGCTGGCTGGCCGGAGGATTTGATACTTATAAAGATTCCGGTGCGCCGGTTGACCTGATCATTGATGTGGAGCCCGATGAACTGATGATGGATATTCCTTTCGACGAACATCTGGTAGTAATGGATGTGCGCAAACCTATAGAATTTGCGGAAGGCCATCTGAAAGACGCGGTGAATCTGCCGCTGAACGATCTAAATGATCCGCTGCGTATTGCGGCAATAGAGGACCACGACAACCTGTACCTGCATTGCGGCGGCGGCACCCGAAGTGTGATCGCAGCCTCTGTACTAAAACGACAGGGCGTCCATAACCTGCGCAATGTAGCCGGCGGATGGAAAAAAATTAAGGAAGAGCCCAAGGCCCAGATCGTAAAAGAGCCGGGAATGCTTAATTAGTCAATAGCTCATGGATCATAGTTCATGGTCTGGCTATGAACTATGATCTATAAGCTATGAACCATACGCTATGAACTATGAACTTTTTAGCTTATTTTTATGCCCTTGATTGCCTGGTTACAGGCATCTTTTTTTTAACCCGGAAGTGAAAGTTTTGTAAAAAAATTACTGATGAATTTATTTGATGTTTACCCACTTAACGACGTTACCATTGTAAAAGCAAAAGGATCGTACGTTTGGGACGACCAGGGCAACCAGTACCTGGATCTCTATGGCGGCCACGCCGTTATCAGTATCGGACATACCCACCCCCACTGGGTAAAACGTATTGAAGAGCAACTGGAAAAAATTGCTTTCTATTCCAACTCTATAAAAATTCCCTTGCAGCAGGAATTAGCCAAAAAGCTGGGTGAAGTATCTGGCAAGGAAGATTACCAGTTATTCCTTTGCAACTCAGGGGCAGAGGCAAATGAGAATGCTTTAAAGCTGGCTTCTTTTTTTAATGGCCGTAAAAAAATTGTGGCCTTCAGCAAGTCCTTTCATGGCAGAACATCGCTGGCAGTAGCCGCAACCGATAATAAAAATATTGTAGCGCCGGTTAATGAAACCGACAATGTTGTTTTTCTTCCTTTCAATGATGAAGACGCCCTTGCCGCTTATTTTGAGCAGCACGGCAAAGAAGTGTCCTCGGTAATTGTAGAAGGCATCCAGGGCGTAGGCGGTATCAATGTAGCCAGCGAATCTTTCTTAAAAACGATACGCGCGCTATGCGACAAATACGGCGCTGTATATATCGCGGATAGCGTGCAGTGTGGCTACGGACGCAGCGGGAAATTTTTTAGTCATGACTTTGCGGGCGTAAATGCCGATATCTACACGATGGCAAAAGGCATGGGAAATGGTTTCCCTGTGGCAGGAATCATCATTGCGCCGCATATCAAGCCTAAACATTTTCAGCTGGGTACTACATTTGGCGGCAACCATCTGGCTTGTGCCGCGGCCTTAGCCGTACTGGAAGTGATCCGCGAAGAAAAACTGATGGGTAACGCTGTAATGGTAGGAAAATATTTGCGGGAAGAACTATCCGCTATTCCAGAGTTAAAGAATGTACGGGGTCGTGGCCTGATGATCGGTTTTGATGTTCCGGAGGCCCTGGGCCCACTGAAAAAGAACCTGCTGGCCAATCACAAGATCTTTACGGGCGAAGCCAAACCCAATGTGATCCGGCTGCTTCCTTCCTTAGCATTGAAGAAAAAGGATGCAGAAGAATTTATTGAAGCGCTGAAGGAAGAAATAGCGGCGCTGCATGCAACAGCATAAGTGAAGGCCGTAGGAAATAATACCGTGACGGTTCGTCACGGTTTGAAGCTATTGGCTACAGACCAGAGCCGGCGGTCTGCTAGAAAAATTTACAAACACAAAACAAGCACCGAAACAGTAAAATGTCTCTTTTAAAAACAAGCAATTTCATCAGCGCGAATGATGTTACCGACATCAACGCATTAGTGGCCAAGGCCCTGGAATACAAAGCCAACCCGTTCCGCGATAAAACCCTCGGCACGGGCAAAAGGATCGGGTGTTTGTTTTTAAACCCCAGCATGCGCACCCGCTTAAGCACCCAGATTGCGGCGCAGAACCTGGGTATGGAGTCCATCGTATTTAATGTAGGCTCCGAGGGATGGCAATTAGAGTTTGAAGATGAAGCCATCATGAGCGGCACTACTTCTGAGCACGTAAAAGATGCGGCGCCGATCATGGGCAAATATTTTGATATCCTGGCCATCCGTACGTTTCCCTCTTTGGCCAATAAGGAAGATGATTACAGCGAATTGTATATCAACCAGTTCATTAAATATGCCGGCATACCGGTACTGAGCTTGGAAAGCGCGACCCTGCACCCCCTGCAATCATTAACAGATGTTATCACCATACGTGAAACGTTAAACCAGAAACCAGAAACCAGGAACAGGAAACCCAAAGTCGTTCTTACCTGGGCGCCGCATGTAAAGCCGTTGCCGCAATGCGTGGCCAATAGCTTTTCACAATGGATGAACGCCTGGGGCGAAGTGGATTTCGTGATCACCCACCCCGAAGATTATGAGCTGGATCCGAAATTTACTGGAAACGCTACGATTTTGCATAACCAGGATGAGGCGCTGAAGGATGCAGATTATGTATATGTGAAGAACTGGAGCACTTATACGGATTATGCCAAGATCTACAATAATGATCCCTCCTGGATGTTAACGCTGGACAAACTGGCGCTTACCAACAATGCGAGCGTGATGCACTGCCTGCCCGTACGCAGAAATGTAGAATTAAGCGATGAAGTATTAGACAGTCCGAACAGCATTGTCACCCAAGAGGCAGGTAACCGCGTTTGGGCAGCACAGGCCGTATTGAGCGAGATGTTGCAAAAAATTTAACCCGGTACGCTACACAATGGAAGATTTACAACAACTCTTTATCATAAAGATCGGCGGAAATATCATCGATAACCCTTCCGCCCTGGACGCCTTTTTAAAAGATTTTTCGGCCATAAAGGGAGCCAAAATACTCATACATGGCGGTGGAAAGATCGCAACCAAGATCGGCGAAAAGCTCGGGATTCAATCCAACTACATAGACGGCAGAAGGATCACAGACGATGAAACCATCGACCTGGTTACCATGGTATACGGCGGATTGGTGAACAAGAAGATCGTTGCCCAATTACAGGCCCTGGGCACTAATGCCATTGGTCTTACCGGAGCAGACGCCAATATTATCCCCGCTCAAAAACGCCCGGTGAAAACCATCGACTATGGCTGGGTAGGCGATGTTGAAAGTTCAAAGTTTAATGTTCAAAGTTTGCTTTCGTTTATCGAACACAATATCGCGCCGGTATTTGCACCATTAACGCACGACACACACGGACATATACTCAACACGAACGCCGACACCATTGCGTCCTCATTGGCGGTAGCGTTATCCGCCCATTATAAAGTGCGCCTGATCTATTGTTTTGAAAAGAAGGGCGTACTGGAAGATGTCAATAATGACGATACCGTGATCCGCAGGCTGAATAAAGAATTGTATACGCAATTAAAACAGGAACAAAAATTATTTGAAGGCATTTTGCCAAAGATCGACAATGCGTTCAACGCGATCAATGCGGGTGTGCACCAGGTATTGATTGGTGATGCGAGGGATCTTATAAAAAATACAACAGACAATAACGAAGGCACTTTGATTTATTAATCAGCAATTTTATTTTATGCAGGAACAACTTTACCGGGAAGCGATAGCGCTTTTAAAACAACTGATCGAAACACCCAGCTTCAGCAAGGAGGAAGATAATACCGCGGAACTCATCATCGCATATCTGGCGCAGCACCAGGTTCCCATCAAGCGGTTGGGCAATAATATCATCGCAAAAAATAAGTACTTCGATGCTGCCAAACCCACGCTGTTGCTGAACTCGCACCACGATACGGTAAAACCCAACCCCAAATACACATTAGATCCGTTCAAAGCGATTGAAAAAGACGGCAAACTATACGGGCTGGGCAGTAACGATGCCGGCGGCTGCCTGGTGTCGCTGATCGCTACTTTTGTTTACTACTACGAAAAGGAAAATTTAAAATACAATATCATGCTGGTGGCCAGTGCCGAAGAAGAGATCTCCGGCTACAATGGCATTGAGGCTGCTGTAAATATTTTGCCGCCGATCGACTTTGCTATTGTGGGAGAGCCGACAAAGCTCCAGATGGCGGTAGCAGAACGGGGGCTGATGGTGTTGGACTGCACCGCACACGGTAAAGCGGGCCATGCTGCGCGCAATGAGGGAGAAAATGCTATTGTAAAAGCCATTAAAGATATTGAGTGGTTTCATTCTTATAAATTTGAAAAGGTATCTCCCCTGCTGGGTGACAGCCGCATGACCTGCACGGTTATTGAAACGGAGAACAAGCAACACAACGTAGTACCTTCTTCGTGTAAATACGTAGTGGACGTGCGTGTAAATGAATTATACAGTTTTGAAGACATCCTGGATGCCATCCATAAGAATGTTTCCAGCGAGGTAAAGCCACGCTCTACCCGCCTGCGTTCTACCTCAATTTCTTTGGAGCATCCTATCGTAAAGGCGGGTATCGAGATGGGAAAAACCACGTATGGTTCCCCAACAACCTCCGACAAGGCCCTGATGCCCTTCCCCGGGTTAAAAATGGGGCCTGGTGACTCTGCCCGTAGTCATACCGCGGATGAATTTATTTATCTGAATGAAATTGAGGGTGGCATTAAGGATTATATTGAGATTGTGGGAAGAGTAGTAATCTAGTTGCAGGTTACAGGTTACAAGCGGATGAATGTAACCTGCAACCTGAACCTTGGAACTTGCAACCTGCAACCTGAAACCTGAAACCTGAAACCTGAAACAGAATCATGAAACTCTGGAAAAAAAATACGGATTCGTTAAAAGAAGTAGAATCCTTTACAGTAGGTAAGGATCGCGAAATGGATGAGTACCTGGCGCCTTTTGATGTGCTGGGGTCACTTGCACATATTCAAATGCTGGAATCGGTGGGTTTACTGAAAAAGGACGAACTTACCGAATTGCAAAAAGCATTGCGTTCTATTTATGCCGATATTAAAAAAGGCGATTTTCAATTACAGGATGATGTGGAGGATATCCACTCCCAGGTAGAAGTATTGCTTACGCAACGGATCGGCGAAGCCGGTAAAAAGATACACAGCGCCCGCAGTCGCAACGACCAGGTGCTGGTGGACCTGAAATTATTTTTACGCAGCGAAATTGAACAAACCGTAAAAGCGATTCTCCCGTTTTTTGAGCTGCTGCAAACGCAAAGCGAAAAATATAAAGCATTCTTGTTTCCAGGGTATACACATCTGCAACTGGCCATGCCTTCCTCCTTTGGTCTTTGGTTTGGCGCTTATGCCGAAAGCCTGGTGGACGACCTAATCAGCCTGAAAGCAGCCTACGACATTATCAATAAGAACCCGTTGGGATCTGCGGCAGGCTACGGTTCTTCCTTCCCCATTAACCGTACGCTTACAACCCAATTGCTTGGTTTTTCTACATTAAACTATAATGTAGTATATGCACAAATGGGCCGGGGCAAGGCAGAACGGGTGGTGGCACAGGCATTGGCCAATATTGCAGACACCTTGTCCAGGATGAGTATGGATGCTACCTTGTACCTGAATCAGAATTTCAGTTTCATCAGCTTCCCGCCGGAACTTACTACGGGCAGCAGCATTATGCCGCATAAAAAAAACCCCGATGTTTTTGAACTGATCCGTTCGTATTGTAACCGTATAAAGGCATTGCCCAACGAAATTACTTTGATGACCACCAACCTGCCCTCCGGTTATCACCGCGATCTGCAGTTATTGAAGGAACACCTGTTCCCTGCATTTAAAGTGCTGAAGAATTGTATTGAAATGGCTGGCTTGATGTTGTCCAACATCGAAGTAAAAGCCGATCTTTTAAAAGATGAAAAATACAAATACCTGTTTACGGTAGACCTGGTGAATCAGTTGGTATTACAGGGCGTTCCCTTCCGGGATGCTTATATTCAGGTGGGTAAATCAGTTGAGGACGGCAGTTATAAAATACCTGAACATACAGAAATCAAAAATCCACATGAAGGCAGCATCCAGAATTTATGCACGAAGGAAATAAAAGACCTGATGGATAAAACCATTGCTTCTTTTGATTTTGAGGCCGTGCATACGGCATATGGCAAACTGCTGAATGCAGAATAATATTGGGCTTTAAAAAGTATCTAATCGCCGGTAAGGCGGGGAGGCGGTAAACAATTAAAAAATTTCCCGTCTTTGCGTCTTCCCGGCTCATTCTTTCCTTCTGCGCATTCCGCGGGAAATTAAAAGCTCTAACAATCCTTGCAAAACCTTCTGTAAATAGCCTCATACTGAGGAATGATCATATCAATATTAAACTGCTGGGCGTGCTCAAAAGCCTGCTCCTTAAATTTTTCCAGTGTAGCATCATCCTTTAGAATGTAAAGGGCTTTTTCACTCATGGTTTCAATATCCCCCACATTTGCCAGGAAACCCGTTACCCCTTCCACATTTACTTCTGCCAGTCCACCGGCATTGGTAGAAATTACCGGCACCCGTGAAGCCATCGCTTCCAGTGCAGCCAATCCAAAGCTTTCATATTCTGAGGTCAGCAAGAACAGATCGGCCACGGCAAATATCTCCTCCATCTGCTCCTGTTTGCCTACAAACACCAGCTGGTCAAAAATGCCCAGCTCCCGGCCCTGCTCTTCTGCCGTTTGGCGCTCAGGGCCATCGCCCACAAATAAAAGTTTTGCAGGGATCTTTTTCTGCACGTTGTAAAACACTTTTACTACGTCCTGCACCCGTTTTATTTTACGGAAATTAGAGGCATGCAACAGAATACGTTCGCCGTTCGGCGCCAGTACCTTTTTAAAAGCATCCAGGGGCTTGCGGTTAAACCGGGTAACATCGATAAAATTATAAACGACCTCTATCTCCTTCCTGATGTCAAAATTCCGATAGGTCTCTTCCCGCAGGTTATTGGACACCGCCGTGATCACATCGCTCTGGTTAATGGAAAAAGCCACCACCGGAGCATAGGTCTTATCACGTCCCACCAGCGTAATATCCGTTCCGTGCAGGGTGGTAACCACCGGTATCTGTATCCCTTCTTTTTCCAGGATCTGCTTTGCCATATAAGCCGCAGAGGCATGTGGAATAGCATAATGCACATGCAGCAGGTTGAGGTTATAATTTTTTATGACATCCACCATCGTACTGGCCAGGGCCGTTTCGTAAGGCGGAAAATCAAACAACGGGTACTTGGGCACCTGCACTTCATGGTAATAAATATTGGGAATAAACCCATTTAAACGCACAGGCTGCTGATACGTAATAAAATGGACCTGATGCCCTTTTTCCGCCAGCGCTTTTCCTAATTCGGTTGCCAGCACACCGCTTCCACCATAGGTGGGATAACATACGATTCCTATTCGCATACCCAAAGATATGTTTTGCTTTGATAATTACTCATTTGGCGTGGTTATGAATTCATTACAAGTACTATGAATCCGTTAACTTTACCGGAAAGAAATAACAGCATGAGGAGAAAATTGTTTTTAATTGGCGGTTTATTTTTAGTATCCGGCCTGGCGGCCCAAACAACTGACGAGGCATTTATACGAAAAATGGCCGATGAAGTGCTCGTAAACGGGAAAGCCTACGACAATTTAAGAACCCTCACCAAAACCATCGGCGGGCGCCTGGCAGGATCCCCGCAGATGTATAAAGCGGAGGATTGGGGCTATAACCTGTTACAACAAAGCGGCAGTCAGCACACTTTTAAACAGGAATGTATGGTACCCCATTGGGTAAGGGGCGGTAAAGACCAGGCCACGGCCCTGCTTCCCGATCATTCGAAAAAAGAGCTGGATGTTCTTGCGCTGGGTAATTCCCTGGGCACCGGGGAAAAAGGCGTGAGCGCTCCCGTGCTGCTCGTAAATTCCTTTGAAGAACTGGAGCAGAAAAAGGACCAGGTAAAAGGCCGGATCGTTTTTTATAATTATCATTTCAATCCCAAATTCGTACGCACGTTCGCAGCTTATGCCGATGCGGTCAAATACCGGGTCATGGGGGCTTCCGCAGCGGCTAAATACGGAGCCGTGGCCGTAATCGTTCGCAGTATGAGCCACAGCACCGACAACAACCCGCATACCGGCGCGATGCGTTATGATTCTGCTTATAAAAAAATACCTGCGGTAGCTATCGGACTTAAAGACGCCGATTGGCTGGCCGGGCAAAAAAATAGTACCGTTACTTTAAAGACAATGGCTCATTTTTTACCGGATGTAAAAGGGCACAATATCGTTGGTGAATTAAAAGGCAGCCAGTTCCCTGATGAATACATTACCATTGGCGGCCACCTGGACAGCTGGGATGTGAATGAAGGGGCGCAGGATGACGGAGCAGGGATCGTTCAAACCATCGAGGTGCTACGTGCCTTAAAAGCCCTGGGCTACCAGCCCAAACACACCCTGCGTTTTGTATTATTTGCCAACGAAGAAAACGGGACCCGGGGCGGGGCCGCTTACGCCGATGCGGCAATAAAAAATAACGAAAAACATTTATTTGCGCTGGAAACCGATGCCGGAGGATTTACCCCGCGCGGGTTTGGGTTTACGGGGCCTGAAGCGCAGCTTAAAAAATTAAAAAGCTGGGCGCCTTTGCTGGAACCTTACGGCGCCGGCGAGATCAGCGCGGGCGGCGGTGGCAGCGACATCAGCGCCCTTCACGAAAAATTAAAGACACCCATGAGTGAATTGCTGCCCGATTCCCAGCGCTACTTCGACCTGCACCACGCCCGTAATGATGTATTTGAAGCCGTAAATAAACGGGAGCTGGAACTGGGCGCAGTGAATATTGCGGCATTGATCTATTTGATTGATCAATATGGTTTATAAATTACACCTATAAAAACGACTGGTTCAAATGCGCTCAAATCAAAAACACCGGGATCTCATTTGAAAAGCTAACCTGCACCGACCGCTAAACGGGACGCTTCCGCGCATCCCCCAAATTGGCGACCCCCTAAATTTGGATACGGCCGTCCGAACATATTAACTTCACTTTAAATATTATTGGTGTTTGCCCGGAAAAGAGCCAAAACAACTGCCGGACATCGGTTGTTTCATTTCACTTTTTTCACTCCAAAAATTTTTACAATGAAAAAGAGAAGTATTCTATTGGCGGCAGTGCTGGCTGTTGCCACTTTCGTTATCAGCTGGAAAGCTGCATCCGACAACGCAGCAGTACACATTACAGATTTTAATTGCTGGCTTTATAATGGAGCCGGGCATTTAGTGGATGCCATGGGTAGCGGCAATGCCGTAATTACCCATAGCGACAACAGGAATGTGGTATGCAAGGCCTCAGGCCTGGCTAATCCTATGGGAAGCGAGGTTATGTTTAATGCAGAAAATAAAGGAGTTCCCTGCAACGCATTAGGAGTTTTCACAAAAGACTGGCATGAGACTGTGAGCGCCAGCGGTGAGGCTACTCTTATTTGCCATGTGCATTAAGACAAAAAAAACGGGCTACACTATTGGAAGGGCATTGTATTTTACAGTGCCCTTTATTGCCTATTTTCTTATGTAAACGATGAAACGGATCCCGATCAAAACAGCAACCGTTGTTGTGTTTGTGCTGGCAGCATTGCTGTCCGGCTACCTGTTTTATAAGCATCTTTATATAAAGGGGCCAGATATTTGTTCCGCCCTGTTCCATTCCAGTTGCAGCGGTGCATTGTCCGGAAGCTTGTCACAATTGTGGGGCCTGCCCCTGGGAGGCTGGGGCTTGCTGTATTATTTGGCGATTCTTTTGTTGTTGCTCATGCCGCCGCTATTTGGCGCTTCTCTGAAAAAAAGCACCCATACATTCATTTTTCTGCTCACCGGCATAGGCCTGCTCACCGGTGTTTTTTTAATCGGGGCTATGATCGTGCATCCGTCTCTGTTTTGCCCGTTATGTCTTACAGTCCATCTCTGTAACTTTGCCCTATTTTTTCTTTTTGCAAGGCAGCATCGTTACGGATTCAGGCAATTCATTAGTACAACCCGAAACGCGCCGCGAAAAAAAGCCGGGTCGGCCCTGCTATGGCAAAGCAGTAGTTTTTTGATCAGCGGGGTTTTTATTCTTTCCGCTTTTTATGGACTAAAAGCTTATACCCTGGCAGCAGACAACGCGCAAAGGGTAAATTTAAAACAGGCCTTTGCCGACTATGATGCGCAGCCCCAACGGATCATTCCCGTGGACGCCGGGGATCCTTTGTCAGCTGATACCACAGGAAAACTAGCCCTGGTTGTTTTCAGCGATTTTAATTGCCCGGCCTGCTACCGCTTTTCCGCAGAAACAGACAGCGTGCTCAAATATTTTAACAGTGTTTGTTATGTCGTATTTAAGCAATATCCACTATGCACAAACTGTAATCCCTACATCACAACAAACATTCATCCACATTCCTGCGAAGCTGCAAAAGCCTCCCTAGCCGCTTCCCGACAGGGAAAATTCTGGGAATACCACGATGTCTTGTTTCGCCAGCAAGATATTACCAACGCTGCCCAAAAATGTGGATTACAGCCCGATCTTTTTAATGCATTCCGCAACAGTGATACCGCATCCGCAATCCTTCAAAAAAACATACAGGAAGGCAACAGCCTCGGCATTACCGGTACGCCCGCTGTTTTCCTAAACGGCCGGCAAATAAAGGATACCCGGCCCGGTGTGGTTGAAGCCCTTATTACCCGAACGCTGCAAAAAGCCCGTCTGGCATCCCGGTAAAATCAACGGTCGCATCCTATATGTCTTTATAAAAAATTTGGGCCTTTACTATACATTCATATAACTTTATATATAACCACCAACTTTTTAATCAAAATCCCGTACGCTTTTGCCTGCTCCCAATAATGTATATCAGAAATTAATACAGGAACTTACCGGGATTGTGCCTTCGGCCGCTTTAGCCCCCCTGCTTCAATTTATAACGCCGGTGCACCTTCCGCCGGGCGCATTGTACATCAAAGAAGGTGATACCCATAAAAAAATTGCCTTTATTGAAAAGGGCCTGTTACGCACTTACTTTATTAAAGATAACGGTGATGAAGCTACCCTGTTTCTCCGGTGGGAAGGGCATACGATCGCTTCCCATGATACTATTATCTATCACCGTCCTTCAAGATTTCGGTATCGCGCTTTGGAACCCACCACCGTTTTTGAAATAGACTACGCTAAACTGGAAGAGCTGCTTAAAATATATCCCGGACTTGAAGCCGTGCGCAGTCATTTTTTGTTAAAAATGCTGGCAGACACGTTACGGCTTGTTGAGACATTTGTATTACTGACGCCCGAAGGGCGCTACCAGGAGCTGATCAATACCCGCGGCACCATAGTGCGCAGGGTTCCGGACAAATACATTGCTTCCATCCTGGGGGTAACACCCGTTTCGTTGAGCCGGATCAAGAAAAGAATGTACAACAAAGGAAAACGAAACCCGTCCTGAAATTATCTTTTGTTAACCAGTAAGATGCAGAACGATTTTAACTTTGAGGTGAATTAAACCTCCAATATGAATGCCGGTACAGCAATAGCAACAAGAATTTTGGGAACCACATTAACGCGGTATTTCCTGGTTGCAGGCGGGGCCTTTGTGTTTTTTTACCTGCTGTTCCCATTCAAAGCGGCGCGAATGAAAATACAAAAACGGCTGGCTGGTAAAAAAGATTTCTTCAGGGAGATCGGGCATTCTGCACAAACCTCCATCGTCATTACGGCAGCCGCCTGCCTGTTGCTGTTAACGCCATTGAAACAGCATTCCCGGGTGTATGATCATATTAATGATTTTCCGGTTTGGTACCTGGCCTTGTCGGTTGTAATAAGCCTCATCATTCACGATACTTATTTTTACTGGATGCATCGGGTACTGCATCATAAAAAGTTATTTAAACTAATACATCGCACCCATCATAAAAGCACCAACCCCTCGCCCTGGACTTCTTATAGTTTTCACGTTCTTGAAGCCGTTACCGAAGGGGGCGTATTATTTGTGATCGCTTTCACCATTCCCATACATCTTACTGCAATATTTTTATTCACCACCGCGGCTTTTCTCATCAACGTTTACGGCCATTTGGGCTACGAGGTGATGCCCAAAAAATTCAGATACAGCTGGCTATTCGGGATCATCACCACTTCCGTTTACCACAACCTGCACCACAGTAAATTTAAAGGCAACTACGGCCTCTACTTCCGGATCTGGGACCGCCTAATGAGTACGGAAAACCCCATCTACGTTGCTGAATATGATAAAGTGCAGGCAAAAAGATTCAGCCCTTCTTTAGAACAGCCGCCTGTTAATATGCGATAGTTGATTTTTATTGCTGCCGTTTTTTTTAATCACAAAAAGTTGTAAATTACAGATCGGGCGCAGCGTTGCCGTTTAAAGGTGGATCAGGAAAGATTCGCCTGAAAAGCGGACTGCTCCTGACGTTCAGCGATTGCACAAAAAAAACTATATGATCAATAGAAAAAAATTTATCCGTTCCGCAGGCATGCTTGCCGCCGGCAGCATCCTGTTACAACCCAGATCCTTTGCTTCCGTTTTTGCAAAACAGGCCTACCCCCCTCCGGGCCTGCAGCTTTTTACCTTATTTAATATCATTGATGCTGATGTGGAAGGCACGTTGAAAAAAGTAGCCGCCATCGGCTATAAAGAAATTGAATCGGCCTTTTCTAAAAAAGGAGGATTTTACGGGCTAAGTGCCAAAGCATTCTCAAAAATGGTGACGGACCAGGGCATGGCCTGGAAATCGCATCATGCGCTGGGTGCCCCTTTTAAATTGCCCGCAGGCGCAAAAATGCCTACAGATGCCAGTGGAAACCCGATCAAGATCCCACCTATGAAGAATCTCCGGGAGAACATGCAGGAGATCGTCAATGATGTTGTAGATGCCGGCATCCCCTTCCTGGTATGCGCCAGCACACCCATCGACACATCGGAGGAAATACAAAAATCAATTGAAACCTTAAACAAGACCGCAGAAGCCTGTAAAAAGGCGGGCATTACGCTTTGCTATCATAATCATGACAGGGAGTTTAAAGCAGTGGGCGGCAAGATGCCTTATGACCTTTTCCTGTCCCAGTTAAGTCCGGATATAAAAATGGAACTGGATCTCTGTTGGGTTACCAAAGCCGGAATTGATCCTGTGGAATTATTTAAAAAACATCCCGGCCGTTTCCCGCTCTGGCATGTGAAAGATCTGGATAAAAACCGGCAGGGACCTGCCCCTGCAGGAGAAGGCGTGGTTGATTTTAAACGGATTTTTGAGAACGCAAAAACCGCGGGACTGAAGCATTACTTTGTAGAACATGATATGCCCAAAGATCCCTTTGCCAGCATTACCACCAGTATTCATTATTTGAAAGATACGCTGCATGTGTAGTCTGCAGCGATGTTGTTTAAACAATTTTAGCTTCTTAAAACCCAATTCGCTCCCGCTCATTCCATTTTCGTTGCGCAGCCTTTTCATCCAGCAAATTCTCAATGGCATCATAAATGGAAGATAGCTGAACATCGTGCTCATTGATGCGCTGCTGAATTTGCCGCAGCTGGTTCTGCATATCGCCTTGCTGTAAAATGATACGCCGTATTTCCACAAATGCCCGCATAATGGAAATGTTCATCTGGATTGCTTTATCGCTGTTTAAGATACCACTAAGCATAGCTATACCCTGTTCAGTAAAAGTATACGGCAGCGCGGATCTGGGGCGCTTTTCGGAATATGTCATCACAGATTGTGATGACATATTCATAAGTCCTTGTGATCCATGACTTACCGCTTCGATCTGCGACTTCAGCCTATCGAATTCTTCCAACGAAAGCTGAAACATAAAGTCAGCCGGAAATCGTTTACTATTTCTTTTGACGGCCTGGTTGAGCACCCGGGTTTCTACCTCATAGAGGGCGGCCAGATCAAAATCCAGCATCACTCGCTCACCCCTGACCTCATAAATACGGTTTTGAATACTGCGAATAATTTGCATAGGTTATTATTTTAATGGCTAAAAGGTACAAAATAATTCTCGAGTGTACGTACGTCCCGTATCCTAAATAATGAATCGCAAAGGCCAGGACGCGAGGGAAAGCAATCACCCTCGTAGTTTCGCACCATTTAAGGGGATATGTCAATAACGATCCGTCAGTAAACCGGTCATCCAATCCCCGATTCAGTTAACTTAGGCTTTGAACTTATTTTCCGGCTTTGTAATTTTACCAATAATTACGGCCTTGGTTCGCACACCCGGACAGATTGAAACTATTCAACAACATGAACAACAGATCATACCCTTATAAACTATTTCTATATACCGTCTTTTTTATCATCAGTCTAAATGCGACAGCTCAATTGGCTGCTATTCGCAACCTGCAGGAACGCCTGCCATTTATAAAAGACAGCACAGCGTATGTAGATGCCCTGAACAAACTGGGGTTGCTCTATTATCAAAAAACCTGGGATTCCTGTTATTATTATGGCAAAAAAGCAAATGATATCGCCAAAAGGATCCATTATCCCCCGGGTATTGCGGGTTCGCTTAATGTGTTAGGCATCTATTATTCCTCCACCAACCGATACCTGGCTACCCGGTATTATAATCAATCCCTGCAATTATACCAGCAGCTGCAGGATACTGCAAACATCGGACAACTGTATAATAATCTTGCCGTTCTTTCTCAATCCGATAATGATCTGGGTACCGCTACACGGCTGCTCAGGCAGGCCAATGATATAACCCGGTCGTTACAAAGAGATTCAATCCGGGCGGTGATATTGCTCAATTGGTCTATGACCGATACCACGCTCAGCTATTCCAGCGCTGATTCATTAAGAGGCATAGCCCAACAGATCATACAAAAATACCAGGATACACTACTATTGCGGTATCTCACGTTTCTCCGGCTGACAACCGATTTAAACACCACAAAATCTGATAAGAGCATAGCGCAGCTGGAAGACTTTGCAAGGGTGCTGGAAGCCGATGAGTCAAACTATTTGCTACCTCAGGTTTATACTGCACTGGCGGGTGCATTTGCCCAAAAGGGGAACAAAAACAAAGCCTTATTTTATAACAACCAGGCCCTTTTCCGGGCACAACTGAATAAAAATCACTCTATCATCATTTTTGCTCTGGAGAGCCTCAAGCAATTTTATGCGGATTCTGACGATTATAAAAATGCGTATAAATATGCTTCCCTCATTTCGGAGGAGAAAGAAAGGCAGCAGGAATATCTTAAAAAATCAGGCTATACTTATACCAATTACGTGCTGCGGGAAAAAAACCTGCAACTGGCGCAAAACCGGTCGGCAGCCGAAATCCGTATCATTATTATCTCTGCCATCTTGCTTGTTGTTTTGCTTATTGCATTTATCGCCATTTTCTGGCTTTATAAAAAGTCGCATCAGTCAGCCACTGTTCAGCAGCAGCTCAGCAATACGCTGCAACAGCACAATCAGCAGCTGCAATCCTGGGATGAGTTTAATAACATGTTGCTGGGCGTAATGGCCCACGACATCCGTCAGCCCTTTGCGTCCATCATCACGCTGTCCACAGTTATGGAAGCCGATGAATCTCTTTCGCAGGAAGAGTTGCGGGCAGTATTGCACCAGCTGAACGAGGTGTCGGCGCGGGGTATTCAGTTTATGGACGGATTACTGAATTGGATTAAATCAAAACGGGAAGATTTCAAATACGCTCCGCGGAGCTTGCCCGTGCATGAAATACTGTTGGAAGCCAATGCTTTTTTTGCATCCAAACAAAAAGAAAAAGGCTTACGGCTGGAGATAACAGACACTGCTTCAGGTACAGTAGCCGCAGATAAGGTAATGCTGACGTTCATTCTTAGAAACCTGTTAAGCAATGCCACACAGTATGCGCCGCAGGATAGTGTTATCAGTGCTACAATCACTCCACAAGAGCAGGAGGTAGTCATTTCAATAACCGACAGCGGACCGGGTATGGAGCAGGGAAAATTGACGGCCCTTTTCTCTCTTCAAAACAATGATTTTACCAGCAGCAATATTTCAAAAGGCGCCGGGTTGGCTTTGATCATTTGCCACGAAATGACCAAACTCATGAACGGAACCCTTTTGGCAGAAAGCAATCCCGGGCAAGGCACTACTTTTAAGCTGGCATTGCCAAGGGGATAAAACTCATCTAACATAAAAGATTATTTAAAAGGCAATGAAGCGATTTAAGGCAATAATAATGATCATCGGCATTAACCCTTTTGTTTTTTTGCCGGAACCGGTTTTAAAAAGTATTTTCAAACAGGCAGCGAAAGAAAAAGGGCACATTCAGGTTCGCGGCACCGTGAACGGAAACGCTTTCCGGCAGACCCTTGTAAAATACAGCGGCGAATGGCGCTTGTACATCAACACCATCATGCTGAAAAACTCCCCGAAACGAATCGGCGAAACCATCGAAATCACCATTGCTTTTGACCCGGAAGAACGAACGATTGCCCCCCATCCAAAACTGGTAAAAGCTCTTAACGAGCATCCCGAAGCCCAAAAGATATTTAATAACCTGGCTCCCTCAAAACAGTTTGAGATCGTGCGTTACATTGCTTCTTTAAAAACGGAAACCAGTGTTGATAAAAATATCATCCGTGCTATTGACTTTTTATCAGGAAAGGGAAGATTTGTTGGCCGGGATCGGCCGTGAATTTCACGTTGAGGTTTATTTCCTGATTTAACAGCTAAAGCCAACTACAACAATTTCGGTTTATTAGACCGTTAACGACAACTACCGTAAATCGTTGAACGCGAATACTCAGGGCATCGTCATTTCGATGAGTCCGCCAAAGGCGGATGAGGAGAAATCCCAACAAATATGATGAAAACTAATTCACGATCATTTGCGACCAAAACAACGCCCCAGCCCCCATTATCTTTTTGTTAACATATAACAAAAAGCGGCTATTTAATTACTTTCGCCGCATGAATACATCCAACTTTTTAACCCAATTGCAAACACAAGTCCAGGGCGTCCTTTTTATCAGCGAATCAGAATACCCGTTTGAACCCCAAAACCTGGGTTTGCTGGATGCAGCCGCCATTCCAGCCGCTGTAGCAGCGCATTCCGGTACTCCAGCCGCACAGGTGAAAACCATTGCTCCCGAACAGTTGATGACCCAGCTCGAACGCAGCGCAGACCCCGGCGATGCTCCCATTGTGGCCAATCTGCAAAAAATAAAAACCCTTTATGCATTTTTAAACAGCCAGCTTTCCCACCTTCAGGTGTACCGGGTAGCAACCGGCGTGCAGGTGCCCATTTATATCCTCGGCTTTTTACCGGACCAAACCGTTGCCGGTGTAAAAACAACCTCCATAGAATCGTAAACTCCCCCTTTAATTATGAAACACATAAATTACCTCTTAACACTACTTGTACTGGTAGGCGCCTACAGCTGCGCCAAAATACCACCTATTGACGTTCCGCCGCCGGCTAAAGACAGCAGCTACTCCGTTACGGAAAGCTTTGAATCGGGCCGCAAGGCTGCCTATGCCCTTGCCGATGTAGACCTCCGGACCGGCAGCTGGTCCTTCAATGATGCCCTTATCGGAAACACCGCAGCCGACACTAAAGACAGCTCCTGGTCCGTACGCCTGCGCAACGGAAGCATTACCACCAACTTCAAAATTACCGGGTTAAAAAAAGTGTATGTAAGCTCTGCTACTTATGGAACCGATGGTCACTCTACCTGGAATTTCCAGACCAGTACCGACGGGCAAACGTTTACAAACGTAGGCAGCCCCGTTACGGTAAGCAGCAAAACCTTCCAGTTAGATAGTTTTCTTATTACCAGTACCGATCCCGTGCAGGTGCGTATCATTAAAACCGGCACTACCCGCATCAATATCGATAATATTATTTTTACCGGTGCCTCCAATAATCCCGGTTTTAAAAATGTAACGGATACCTTACCCACCGGCGATAGCACGGTTCCTGCAGCCGGGCGATATGTGATACCGGGTTCGGATGCGCCGCCCGCTTTGGGCGATAATTCCAACCTGCTTTTCGGCAACCCCTCCGGTGCAGATTCAGTGCTCAGCATGGCCAATAATTACCTCATCAACCAATTTTATTATATCGAATCTTACTCCAGTTCAAGGGCCACTCCCAATTGGGTTTCCTGGCACCTGGATGCCACCAATATTACCGGCGTGGCCGATCGCCAGAATGATTTTGCCTCCTGGGCCGGGCTCAACAGCTCGTGGTACAAAGTGCAATCCAGCTCCTACACCGGTTCGGGGTACGACCGCGGCCACAACTGTCCCAGTGCCGACCGTACCAGCAGTGTAGCCGCCAACTCTTCAACGTTCCTGATGACCAACATGATCCCTCAAACGCCGCAAAACAACCAGCAAACCTGGAACAACCTGGAGCAGTACATCCGCACACAGGTAACGGCGGGCAAAGAGGCTTACGTTATTATGGGCAGCTATGGCAATGCCGGCACGATCAGCAATGGTAACATCACCGTACCCACCAATGTATGGAAGGTGGTCGTATTCCTCGATAACGGCAACAACGATCTTTCAAGGGTAAGCGCCACCACGCGGGTGCTGGCTGTAAATACGCCCAACACCAGTACCGTAAGTGCCGACTGGAAACAATATATCACCACTGTGCGGGATATTGAAACTGCCACTGGCTACAACCTGCTTTCCAGCTTAAGCACCGATGTTCAGAACGCTGTTGAAACACAAAAAGACTCCGGGCAATAATTCATAACAGAGCCAAACTTTCTATACCAGGCGGGCTTTTAAAAGGCCCGCTTTTTTATTGGAGTATGTGCTGTAATGAATACACAGTAATTATTGTCCGGGCAGCAGTGCAAGTAGCAGCTGCGTGGAGCCTGTCCCGCTGAAGGCGGGATCGCACTCTTCAGCACCTCAATAAGAATCAACTGACCGCCAAAATATCAAGCTGCTGCTTTATATTTACCGCTTTAATCACCCCACATGCAGCTTCCCGTTATATCAAAAGCCTTTGTAATAGGCAATCACAAGCTGGAAATTTGCATGCCCGCTCCCGAGTTCGTACAACAAACCTACCAGCGCAATAAAAACGCAGCCTACTGGGCGCAGGTATGGCCCGCAGCAATAGGGTTGTGCGTGTTTTTACAGCAGCACCCTCAATATATTACCAACAAGCAAGTGCTGGAACTGGCGGCCGGCCTGGGTTTGCCCGGCCTATATGCTGCCGCCTTCGCCCAACACGCAACCATCAGTGATAAAGAAGCCCTTGCCACAGATTATATAAAAAAATCAGCGGAGCAATTACAGCTGAAAAATGTAACTGCCATAGCCCTAGATTGGCGGGATGCCGTAACCCGGCCTTTGCCCGATGTGGTTTTGCTCAGCGATGTAAATTATGAACCCGCCGTATTTGTGGAGCTTAAAAAAGTAATTAACCATTTTTGGCAACATAAAGTTACCATCATCATCAGCACGCCGCAGCGGCTGGTAGCAAAGCCCTTCATTACAACGTTGCTTCCAAAAACAACACAGCAGTGGAATACTGCTATTATTCTTAATAATACGGAGACCGATGTGAGTGTTTTTGTATTAAGCGGAGAATAGCCGCGTGGGCACCAGCATCGCGAAACTTGGAATCAAAAAAATCGCTGATGTCGTTTTAGATTTATTTTTTAAATTTGGCTTCCTTTACAAAACTTAAACTTATGTTTAAACTAACATGCTTGCCTTTGCTGTTCATCATCTGCCTGCTTGGTTTTTCCTGCTCTAAAACCCAGGAGAAAAAAGAGCTTCCCAATCTTCTCCCCAATTCAAAACTCGGGATCAGCCAGGTTACTCAAACAGATTTAAATGTTTTTCAGATTTCCTATTCCGTCGACCTTAGTAAAAGCGGATCACTGAATTCCTATGGACTGATTATAGAACCGGCTGACGATGCAAATGCAGGCAAAAAAGTGCTTATTCTTGGTAAAGACGCCGCGGCCAATGTTTCTGACAAAACAATTATTGACGGTCTGAAAGGAAATACAACCTATTCAGTAAAATTATTTGTTAACAATGGAAAGGACTCTGCTTTTAGCATGGAAGAAATCATAAAAACAGGTAGTCTTAAAATTGATTACCCAACCGGCTCCGCAAGCTACAGCTATTGCAGCCCTTCAGAACTTAATGCCATCCGCATCAATTCAAAAGGAAATAGTAAACCAGAGGTGCGGGTATGGATTGATACAACTGAGTGTAAGGTTACCGGACGGCAGGAGAACACGATATTTTTTAAAATTCCGGAAACGATTGCTTCAGGCAGCAGAAGAATTAAAATTTCAAGTCTGGGACTTGAAACAAATGATTTCTGTTATATCTATTTCGGGAAATGGTTCTCTCTCGGCGCTTATGAGGTTCAGGTAAACCCCAATACAAATGCGGACAATAATATACAAAGCTTTTCGGCTGTTCCATTTAAGGGAAAAGGGTACCTGGTTGGAGGCGCCTATTCGCAATGGTATCTTGGCGCCTCCGGCGAAACTGTGAGTTTTAATGAGATCAGAGAATATAATCCCGCAACAAATGAATGGAAATTTATTGCTCCTAAGCACGCTATGAAATTCACCACTCCACTTGTTCAGCCCGTGGGCGACCGGTTTTTGGTGATCAGCGGCGCGTATGACGACCCGGATTTACCGCCTCAGCTTTTTAAGCCCAGGTCGCCGCTGGCGAATGTATTGGAATACGATTTTTCAAATAACGATTGGATCAAAAGGGACTCCATTCCGGAAGGCGTTCGCAGCCAAACCTATGCGTTTCAATATAATGGCTCTATATATTTTGGTACGGGAACCTCGGGAAAAGATATTTTCACTTCCGACGGATATTACACCCAGTATTTCAGAAATCAATTCTGGAAATATAACACCGCCAATGGCCAATGGACGCGACTAAGGGATTTTCCCGGCCGAAGCCGGACGCAAGCCGGAAGCTTTGTTATCGGCAATAAAGCCTATATGGCTGGCGGCTGGCTGGAAAGCAATTATGACAGTTACTTATTTACAAATGAGATCTGGGAATATGATATCCCAAATGACTCCTGGAGGCTGATCAGGTCTCCGGGGCCCGGGGCCGGCCCATATCCCTTTACCAGTTCGACCTGTTTTAGTTACAATGGCAAAGGATATATTTTCGACTGTTGGGAAAGATTTGCCGGGGGAGTGGGTTATGGTTATACCAGGGTTAAAAACTGGGAGTTCGATCCGGCCACGGAAAAGCTCAGGGAAGTTGTTTCCCCGTTGTATGATGTATCCGGAGGCATGCTGTATTCCAATAACAATGAATTCATTTTTGCAGGAAAGGGCGTGAACGGAGTTGGAGACACCTACACAAAAACAGTTACCAAACTGGTATTAAAGTAGAAGAAAACTAACCCCCAATTTCAGCTCTCCGTCGCGCAGGTCACATATGTTCCACAGCTTTCCGGCCAGGACGTATAAATCATAAGTCATGGCAACAATCATTTCAAACACAACCATGAAATTAAACTTCCTTATACTAACAATACTTTTTGCAGCCAGCACCGCCGCTGTAGTCTGCTTCTTCAAAGTTACTATGTCACCCCATTCATGGATTTTGTGCACACAAATCCTCTAGTCGAGATGAAGCGTTGTAGTTGAAGGATTGTTTGTTGAAGAACGGCGCGACTGTATGTCGTCGCTTCCGTAATTAAGCGTTGATACTCCTAATAAAACATTGTCTTATATGGATACCGCACCTGGTATAATTCCTTCACTTTATTTAAAATGGTGGATCGCAGACCTTCTACATTTCTCCGTTCTGTTGCTGACACAAACACAGCGTTCCCACCGGTTTCATTGTTCCACCGGTCGTACAGATCCTGAAGGATCTCTTTTTTGGTATCGGCGCCCAGCCACTCATCAAAAGTATTTTTCTCGTAAAGGTCCATTTTATTAAACACCGTGATCACGGGTTTATCGCCGGCTTTCAGCTCCTGCAGGGTTTTGTTCACTACCGCCATCTGGTCTTCATATTGCGGATGCGAAATATCAATGACGTGGATCAGTATATCCGATTCCCGTACTTCGTCCAGCGTGCTTTTAAAACTCTCGATCAGGTGATGCGGCAACTTGCGGATAAACCCTACCGTATCGCTCAAAAGAAAAGGCGTGTTCTCAAAAACCACTTTGCTGGTAGTTGTATCCAGCGTGGCGAATAATTTGTTTTCGGCAAACACATCCCGCTTGCTCAGCAGATTCATCAGCGTGCTTTTGCCCACGTTGGTATAGCCCACCAATGCCACACGTATAAATTCGCCACGGTTCTTTCGCTGGGTTGCTGATTGTTTGTCTATTTCTTTTAAACGGTTACGCAGCAAAGAGATTTTTTCACGAACGATACGACGGTCCGTCTCGATCTCCGTTTCCCCAGGGCCTCTTGTGCCAATACCGCCCCCGAGGCGTTCCAGGTGTTTCCACATCCCGCGTAAGCGTGGCAAAATATATTGGTATTGCGCCAGTTCTACCTGTGCCTTTGCCTCTGCGGTTTTTGCCCTGCGGGCGAAAATATCCAGGATAAGATCCGAGCGGTCGATGGTTTTAGTGTTGATGACCTTTTCAATATTATTGAGTTGCGCTCCGGTAAGCTCATCATCAAAGATCACCAGGTTAATTCCATGCGTTTTGATATATTGATTGATCTCTTCCAGCTTTCCTTTCCCTACGAAAGTGCGCGTGTCCGGATGCGCCAGTTTTTGAATAAATCTTTTTTTGGTTTCCGCGCCGGCGGTTTCCGCCAGAAACGCCAGTTCATCCAGATATTCGTTTACCTGTTGCTCAGTTTGCTCTTTGGTAACCACCCCAACAATAACAGCGGTTTCCGTTCCCTGTATTACATTCTTTTTGTCTAGCATTAGCCGGCAAAGTTAGCGTAAAGACCTATAAGGTTTTAGGAAACCTTATAGATCTGTTATCGCTGACTAGCAATCAGCAGGTTCAGATCCGTATATTTCAGGTCAAACCGCTGACTTAAATAAAAATTGGTGAGGTGCCCGCGGAACAGGTAAATACCGTTCCGGAGGTGCAGCTGGTGCCATACCAGCTTTTCAATACCGCCTTCGTCGCCGGCTTCAACCAGCAGGGGGGTTAATACATTACTGATGGCCTGCGAGGCGGTACGTGCAAAGCCCGAAGGAATATTGGGCACACAATAATGGATAACGCCGTATTTCAAAAAGATCGGACTTTCATGAGAAGTAACCTCTGAAGTTTCAAAGCAGCCGCCCCGGTCAATAGTAGCATCAATGATCACCGAGCCCTGGCGCATGCCGCTTACCATTTCCTCCGTAACCACAAGCGGACTTCTGCCCGATTCATTGGCCAGCGCCCCCACCGCCACTTCGCAGGTTTTTAATTGTTTAGCCAGCAGTTTAGGCTCCAGTACCGAGGTCCACAACCGGTGACCAATGGTATTTTCCAATCGCTTTAAACGGGAAATATTACTATCAAATAATTTTACAGAAGCTCCTAATGCCAGTGCCGCGCGGGCCGCATATTCCCCTACAATGCCTGCACCAATGATAACCACTTTGGTAGGTGCAATACCCGTGATCCCTCCCAACAATACCCCCTTTCCATAATTTGCAGAACTCAGGTATTGTGCCGCGATGAGCATCACAGCACTCCCGGCGATCTCACTCATGCTGCGCACGATGGGATAATTGTCGGTATCGTCCTTCAGGTTCTCAAAAGAAAGTGCCGTAATTTTTTTTTGCATCATGGCGTGCAGCACTTCCCTTTGCAAAACGGATAAGTGCAGGGGGGAAATGATGATCTGCCCAAACTGAAGCAGTGGCAGATCTTCTTCTATAACCGGTGCGCTTTTTAAAAGAATGGGCGCCTTAAACACATCTTCCCTGGAATAAACGATTTTGGCCCCGGCTTCGCTGTATTCCGCATCGCGATAGTGAGCCGCATCTCCTGCATTGTGCTCTACCATTACTGTGTGACCGTTACTTACCAGAACGGCAACCGCATCCGGCGTAAGAGACACCCGGTTTTCCTGAAAAGCAATTTCTTTAGTGATGCCGATCGTAAGGCCACCGCCTTTTATACGGATATCCAGCGTTTCAGCCTGGGTTTCATAACTGAACGAGGTGCTCACTATGGCCTTTATCTTACTCATAAAAGATGTATACTAAAAAATGATCCGGTTGAATGCACAGCAACCCGGTCTTTTCATTTATCGCCTTAGGCGATAGAATAAGGATTCGAGGCGAAGGACGCCCCGAATAGCTGCGAAAGACGCCTCGAATAGCTGCACAACTGCGGTAAACAAAGTTAGCTTATTTTGGGAGTATTTCTATTTTCCTGTTTTGATCGTCCACTACTGAAACGGACACAAACAGGGTTGCTTCCGGAAACAGATCCGGGGCTTTCTCGGGCCATTCCACAAAGCAATAATGTCCGCTGTATAAACAATCCTCTACTCCGGCTCTTACGGCTTCTTCTTCATCCCGCAACCGGTACAGATCCATATGATAGATAGAGCCATCAGTAAACTTGTATTCATTAATAATGGAAAAGGTAGGGCTGCTTACCATATCTTCCACTTCCATTATCTGGCACAGGGTGTAAATGAACGTGGTTTTGCCGGCCCCCATTTCGCCGTAAAAAGCAACAACTTTTTTATCGCCCAGGTTTTCCAGCAGCCAGCTGGCGGCTTGTATTATATTGCTTAAAGAAAATACTTTTTCCATAGGACAAAGATAGTTCAAGAGTGACTTAATAGCCGGGAAGCCGGAAAAACGGGAAAATTTTCTTTTGCAGTCTCCTCTGATTTGCCGCCTTACCGGCCTGGTACAACTTTAAATTCCAATAAAAAAGGCTGCCGGAAAATTCCGGCAACCTTTTACCTGTTCACCAACAAAACTAAGAGGGTTATTGCTTTTGACCAGAGCTGCCGGGAGTGCCTCCTGAATCCCCGGTACGGCCTTTTTCTTCATCCAGCCCTGTCTTCCGCTGTCTGGCAGCTTTTATCTGCGCACTACCAAAGCGGTAGGTAAAGTTGAGTTTAAACTGGCGGCTTTCCCAGTTGGCGTGTACATTCACAATTTGCCCGGCGTAATCACTGTTCCCTCTGAAGTGCATGGTTTTAAAAATATCACTTACAGAAGCTTTCAACGTCCCTTGTCCTTTTAATACTGTCTTTTGCAATCCTGCATCTACAAAGCCCATCGCCTTTCCTTTAAAGGCACCCTGCCACACAAAAGGGGAAAGATACAAGGTGCTCACCTCTGCCGTCCAGGTCTTGGCAAACTTCAGCGTGCTCTGTGTAAAAAGGTTCATTGCAAATGCATCAGCGTTGATCTGCCTGTTCGGTCCATAGTTGGCTTTATACTTTGAATAGTTCGAGCTCAGGTTAGTAAATAAACTGTAGGATTTATAGCTGAACGGATAACTGATGTTCAGACTTACCACATCCTGCGATGCCAGATTTTTTGTTGTTTGGAGTGATTTAGATGAATCTACAACTTCCGGGATCTGGGCAAACAGATCTTTGACATGACTATAGTTCAGCGTGGTGTTTAATTTATATTTATAGGTGTAGGTAATGCCAAAGCTATTGGTGTACTGCGGGGTCAGCTGCGTATTCCCTTTTTGGTAGGTGTAGTCATTCAGCGCCATTACAAAAGGATTAAGGGCGCTGTAATTGGGGCGGTCGATCCGGCGGCTGAAAGTAAAGTTCCATTGCTTCATCGGGTTCTTGTTAATAGTCACAGCTGCGCTGGGAAACAGGCCGGTATAGTTCCGGTTCAGACTCGAATCATAGGGGAGGTACTGATTACTGTTTTTATCCCACACCTCACCGGTCGAACGCCCCTGGGAATGCGTATTCTCTACCCGCAATCCGGCCTGTACCATAAATCCTTTGTACTGGCGGTTATAATTTGCATAGGCGGCGTTCACATTTTCCTTGTAATCGAATTTGTTACTATTATCCCGGTCTGGCTGAGCGGGCGTCACATTATCATTAAACCGCTGAAAATTATTATCGGTGTTTACCCATCCCAGTTTAAAACCATACCCCAATGTACCCTTTAAAAACCGCTGCTGGTAATCTGTTTTTATAGAATAAATATCGATACCTGTGGGCGTATACATACTGTACAGGTTTTTACTTAGAATAGCACCGCCTGTTCCCTGGTAATAAATGTTTGAAATATGCTGATCCGTATTATTATCGTAGCGAGCGTAATCCAGGTCTACATTCAGTTCATGGCCACTGGTATCGGCATACCGGTAGTTACCATTCACGCTATAGTTATTTCTTTTGCCATCGGCGGAGGTATTAGCATACAGGGTGCGATCGGTTATCCCTGTCGATTTAGGAATGATTGCCATCGGACCGACGCTGTAAAAGCCATTATTGCTCAGTACAGAATTAGCTACAATACCGACGGTACTTTTTTTATTGATATAATAATCCACCCCGGCTTTTATATTGTGACTACGCAGCTTACCGTTCATATTGGTATGCTGATCAAAGATAGAGTCAGCAACATCACGATAGAGCCCCAGATTGGTGGCGTTTAAGCCCTGACTATAATTATAATTCCCAAAAATATTGAATTTTTTTGTCCGGTGATTTAGAGAGATCCCGCCATTGTATTTACTGTAGATCCCGATATTATAACCCGCCGTAACGCTACCATTTGTACCCAGCGTTTTATCTTTTTTGAGTTTGATGTTGATGATGCCCGCATTGCCGGATGCTTCATATTTAGCAGATGGATTAGTGATCAGTTCAATGCTCTCAATACTGGAGGATTGCAGCGAACGCAGGTAGTTGCCCAGGTCAGATCCTTTGAGCGGACTGGGTTTCCCATCTATATAAACCTCTACGCCGCTTTTTCCCATCATGGAAATATTATCATCTTTATCAACGATCACACCCGGAGAGCGCCGCAGCAGGTCAATACCGTCATTACCAGTGGCATTGATGGTACCTTCCACATTCACAACCATCTTGTCAGCTTTTACCTCAACCAATGGTTTTTTTGCGGTAACCACCACACCCGCAAGTTGGGTACTTGCTTTTTGCAAAATGATATCGTTCAGCTTTACCGCGGCTCCGCTATAATCGAAAGGCTGTGAGTAAGCAGCTGTATAACCCACATTGGTGGCCATTACCAGGTATTTTCCACTGGCGGCAATTTCAAATGTATAGCTCCCGGATTTTGTTGCATTTAATTTTACGATTGACGAGTCTTTGGCTTTTAATAAAGATACTGTTGCCTTATCGATGTTTTTTCCGGTTTCATCTTTTACCGTTCCCGAAATTTGTTGTGCCTGTGTGGTGATCTGGCAGGTAAGCAACAATGCTAATGCAGCTAAGAGTTTCATAATTTTTGTTGGTTTGTGTTTTATTTGGCAAATCTATTGCCCACTAACAGTATAAGGAAGCCGTTTCCGATAAACGGCAACTAAGCTCCGATAAATGGTTGTTTTTTTCGGGTGAACAGATCCCGGCTTTAGTTTCCTCCGCTTTTTACCCGGTTTTGCTCATCCCCGGCGCCGCTGCGGCGGTTACGTACAGGAGCGATATTATTCTTTCCGAATTTGTAGGTAAAGGATAAGTTAAACTGGCGGCTATCCCTGGATTCTTTAAGATCCGTATCCACAATCGCATAACGCGCATAACCACTAAATATCTGGGTTTTAAAAATATCACGAACGCCAACTTTTACTGTTCCTTTTTCTTTCATTACTTTATAGGAGAGCGCCGCGTTCAGTGCGCCCATGCTATTGGATACCATCAGCCCTTCGGTGGCCTTGCTGCGATACCAGCCGCTCAATTCAAAGGCCCATAATTTAGCAAAGGTCATTGTAGACGTTCCATTACCCGTAAAAGAAGTTATGTGCAGCGATACCGGGTAATTTTTATGCCCGTCGTTGTACAAGCCCTCAAAGTCATTGTTATACAAATTAGTATACAGGTTCAGGTTCCACCATTTGGTCACGGGGAAGTTGGCCGTAACAGCAATGCCCAGCTGCCGCATCTTGCTGAAGTTTTCATTGGTCTGAAAGGTTTTGTCGCCCTCCTGTTTCAATAACTGGGTAATGATGTCGTTCGTAACCGTATAGTTCAGCGTTGTAGTCAGGAATTTTTTAAACGTGTGGCTCAACTCAATATTATTGGTGAACTGCGGTTTCAAATAAGGGTTTCCCTTACCAAAGGTCAGCGAGTCCAGGAAATAGACAAAGGGGTTCAGGTTATCGTAGTCCGGGCGCGTGATCCGCCGGTTATAACTTATATTAAACTGGTTTTTATCATTTGCGGTAAAACCGATTGCGGCAGTGGGAAACAGGTTAGTATAATTGCGTTTAAAAATAGAATCCCCGGTGATCAGGTCTCCCTTCGAGCTGGTGTTCTCCACCCGCAGCCCACCCGTCAGCTCCCATTTTTTCACTGTTTTTGAAAGCGTGGCATAGGCCGCATTGATGTTTTCCTTGTAAATAAAATGATTGCTCCGGGCAAGGTCCGGAAACCAGCCCGTGCTGGTATCGCGCTGGTATTCCACGCGGTTATTGGTATTTACAAAACTCGTTTTAATACCGGCTTCCAGCTTTGCCGTTTTATTAAAGGGATGTACATAGTCCGTTTTAAAGCTGTAAATATTGATTTCCGAAGGCTGGTGTCCCAGCAGGTTCACGATATTTCCGTTTTGAACATCATGAGCATCCAATGCCTTTGTTTGCAGCGTTGCCAGCCCTTTGTTATTGTAGTAGGCCTGATCCAGATCTACCGATAATTCTTTACCTGCCGAATCAAAGCTGTGCTTGTAATTCAGATTGGTGGTTATATTACTAAAGTCGCCTTTATTTTTTCCTATGGATAACAGTTTGTAATTAATTGTTCCGTCGGGATAGCGAATATTGGACGGACTGTTCTGCTCCTCATTCCACTGGCCAAATCCGCCGTTCACCACAAAGCCTGCCACATCTTTTTTGGTGAAATTATAATCCATTCCAGCCTTCAGGTTATTATAGTTGCCAAAGTTGCGCCGGGCGGAAAGCTGATCTGATGTTCCGGTGACAGCATTAGTATTGGGGTCGATAAATTTCCGGTTTAAATAAAGTGATCCTTTATTATCCCAGTGCCCTCCTTCATAACCACCAAAAATATTCAGCTTGTCGTTGCGGTAGTTGATATTGAGTCCGGCATTGTAGCGCGGATAAAAGCCCTGATCATAACCAACATTAGCGGTACCGTTCATACCTTTTATAGTACCCTTTTTGGTTTTGATATTGATGACCCCGGAATTGCCCGCTGCATCATATTTTGCGGGCGGCGCCGTCATGATCTCGATCTGATCCAGCTGGCTGCTCTGCATGCTTTTTAAAAAATTGGTCAGCTGCTGACCGCTCATATAGGTGGGTTTTCCATCAACCAGAATGGTAACGCCTGCCTTCCCCTTCAAACTTACATTTCCATCGTTGTCTACAGAAACGCCGGGCGATTTTTCCAGCAGCTCCAGCACATTTAAACCGGAATTGGTTGGGGAAGCATCCACATTTACCACCGTCTTTCCAGCCTTTACTTCAAAGGGAGGTCTTTTAGCGGTAACGACCACTCCTTTCATTTGAGTAGTTGCTTTTTCAAGAATAAGAGTATCAATTGCAATAGCAGATTGATCCAGGTTGATAAGCGATGAATATATTGGCATATGCCCAACACTGGACGCCAGAATAAGGCAGCTGCCCGCTTTTATCTTATCAAAACGAAACCGTCCGGCTTTATCAGTAGCCGTTGTGGTGATTACAGCTGAATCTTTTGCCTGTAGCAGGGAAACGGATGCTTTTTCCACCGGCTGGCGATCGGTTCCGGCGACGGTTCCCGAAATACTTTGAGCCTGCACGGTTGTTTGCATGGCGATTAATAGAAATAGTGTTGGTACTCTCATAAATTTAATTAGCTCTTTTAACTGAGGTGCAAAATTAGGCCGGCGGCTCATGTGGTTATCATTTATCATGTTAATATTGTAGTTTTTTGTTCAATGGTCCTATTACGCGATAAAAGGCCGCCTGCCGGGTTAGTTACCCCCACTTTTCACCCGGCTTTGCTCATCGCCTGCGCCACCCGTTCTGCGTCGGGCCGGGGCAATATTGTTTTTCCCGAATTTATAAGTGAATGAAATATTATACTGACGGGCGTCTTTTCTTCTGTCATTCCGCACATCTATGTCCACATCCGCATAACGGGAATAGCCGCTAAAGTTTTGCGTACGGAAAAGATCCCGCACCCCTATCTTAATAGTTCCGTTCTTCTTGAGGATCTGTTTTGCCAGATCAATATTCATCGCGCCCATCCGGCCGCCCACCAAAAGCCCTTCGGATGCACTGGAAGTGTACCAGCCGCTGAGCTCGGTGGTCCAGGTTTTGGCAAAGCTGAAGCTGCTGCTCAGGTTGCCCGAAAAACCAGCCACATTCAGGGTTACAGGAATATTTTGTGTTCCGTTATTGTACAAGCCATCATACCGGTTATTAAAAACATTGGTGTACACGTTCAGGTTCCACCATTTTTTCAATTGTTTATTGGCCGAAACAGAAAGCCCCCATTGCCGTCTCCGTGCAAAATTTTCCTGTGTCTGGAAGGTTGTTTTCTTTTCGGTGTTCTGTTTTAATATTTGGGTGATGATATTGGTGGTTTGTGTATAGTTGATAGTGGTGGTTAAAAAATGATTAAGCGTATGGCTCATTTCAATATTATTGGAAAACTCCGGCTGCAGATAGGGGTTTCCCTGGCCGTAGGTGAGTGAATCCAGGAAGAAGATAAACGGGTTCAGGTCGCTATAATCGGGCCGGCGAATGCGGCGACTGTAACTCAAACTCAGCTGATTCTTGTCATTTACGTTGTATACCGCACCGGCGTTGGGAAACAGGTTTGTATAGTTTCTTTTAAAGCTGGAATCATTCTGCATTTGTGTTCCCTGTGCGTTCGTGTTCTCCAGCCGTAAACCGGCGGTAAGCTCCCATTTTTTTATGGTTGCCGTTAATATCGTATAGGCCGCATTGATATTCTCTTTATAAATAAAATGGTTCGTCCGCTGAAGGTCCATAAACCAGCCGGTACTCGTATCGCGCAGATAGTTGACGTTATTATCTGTATTGACGAAACTGCTTTTCACTCCTGCTTCCAGCTTCATCGTTTTGCTGAAGGGATGCACGTAATCTATTTTACCGCTATATATTTTAATTACGGAAGGCAAATTCCCATTTAATAAAACCGTATTGCCGCGCTGGCTATGGTCCGGATTAAACACTTTTGTTGCCAGGGTATTATTGCCCCGGCTTTCATAATAGCCCTGGTCAATATCCATGGAAAGCTCTCTTCCCAGGGAATCAAAACTGTGCTTATAATTGAGGTTGGTGGTAATATTTTTTGATTTATTGGCGTTATAGGCTTCAGAAGCCAGGGTTGTATTGATCGTTTTATCAACATCCCTCAGGTTCGAAGTGCTGTTTTGCCAGCTGTTCCAGGGATTGATATTGCCGCTTATCACAATGCCGGCTACATCCTTTTTTGAAAAAAAGTAATCTACTCCCAGCTTCGCATTATGCCAGCTGCTTTTATTATGCCGCTGTGTAATCTGATCTGAAGAGCCGGTTAGAGCGTTGTCTTTATAAAAATTTCGGTTGATGGTTAACGTACCCAAACCTTCCCAGGCGCCGCCATTATAACTGCCAAACACATTCACCTTGTTGTACCGGTAGTTCAGGTTAAAGCCGCCGTTATATTTCGGGTAAAATCCCTGTCCATAATTCAGGTTCACATTGCCGTTCAACCCCCGTACGGTTCCCTTTTTGGTCTTTATATTGATCACCCCTGCGTTGCCCGCCGCATCATATTTTGCAGGCGGGTTGGTCATAATTTCAATCTGGTCCAATCCGCTGGCCTGTATACTTTTTAAAAAGGCGGCCAGGTTGGTTCCGCTGAGATAGGTGGGTTTTCCATCGATCAGTATCAGCACGCCGCCTTTTCCCTTCAGGCTTATATTATCATCATTATCCACCGATACACCGGGCGATTTTGCCAGGATCTCGAGCACATTTAACCCCGCATTGGAAGGAGAAGCTTCCACATTTACCACCGTTTTGCCGGCTTTAACCTCAACAGGCGGGCGCTTTGCTGTAACCACCACCCCGGCAAGCTGGGTGCTGGCCTTCTGCAATACGATTGGCGCCATTGTGATCGCGTCTCCGGCAAACGTAAGGGTGTCAGAATAACTTTTTGCATATCCAACGGTTGATGCGGTCAGCAGATAAGTTCCTTGTGGCACTTTGTCAAAGAGAAAACCACCGTCCTTCCCGGTCGCTTTCACTACTACAACAGAAGAGTCTGCGGCTTTTAAAAGTGCTACGGATGCTTTTTCCAACGGCTTATGTTCCGCGTCGGTTACTTTTCCGGATAGATGCTGGGCGTGTGTTACAATGCTCCATAAACTCAATCCAAGCAAAATAATTTTTCTCATTGTGTTATTGTTATGGCAACAAAACTATTCTTATGTGCTGCCCCTGACCACCTATTTCCGGTAAATGGGGTAAAACATCCCGTAATTGGGATAAAACGCCATTTAAGTGGTTGGGCTATTTACAACCCGCGGAGATCTCGTAAACCACAAAGTCGAAAAAACGGGAAAAATGTTACACCCGAACCAATGCTTTTTATAGAATTTAACAAGTGGAAAATTTATTGCTGCAAAACGGGAATTATAGCGCATATTTGTGCCCTAAATTATTGTTATGAGTTATCCTGAAACATTGCGTTATACCAAAGATCATGAGTGGATTAGCCTGGAGGGCGATGTGGCCACCATCGGCATTACAGATTTTGCGCAGCGGGAGTTGGGCGATATTGTTTATGTGGAGGTAGAAACCATTGGCAAGGCCCTGCAGGCGGGTGCTGTTTTTGGTACGGTTGAAGCAGTAAAAACAGTGTCTGACCTCTTTTTGCCTGTTGATGGTACCATTACCGAATTGAATGACGCCCTGGCCAATGCCCCGGAGCTGGTCAACACCGATCCTTATGGCGATGGCTGGATGATCAAAATGAAAGTTAACGACCCGGCCGCGGTGGATGCACTGCTGGATGCTGCGGGATATGAGGCATTGGTTGGTTAATCAGCCGCTCAAATAAATTACTACATAGCCATTTGCTGTTCTGCAGTAAATGGTTTTTTTATATCTCCTCTCTACTATTATGAAAAGGAAATTCATTTTAATTATTGCACTGATTTATTTTATCGTTACCGTTATCCTGCTAACGCTTCCGGGATCTGACTTTCCTAAAGCCGATTTTTTGGAAAAGATCCATTTCGACAAATGGGTGCATATCGGCATGTTTGCCCTACTTGTTTTTTTATGGGATGCCTGGCTGGCCGGAGGGAAACAGATCACTCCCTTTAAAAAATTTATTATTGTTGGCGTTGTGGCATTAGCCTATGGTATCCTCATGGAATTTGTACAGAAATACTGGATCCCGGGACGTTCCTTTGACGTGACCGACATGGCCGCCGATGGAGTAGGCTGTATAATTGGATTGCTGGCGAGCAAGTACCTGCTTAGAAAAAAATAGACCCCTGTGGAAACAGGGGTCGCAACCAAAACTAACTGCTTATGAGAAAATTGACTATCTTTTTTAAATCTAAATGTTCGTTATACTTATATAAACGCAAGATTCTTGCCAATATTATTCTTTAATTGTTAAAAGAATTTAAAAGAACCAGTAACTGCATTTTTTATATAAAGAACTTCTGTTTGTTAGATGCAGAAACTATGCCAAAATCCATTTAAATAAAATCGTTTTTGCAAATCAGATGCTTTTACCCTAGTCAGAAACATCAAAAAGAGCGAACATTAGGGAATAAAACGGGAAATAAGATAAGAAAGGACACCAAGTTTCAGATTAGAAATTTGCAATGCTGAAACGCAATCTACTCTTACATTCCTTATTCAATATTTCTTATTTTTCATTTTTAGGAGCTCTTCTTTTCATTGATCCACCAGCGTATTCCGAAAAAGGCAATGAGCCCCAAAGGAAGAAAAGCGAGGTAGAGGATGCCGGTATTAAATCCCCGGGCGGGGCCGTCGCCCAGTTGCTGCGCCGTTTTGGTACAGATAGAACATTGGGCAAAGGATTGTGTTGCCCGAAAAAGACTTATCATTAAAATACCTGTTAACAGGACTATTTTTTTCATGCTGCAAAGATATCTCTCTTAAACAATAAAGCTTTCGTAATTGTTGCGGTTTATGGTATGAAATTCTGCTGCCGGAAAAGCGGTGAGGCGGTAAAAAAAACGCTCCCGGAGGGCTCCGGAAGCGTATAATTATTTATCTATAAATTATTTATACAGATTCAGCCGCCATTTTTTTGGCGATCTTGTTCCGCTCAATTTCGTCCAGCACTACTTTACGCATCCGGATAAAGTTAGGTGTTACCTCGATGCACTCATCCTGCTGGATATACTCCATACATTCTTCCAGCGTCATCAGGGTTTTGGGAGCGATGCGGGTAGCATCATCACTGCCGCTCGCACGGTGGTTGGTCAGTTTCTTCTCTTCCGTTGCGTTCACCACCAGATCCCCGGGCTTGATGTTCTCTGCCAGTACCTGCCCTGCATATACTTCATCACCCGGATCTACAAAGAAAGTACCTCTGTCTTGTAATTTATCAATAGAATAACCGGTGGTTCTGCCTTGGTTTTTGGAGATCAACACGCCGTTGTTCCTTCCGGGAATAACACCTTTCCAGGGCTGGTAATCAGAAAAACGGTGCGCCATCACTGCCTCTCCGGTTGTAGCGGTCAGCATTTGCGTACGCAGTCCGATCAAACCACGGGAAGGTATTTCAAACTCCAGGTGCTGCATTTCCCCTTTGGTTTCCATCACCAGCATTTCCCCTTTGCGACGGGTTACCAGGTCAATTACCTTGCTGGCAAATTCTTCTGGTACGTCCACCACCAGGGTTTCAAAAGGTTCGTATTTCTTGCCATCGATCTGTTTAGTGATCACCTGTGGTTGTCCTACGGTCAATTCATATCCTTCCCGGCGCATGGTTTCGATCAATACGCCCAGGTGCAGGATACCACGCCCGTAAACCAGGAACGCTTCCCCGCCTTCGCTTTCTTCCACGCGAAGCGCCAGGTTCTTTTCAGTTTCTTTCTCCAAACGATCCCGCAGGTGGCGGCTGGTAACAAACTTACCATCCTTACCATAAAAAGGAGAATTGTTGATACCGAACAGCATATTCATTGTAGGTTCATCCACGCTGATCCGGGGCAATGCCTCAGGGTTTTCCGCATCCGCAATAGTATCGCCGATGTTGAAATCTTCAATACCTACCACTGCACAAAGGTCGCCGGCCTGCACTTCAGTCACTTTTTTCTTACCCATCCCTTCAAACACATACAGTTCTTTTACACGGGTCTTCTTTGTTCCCTCTGCCTGCATCAGGGCGATCTGCTGCCCTTCTTTAATAACACCGCGACCTACTTTTCCTACAGCAATACGGCCCAGGAAGGAAGAATAATCCAGAGAAGTGATCTGCATTTGCAGCGGTCCTTCGGCTACTTTAGGTGCCGGCGTAGCCCTTGCCGATCGAGGTGCCTTGCACGTCGACCTTCTGACCCACGGCGAACACGCTGCCGACGGCGATCGCGCCGCCAGCGGTGTGCTGGGC
>JAGIAQ010000032.1:38372-38578 GCA_017744795.1 Niabella sp. | reverse complement strand
CTTTCATTCCCATCGATGGCGTTATCAAAAAGCCATCCACCTGTTTGGCCAACAACTGTATCAGGTCGTTTCCCTTGGCGTCATTATTTTCCGTACTGCCATACACCACACGGTAGCCCGCTCTTGCAGCAGCCAGTTCCACCGATTTGGCCATCGAAGCAAAAAAGGAGTTGGCAATATCTTCTACAATCAGACCGATCACATGT
>JAGIAQ010000032.1:20847-38362 GCA_017744795.1 Niabella sp. | reverse complement strand
CATGTGTCTTCCCCGTACGTAAACTTGCAGCAGCCCGGTTTGGCGTGTAACCTGTTTTTTTAATGACGGCCTGCACATGTTTTACCATTTCTTTGCTGAGCCGCATCTCCTCATGCCGGCCGTTAATAACAAAAGATACTGTTGAAGGTGCTACGCCGGCAATCCTGGCGATATCTTTAATGGATAAATGCTTCACGAATCAAATTAAATGTATTCGCTAATATAAAGAGTCCGAATGACATTACAGTGAAGCGTTACAATTTTCACAATCACTTTACTTTTAAACCGTACTCCGCCAGCTTTGTTTTGGTTTCGTCATAGCTCCGGTGTACAATTCCTTTGATGCCCAACCCTTCCGCCACCTGAACAAACAGCGGCCGGTCATCAATGTAAAGAATTTGTTCAACCGGTACCTGGGCTATATCCAGTGCCACTTTAAAAATATCAACATCTGGTTTTCGAAAATGCACGAAGCTCGATGAAACAAAGAAATCGATAAAGTCCGTCAGTTTAAAGGTGTCGATGCGGTATTGATTTAGCTCCCGCCCTTCGTTGCTTACCACCACCATTTTCAACGGATGTGCTTCCTTAAGCTCTTTCATAAGCCCGATCATATCATCAAAAGGCTGTGAGTAGCGGTACATAAAGGCTTTAAAATCTTCCCTGGAAAAATTCCGGGGCTCATAAAAAACAATCCGGTCCAGATATTCATCCAGCAACAATTTGCCGGATTCATAGGTATCAAAGGTCAGGTGGTGCCGGTCCTCCAGCTCTTCGGCATTCAAACCAAATTGCTCAACGGCTTCCTGCCGGGCTTGCCGGTCCCACCCGTTAGTCAATAATACCCCGCCGATATCTGTAAAAAGTGCTGTTATTTTTTGAGACATATTAAGTTGGTTACAAGTTACTGGTTACAGGTTGCTGGATTCGAGAACGCCGAATGCTTAACGCATAATGCAAAACGCTTAACGAATTTCCTATTGACTATTGACCATTGACTATTGACTGCTTTATCATGCCACCGTAATTTTCTTTTCTAAATAAACATCCTGTATCGCGTGCAACAATTCGATCCCTTCTTTCATTGGTTTCTGAAAGGCTTTTCTTCCTGAGATCATGCCCATGCCGCCCGCGCGTTTATTAATAACAGCGGTACGCACCGCTTCCATCAGGTCTTTCTTTCCTTCAGAAGCACCGCCGGAATTGATCAGGCCTGCGCGGCCCATATAGCTATTGATAACCTGGTAGCGGCAAAGATCGATCGGATGATCAGTTGCCAGCTGCGTGTACATGCGCTTATCAAATTTTCCGTAGGAGATACCGTCAGCATTTAAAGCCAGGTAGCCGCCATTATTTTCCGGTAGTTTTTGTTTCACAATGTCTGCCTGGATGGTAGCCCCCAAATGAATGGCCTGGCCCGTAAGGTCTGCCGACACATGATAATCTTTCCCATCTTTTTTAAAGGCGCTGTTGCGCAGGTAACACCATAAAACCGTTACCATGCCCAGTTCATGTGCACGGTCAAAGGCCCGCGCTATTTCTGTGATCTGCCGGGTGCTTTCCTCAGAACCAAAATAAACAGTGGCGCCAACGGCCGCAGCGCCCATATTCCAGGCGTCTTCCACCTTGCCAAATAATACCTGGTCGAACTTATTGGGATAGGTCAGCAATTCGTTATGATTGATCTTTACCAGGAACGGGATCTTATGCGCATACTTGCGTGCAACGGAGCCTAGTACTCCAAAAGTACTGGCCACCGCATTGCAACCACCTTCTATCGCCAGTTTGATAATATTTTCCGGATCAAAATATTCCGGGTTAGCTGCAAAAGAAGCACCAGCACTGTGCTCAATGCCCTGGTCAACGGGAAGTATGGATAAATACCCCGTGCCCGCCAACCGGCCCGTATTAAAAAACTGCTGCAGGTTCCGCAGCGTTTGCACGCCCCTGTTGGAAGGCAGCAATATTTCATCAACAAAATCCGGGTTGGGCACATGCAGCTTATCGCTGGAAATGGTTTTACAGGTATGGGTAAAAAGCGATTCGTTTTCTTTGCCCAATAGCTTTACTATCTGACTGTAATTCATAACGCTCTTTTTTGTTACCCAAATTTAGGTTGAAAAGATCAGATCAGAGTTATCAGTTGTCAGTAGTCAGTTGTCAGTTATCAGTTATCAGTTATCAGAAAACTGATAACTGATAACTGAAGACTAAGGACTGAATACCAAAAAGCCCCGCTCCGGATACCGGGACGAGGCTTTATAGAAGGAGGTCGTTTATTAATTGGAGTGCGCTTCGATCTTTTTAACAAAGTTTCCTTTAGGTTGCGCGCCAACCAGTTTGTCTACCACCTGGCCGCCTTTTATGAAAAGGATGGCGGGGATGGAAGTGATACCATAATTCATAGAAACCTGGGGGTTTACGTCTACATTCACCTTACCAATGTTCACCTTACCCTCGTATTCTTTCGATAATTCTTCGATTACGGGTCCGATAGCGCGACATGGACCGCACCATTCTGCCCAAAAATCCACCACAGTTAATTTATCAGAGTCTAACACCTCTGCCTGGAAATTGGAATCATTAAATTCTTTTGCCATTTTTAATATTTTAATTGTTATTAGTTCCGGAAACGAACTGCAAATTTAGCACCCAGATAGATAACAGGCAATATTGACAAAAAGTTGTGAAAAAAATGTCAATACAGCAGAGCGGAGTGTTCAGTTGGCAGCTATTAGTTATCAGCTTACAGTTGTCAGCTTATAGTTATCAACTTACAGTTGTTAGTCGAACATCCAAATACTGATAACTGACATCTAAATACTAACAACTGACATCTGAAATCTGAATACTGCCCCTGCCACTAACATACGTTAATGAGCCGTAATATTCGGTGCGGCTTCGGGATTATGCTTGTGTTTGAAAAGGATCGCAAACATGACTGCTACCACCAGGGAGTAAGACGCAAAAGTTAACCAGATACTTTTCCAATACATTATGCCACCCGCGCCAGTGAAAAATTTTTCAATAATGATACCGCTGATCACACTGCCTAAAACCGCTCCTATCCCATTCGTCATCATCATAAATACCCCTTGTGCGCTCGCCCGTATGGACGCACTGCTCTGGGTTTCCACAAAAAGGGATCCGGAGATATTAAAAAAGTCGAAGGCCATACCATAAATGATGCAGGAAAGAACGATCATCCACAAGCCTTCCGCCGGGTTGCCGTAGGCAAACAGCCCAAAGCGCAATACCCAGGCCACCATGCTCATCAGCATCACCTGCTTGATCCCGAATTTCTTCAGGAAAAAGGGTATCGCCAGGATAAACAAGGTTTCGGATATCTGGGAGATTGACATGATGATAGCCGGATACCGGACAGCGATAGTATCCTCATAGGCCGGTATCTTGGCAAAATCATGCAAAAACGTGTCCCCATAAGCATTGGTCAGCTGTAACGCTGCCCCCAGCAGCATAGAAAAAATAAAAAACAGGGCCATTTTTCTGTTGCGGAACAGGGAGAACATATCCTTTCCCATCCGGGCGCCTGCTTCCTTATTCGATTGTCCTTTCAGCGGCGGCGGACATTTAGGTAAGGAAAAAGAATAGACTGCCAATGCAAAGGATGCGGCGGCAGCCACATAAAACTGTCCGGTTGTTTTTTCCAGGTGCAGTAAACTTACCGTCCACATGGCAGCAATAAATCCTACCGTTCCCCAAACACGGATCGGGGGAAAATCCTTCACTACATCTTTCCCCGCATTCTTTAACGCTGTGTACGAAACAGTATTGGCCAGGGATATCGTAGGCATATAAAAGATCATATTCACCAGCATTATAGGAAACATGGTTACCGGGCTATTTACCAGAGGTATCATTACCAATATGATCCCGCCCATAAAATGACAGATCCCCAGCAGTTTCTCTGCGTTAATCACCCTGTCCGCCAGCATACCCATTATAGTAGGCATGAACAAGGCCGAAATGCCCATCGTAGAAAAAATGGCACCAAACTCTCCACCTGACCAGTGTTTTGTCTGGAACCAGTATGCTCCAATGGTGATCAACCAGGCGCCCCATATAAAGAATTGCAGGAAGCTAAGCAGAATCAATCTGAATTTCAAACTCATCGGCAATAGTGTTTTAAGCGATAAAATTATGGGATTCCTTTATATATGCTTCAACTCCCCCAGAAGATTTTTGTTTCTCTCACAGATTCCCCAGATTTACACAGATGCAACCATTCTGTGAAAATCCGTGTGATCTGTGAGCCATTATATTTAGGAACATCCTTTTATATGAAACTTAGTGGTGAACAGCAAACGATAAACGTCAGACGTCAAACCTGAGACCTGCAACCTGTAACCGGCATCCGGCGTTAAGCGTTACAACCATGAACCATCGGCTATGAACTTTCCTCGTACCTTTGCCAAAATTTTAGTTTATGGCAATAGTGCTGAGTGAAGATTTACTTCCAAAAAATACCGGTCTTAAAAATATAGCAACAAAGGTTTATAACGGCGAACGGATTACTGATGAAGAATGCCTTACCTTATTCGAAAAAGGAAGCCTGGGTTTCGTAGGCAGTCTGGCGAATTATGTGCGGGAAAAATTACACGGCGATACCACTTATTTCAACCGGAATTTTCACATCGAGCCCACCAACGCCTGCGTATATACCTGTAATTTCTGCAGTTATAGCCGGTTATATGCCCATCGTGACGAGGCCTGGGAACTGAGCCTGGAGCAGATGATGGATATTGTGAAAAAGTACGACAATGAACCCGTAACCGAAGTGCATATTGTAGGTGGCGTACACCCCAAAATGAACTTGGAATTTTTTGCAGAATTGCTGCGTAAAATAAAGGCCCATCGCCCGGGACTGCATATCAAAGGATTTACGGCAGTAGAGCTGGATTATATGTTCCGCAAGGCGAAGAAAACCGTTGAAGAAGGCATGCAATACCTTAAAGAAGCCGGACTGGAAAGCCTGCCCGGCGGCGGCGCCGAGATTTTTGCTGCGGGGGTGCGCCAACAGATCTGTCCGGATAAAGTGGATGCCGACGGCTGGTTAAAAATACATGAAACAGCCCATCAGCTGGGAATGCACACCAATGCCACCATGCTATACGGTCATATCGAAAACTTTGCTGACCGCGTGGATCATATGAGCCGGCTACGCGCCCTGCAGGATAAAACCGGCGGCTTTAACACCTTTATTCCTTTGAAATTCCGAAACGGCGATAATGATATGAGCCATGTGCCGGAATCTACCCTGATTGAGGATATGCGGCTCTACGCAATTGCCCGTATTTATATGGACAATTTCCCCCACCTTAAGGCCTACTGGCCGATGCTGGGACGGCAGAATGCCCAGTTATCACTTTCCTTTGGCGTAAACGACCTCGACGGCACGATCGACGATACTACGAAGATCTATTCCATGGCCGGCGCCGAGGAACAAACCCCTTCCATGACCACGCAGGACCTGGTGGTGCTGATCAAACAGGCCCAACGTAAGCCGGTCGAGAGAGGAACGTTGTATAACGTTATCAAAGATTATAGCGAAACGAGTCTGGAAACAGTGGGATAGTTCATGGTTTATAGTTCATGGTTTTTTGTTTATGGTTGGTTGCGACGATAAACGAAAAACGATAAACAAAAAATTAATCGTCTTTCTTCCGTTTTTTCAATATATTGCTGGTACAAACCTTGCTATCATGGCTAAAGTATCAAATATTTTAGGAAGAAAAGGGCACGATGCAATCAGCATTCCCCCTGCCACAACCGTTTACCGGGCGTTGGAACTGATGGCCGAAAAGAACATTGGTTCGCTTGTTGTAAAAGAAGGAGAAAATTTCCTTGGGATCATGACGGAGCGTGATTATTCCCGGAAGGTGATCTTAAAGGGCAAGCATTCCTCCGATACCACCGTTGAGGAGATCATGTCTACCGACCTGCCAAAGGTCACTCCCGAAGATTCTGTAGAGCGTTGCATGGAGCTTATGAGCGACAAGAACATCCGGTACCTGCCGGTTTTTATCGGTCAGCAATTGGCGGGTATTATATCTATCAGTGACGTGGTGAAAGAGACCATTCTGCAGCAGAAGGAAACGATTAATCATTTACAGGATTATATACACAGCGGCGGGTAAAATACGCCGGTACAAATTATTAATGACCGCTCCGCGAAGCTTGTAGCTTCGCGGTTTTGTTTTATCGTCTTAAACCCGGCACCGTTCATTACAGCAGTGTGAGCCATTATAATTATCAATCAGTCAAGGAGCACAGCTCATCGCATCAGTCCCACTTGGCCTGCCAGTTGGTGGGACAAGGAGGACTTGGGGGACGGGCAGCTACTAACATAAACTAAGGGGTAAAACCAGATAGGTTTAATAGCCGCTACCTGCACCACAAGAGTGCGGTCCCGCTTTCAGCGGGACACGCGCGGAATCGATGCCCTATGCACTGTTGTTCAAGTGAGTGACACAAGGAAGATCCTATCTGCACCACAGCCCGGCCCATAAAACCTATGAAATTACCGGCTATATAAATTCACAAAAATAAAACTAACATTTGTTAGCTGTTTGATCTTTTTTCCTTTACTTCGTATAACTTTAACAGGATCAAAATTTTAAACCCTTGTACCAGATACAATCAAAGGTAGACCCATCGGCTGCCGCTTTTAAAGAAAGTAAAAAAACATACGAAGCCCTGATGGAAACCTTCCGCCAGCGCCTGCAAAGCGTGGTGCATGATGCCGATAGTCCTGCGGTATTGAAACATAAAAAAAGAGGCAAGCTCCTGGCGCGGGAGCGCATCAATAACCTGATGGATCCTAATACGCCCTTCCTGGAACTGAGCCCCCTGGCAGCTTTTGACATGCACGACAATCAATTTCCCGGCGCGGGTATTGTCACGGGCATCGGCATTGTGCACGGCCGCCCGGTGCTGATCATCGCCAACGACGCCACCGTAAAGGGCGGCACTTATATGGAACTGACCATCAAAAAACATGTGCGCGCGCAGGAGATCGCCCTGGAAAACGGGCTGCCCTGTATTTATATGGTAGACTCCGGCGGAGCCTTTTTACCGGAGCAGGATAAAGTGTTTCCGGATCGTCATGATTTTGGCCGCTTTTTTTACAACCAGGCGCGGATGTCGGCCGCCGGCATTCCGCAGATCGCCATCGTGATGGGCTCCTGTACCGCCGGCGGGGCCTATGTTCCGGCTATGAGCGATGAAACGATCATCGTACGCAACCAGGGCACTATTTTCATCGGCGGCCCGCCACTGGTAAAAGCCGCCACCGGCGAAATAGTGTCGGCAGAAGAGCTGGGCGGCGCAGTGGTGCACACGTCCATCTCCGGCGTGGCGGATCATATTGCAGAGAACGATGCGCATGCATTGGCTATTTGCCGGAACATCATTAAAACATTTGCCCCGGCGGAGCAACAACTATTGGAAACGCTGCCGCCGGAAGAGCCGCTATACAATGCACAGGAACTGTACGGTATTGTGCAGTCCGACTTAAAAAAACCGGTAGACCCTAAAGAGATCATTGCGCGGATAGTGGATGGCAGTCGCTTTCATGAGTTTAAAGCTAACTACGCTCCCACACTGGTGACGGGCTTTGCGCATATTATGGGCTACCCGGTGGGCATCATCGCCAATAACGGCGTGCTGTTTGGCGAATCGGCATTAAAAGGTGCGCACTTTGTAGAGCTGTGCACGGCACGCAACACACCTATTTTGTTTTTGCAGAACATCACGGGTTTTATTGTGGGCAAGGAGTATGAGCACAAGGGCATCGCGCGGGATGGCGCTAAAATGGTACACGCGGTGGCGAATGCCAATGTGCCTAAGTTTACCGTGGTGTTTGGCGGCTCGTTCGGGGCAGGCAACTATGCTATGTGCGGTCGCGCTTATGATCCGCGGTTCTTGTTTATGTGGCCACACTCGAAGATATCAGTAATGGGCGGCGAGCAGGCAGCGGGCGTACTGACGACGGTGAAGGAGGAGCAACTGAAGGCTGCCGGCAAGGAGTTTCCGGCGGCGGAGCGGGATGCGCTGCGGCAATCTATTTTGGATAAATATGAAAAAGAAGGATCGGCGTATTACAGCACCGCCCGGCTTTGGGACGACGGCATCATTGACCCGGTGGACACCCGCAAGATCATTGCCATGGGCATTGCGGTGTCGTTAAATAAAAAGTGGGCGGAGACGAAGAACGGGGTATTCCGGATGTAGATTTTTACCGCTAGGGCGCCAGGGCACGAAGATTTATGTAGCCGGCTATGGTGCAAATAGCAACAAACTTGCGTCGCACTCGTCAGCGGCAGAATATGGATCAGCCCGCAGATGACGCGGATTGAACGCAGATCAATTCTAATTATTTCTGCGTAGATCAGCGAAAAAAATCACCGGGATCTGCGGGAAAATAAATACTAAACTTTAAACATTGAACTATACAACAATCGAAATAGACCAGCAGCCTCCCATCGCCACCATCTGGCTGAACCGGCCGGAAGTGCGGAACGCATTTAACGAAACGATGATCGCGGAACTGACGGGTGCCTTTACCACTCTTAGCGCGTTAGAGGGCGTGCGGGTGATCCTATTACGCGGACGCGGCACAATCTTCTGCGCCGGTGCCGACCTGAACTGGATGAAGCAAGCCGCACAATATAGTTACGAACAAAATCTGAAGGAAAGCGGGCAACTGGCACAATGTTTTAAAACGATTTACGATTCGCCCAAACCCACTATCGCCGTGGTGCAGGGCGCGGCAATGGGTGGCGCCAACGGCCTGCTGGCGGCTTGTGATTTCGCGTATGCAACGGATGAAACGGTACTGGCTTTTTCGGAAGTAAAGATCGGACTGATCCCCGCCACCATTGCCCCGTATATTTTAAAACGCATCGGCGAATCCAAAACAAGAGAGCTGATGCTGACCGGCAAAAAAATAAAAGGCGTGGAAGCCGCACGGTTGGGGTTGGTCAATCAATCGGCTCCGGAAGCAGCGCTGGACGTTTTGGTGGAAACAACGATCAGTGAGCTGCTGACTGCCGGGCCTGCGTCTGTAGCACAGTGTAAAACCTTGCTGGCGGAGCTTTCTGCAAAACCGTTGGAAGCAGCGGTCCCTTACACTACGGAAATGATCGCGCAGGCAAGGGTATCGCCGGAAGGACAGGAAGGCATGAAGGCATTTTTGGAAAAAAGAAAACCGGATTGGATTAAATAATGAACAAGATTCTTATAGCAAACAGGGGTGAGATTGCCGCCCGCATTATTCGCACTGCAAAAAAAATGCGGATCAAAACCGTATTGATCTATGCGCCACAGGATGCCGGAGCAACGTATCTGAAAGAAGCGGACGAGACCGTTTTGTTACCAGGCGCCAGCTTAAGTGATACTTACCTAAACATAGACGCAATCATTGCAACAGTCAAAGCTACCAATGCCGATGCGGTGCATCCGGGTTATGGATTCCTTTCTGAAAACGCATTATTCGCAAAAGCTTGTCGCGATAACGGGATCACTTTTATTGGTCCCACGCCAGAGGCGATGGAGGCAATGGGCAATAAGATAGCGGCACGTACCGTCGCAACAAAAGCCGGTGTGCCGGTCACGCAGGGCATTACCGGCACGGTGGAAGAACTGCTGCAGCGCTATCACCAGATCCCCTTCCCCATCCTCATAAAAGCGGCGGCGGGCGGCGGCGGCAAAGGAATGCGCGTGGTACAAACCGATTCCGAAATAAAGGAAGCGCTGGAGGCAACGGCGCGCGAAGCAAAAAATTATTTTGGCGATGGCACCGTGTATATCGAAAAGTATATCGAAAATCCAAGGCATATTGAAGTACAGGTGTTGGGCGATTCTTTTGGGAATATGATCCACTTGTACGAACGTGAGTGCACCCTGCAAAGACGGCATCAAAAAATTATCGAAGAAGCAGGCTCTCCTACCCTGACGCCTGAAGTAAGGGAACAGATCTGCGCAGCAGCCGTGCAGCTGGCCGCATCGATCGGCTATCAGAATGCAGGTACACTGGAATTTTTGGTAGCACCGGATCTCAGTTTTTATTTCCTGGAAATGAATACGCGCATACAGGTTGAGCATCCGGTCACCGAGCTAACCACGGGCATTGATATTGTGGAACAACAGATCCGCATTGCGCGGGGCAAGCAATTGACGCTACTCCAAAAGGACGTTCAGCAAAAGGGACATGCCATCGAGTGCCGTATTTATGCAGAAGACCCGGAGCAACAGTTTTTGCCTTCGCCCGGTAAAATGTCCTTTTATAAAGAGCCTTACGGAGAGAATATTCGCATCGACGGAATGTTGTTGCAAAGCGGAGATATTATTTCCGGCGATTTTGATCCGATGATCTGCAAGCTGATCACTTATGGTACGGACCGTGAAGCCGCACGCAAAAAAATGATCGAGGCGCTGAATCATTATTTCATTTATGGTATAAAGAACAACAGCAGTTTTTTATTGGGATTGGTGCAACACCCGGATTTTATCGAAAACAATATATCAACAAAATATATTGATACCCACCTGGATGATCTGCTCAGCCATTTTAAAAACGAGCAGGAAAAGCAAAATAGCCTGACCCCCTTGTCGGCTGCACTGGTATTCGGCTTTAGAGCCAAACACCCGGAAGCAAAAAATATCTGGCAGCAGATCGGCTACTGGAGAAATGTACCACTGCTGGAGCTGAACCTATCGGGCCAGACTTTTAATCTGGATATTAAAACCAGCACCTACCCTTTTGTGCAATTTGAATACGCAGGCACCCTTTACAATGCACAATTAGAGAACCAGGGCGATCATCAATATAATATCCAGCTGAATGACGCTGCTTATCCGGTTACCATTTTCGAAGACCAGCCGGGAAGCTATATCGTCCGTTATAATGGGTTTGATTTTACGATCTGGCGCAATGATATCCTGCACATTGCTGCTGACGCCATTGCGCCCGCGGCAGCGGTTACATCAAAAACGGGAGCCATCACGGCGCCCATGCCGGGCAAAGTGATCAAAGTAGCAGTGGAAGAAGGTGCTGTAGTTAAAAAAGGCGATTTGTTGTTGATCGTTGAAGCCATGAAAATGGAGAATAATATTTTAAGTCCGCTGGATGGAGTAATAAGAAAAATTAATGTAAAAGAAAATGACAAGGTGACGGTGAATATTGTTTTGGTAGAACTGGATGTTTCAGGAAAGTGATTATCACACCGCCGAGGTTCGTGTCCTCACGAACCAAAACAAAACAGGATCAATGGACAACCCTATATTAAAATATCGTCGCAAGAATTATATGGGAATTGGAGAGATTTTCTTTTGGACAGCTACAATCAACAAATGGCAGCAGCTGTTGCAGGAAGACCTTTATAAAGACGTAATTATATCATCGCTTGCCCATTTGTCTGGAACCGAAAAAATTGATGTTTTTGCTTTTGTCATTATGCCTAACCACATTCACCTGATCTGGAGGAGCAATCAAATGAATGGCAAAGAAACCGCACAGGCTTCATTCTTAAAATATACCGCACATACATTTAAAAAAATGGTACGCGTTGATGAAACACTTTTGCTCTCTTCATTTGCAGTATCGGCTGTTAACAAACAGTACGAATTCTGGCAGAGAGATGCTTTAGCAATACACCTTTATACAAAAAAAGTAGCCTATCAAAAGTTGGATTATATCCATTATAATCCCTGCACGAAGAAATGGCCGCTGGTAACCGATCCGTGTGATTATAGGTATTCGTCAGCCAGTTTCTATGAAAAGAATGAAAAAAGGTTTTCTTTTTTAAAAGATTTGCAACAGGAGTTTGAGTAACTAAATTATAAAACATTTACGGTTCGTGAGGACACGAACCGTGGCACATAAAAAATTAGCGCTAATGGATTTCAACTTAAGCCAGGAACATGAAATGCTCCGGAACATGGTCCGGGAATTTGCAGAAAAAACAATAAAGCCCCTTGCACCGGAGCTGGATGAAAAGGAGGCTTTTTCTGAAGAGCTGACGCACAAAATGGGCGGGCTGGGGTTACTGGGTATTTATCTCCCTGAAAAATATGGCGGAGCGGGTATGGATTACCTGGCCTATATTATTGCAGTAGAGGAAATAGCCCGTGTGGACGGTTCGCAGGCGGCAACATTGGCCGCGCACAATTCATTGGGTATCGGCCCCATTTATAATTATGGAACGGAAGAGCAAAAATTAAAATACCTCCCGCAGCTTTGCACCGGATCAGCCCTTTGGTCTTTTGGTCTGACGGAGCCCGGAGCGGGCAGTGATTCGCGGGCTTCGAAAACGACCGCAAAAACCGTGGACGATCAATGGATCATTAACGGCAGCAAAATATTTATCACTAACGGCTCTGTAGCCCTTAACCGGGGCACTACGGTGCAGGCTGTAACCAACGAGGTCAATGGCAGAAAGGAGTTCACCACGATTATTGTCGAAAAAGATACGCCGGGCTTTACCCAGCAGGCGATGCATGGCAAAATGATGTGGCGGGCAAGCGATACAGCCCAATTATTTTTCGATGATTGCCGGGTGCCCAAAACCAATACCCTGGGCCCGGTAGGCGAAGGTTCAAAAATTATGTTACGTACACTGGATGCAGGCCGGTTAAGTATTGCAGCCATGGGATTGGGTTGCGCACAGGGAGCCTTTGAAATGGCGAAGAGTTATGCGCAGGAGCGGCAGCAGTTTGGAAGCCCCATCGCAAAATTTCAAAATACGCAATTTAAACTGGCGGATATGGCGATGAAAATAGAGCTGGCGCGCACATTCCTCTACAAAGCCTGCTGGTTAAAAGATACCGGGCAGTCCTTTACAAAAGAAGCCGCTATGGCCAAACTCTATTGTTCGGAAATAGCAAAAGAAGTGACCGATGCTGCGGTTCAGATACACGGTGGATATGGACTGATGAAAGAATACGATATCGAACGTTTTTATCGCGATCAGCGCTTATTGCAAATCGGCGAAGGCACATCAGAAGTGCAACGTATGGTGATTGCGAAGCATATCGGGATATAGAGTTCCTGGTTACAGGTTACAAGTTTCTGGTTTCTGGTTGCATACTGCAAGACCCGTATCATCCTGAACTTGTTTCAGGATCTAAACAATTTCAACTTGAAAAATGAATATACAAAATAAAATCCGTCTTACCGAATGCCCGCGCGACGCGCAACAAGGGCTCCCCTATAGCATTCCGCCAGAACAGCGGGCTGCATATATTAACCGGTTGCTACAGGCAGGATTTGATGTGATCGATTTCGGAAGCTTTGTATCACCAAAGGCAGTGCCGCAAATGGCGGAGTCGGATAAAGTATTGGCACTAGTTGATAAAGAACACACGCATGCAAAATTGCTGGCGATCGTGGGCAATGCCCGGGGTGCAGCGGAAGCAGCAAGCCATGATAAAGTAGATATTCTCGGCTTTCCCTATTCCATCTCGAATACTTTTTTGCAAAAAAATATTCATTCGGATGCTTCTGCTGTCTTGCATACGCTGAATGAAATTGCGGATATTGCTTCCCGCTCTGGCAAAGCACTCCGGGTATACATCAGCATGGCCTTTGGCAATCCTTATGGCGATGAATGGTCGGAATTTATTTTGCAGGATGCGGTCTACCTGCTTGCCAATAAGGGCGTGCAGACGATTACTTTATCGGATACAACAGGATTGGGTAGTCCGGAATCCATTTACAAAATATTTACCACCCTGCTGCCACGTTTTCCAAAAGTGGAACTGGGATTGCATCTGCATACCCAGCCGCAGGAGGCATATGCAAAAATTGATGCAGCCTGGAAAGCTGGCTGTCGCAGTTTTGATGGAGTGATCAATGGTTTTGGCGGTTGCCCGCTTACGGGTTATGAACTATTAGGCAACGTAAATACGCTGGAATTGTTGCGCTATTGCCAGGATCAAAACATACCAACCGGATTGGAAGTTAACCGCGTTCAACAGATCGCAACCGACTATCCGGATTTTGCTTTATTGAGATCGTAGAATGCAGTAACTTACATATAAACGAAAGTTATGAAATTTCCCCTTGTTGTTTTCCTGATCTTTTGGTGCTATTGCTCGCAAGCGCAACAAAGGGACACACTAACTATTGATGGACTGCATCAGCAAAGAATAGAAACCAACCGCAGGGGCATGTGGGTATTAACGGGCTGGGGCGTATTGAATATGAGCAGCGGCATTATCGGTGCTTTAAGCACAAAAAACACAGAGGTCAAAGCCTTCTATACCATGAATGCGTTATGGGGTGTGGTGAATACAGGCATTGGTGTTTTAGGACTGTTGCGGGCTCAAAAGGAAAAAGAGTTATCCTTTTCTGATGCGGATAAATACAAGGCTTACAAAAATTCAAAAAAATTATACCTGGTCAACGGCGGATTAGATGTGCTATATATAGGCACCGGTTTGTTTTTAAGCGCGAAAGCAGACAATGCCAAGAACCCAGCAAGAAACAGGGGTTTTGGTAATTCACTGATCGTTCAGGGCGCAGGACTGCTGCTGTTTGATGCAACAATGTATCTCAGCCATCAAAAACAGCACCGCAACTGGAAAAAAGCGGCACCTGAATTTGCCGTTACGGAAAATGGTTTAGGATTCGTTTATCATTTATAAAAAGAAGGGCCGGGAAAGCGGAGAGGCGGGAAATCAGGGATAAATGAACAAAAAACTTTCCCGTCTTTCCGGTTTCCCGGCTAAAATAAAAAACTGATCATCAATATGAATAAAGTAGTAGCCAACGCAACAGAAGCCATTGAAGGCATCAAAGACGGGATGACGCTGATGCTGGGCGGCTTTGGACTGTGCGGTATTCCCGAAAACTGTATTAAGGCATTAACCCAAACCCCTGTAAAAGACCTTACCTGCATTTCTAATAATGCCGGGGTGGATGATTTCGGATTGGGTCTTTTACTCCGCAACAAACAAATCAGGAAAATGATCTCTTCCTATGTAGGGGAAAATGCAGAGTTTGAGCGACAATTGCTACACGGCGAACTGGAAGTGGAACTGAATCCCCAGGGCACACTGGCCGAACGCTGCCGTGCTGGTGGCGCCGGCATTCCCGCCTTTTTCGTTCCCGCTGGTTATGGTACGGAAGTGGCTATTGGGAAAGAAGTCAGGGAATTTAACGGAAAGCCGCATCTGCTGGAACATGCACTGGTAGCCGACTTCGCCATTGTAAAAGCATGGAAAGGTGACACGCACGGCAATCTTATTTATAAGGAAACAGCAGCCAATTTTAATCATCCGATGGCAACGGCGGGGAAGATCACCATTGCCGAGGTAGAAGAATTGGTTCCGGCGGGGCACTTAAACCCTATGCAGATCCACACCCCCGGCATTTTCGTGAACCGTATCTTCCAGGGAGTGGATTATGAAAAACGGATAGAACAGCTAACGGAAAGATAATTTGAAGATGTGGTAATGTGAAAATGCCTCATCTCCCATTTTCAAATCTTCAAATCAGTGAATTTTCAAATTAATAAACATGGCTCTGACAAAAGAACAAATAGCACAACGCATTGCCAAAGAATTACAGGACGGGTATTATGTAAACCTGGGCATTGGGATTCCCACACTGGTAGCAAATTATATTCCTGAGGGAATGGAGGTAATATTGCAATCGGAGAACGGGTTGCTGGGCATGGGTCCCTTTCCTAAAAAAGGAACGGCGGATCCGGATCTGATCAATGCGGGAAAACAAACGGTAACGATCCTACCGGGCGGCGTATTCTTCGATTCAGCCACCAGCTTTGCCATGATCCGCGGCGGGCATGTGGACCTTACGGTATTAGGCGCTTTTGAAGTAAGCGATACCGGCGACATTGCCAGCTGGAAAATTCCCGGCAAAATGGTCAAAGGCATGGGCGGCGCTATGGACCTGGTGGCCGCAGCAAAAAACATTATCGTGGCCATGCAGCATACCAGCAAAGACGGCAAATCGAAGTTATTAAAAGCATGCACCCTGCCGCTCACCGGCGTAAAATGCATTAAAAAAATAGTAACCGACCTGGCAGTACTGGAAATTACCAACGAAGGATTCGTATTACTGGAGCGCGCTCCCGGCGTTTCTGTTGATCAAATAAAAAACGCAACGGAAGGAAGACTGGTAATAAAAGGAGAAATTCCGGAAATTACGTTTACAACATCATGAGAAAGTATTTCAGCTATATCAATAATTATAACAGGTCTACCCCAGCAGTCCCGGTTTCTCTTTGAACGTTTTCCAAAGCAATTCTCCAAACAGCGTATTGGACCAGGCAAACCATTTACGGGTAAACTTCTTCGGATCATCTTTATGAAAGGATTCATGCATAAAACCCGTACCGCCATGTGTTTTTTGCAGGGTATCAATACACCATTTAATCTCTTTATCATCCGTTGCCGTTAAGGCCTTCATGGTAATGCTCATGGGCCAGATCATATCTTTTCCAATATGCGGCCCGCCGATACCTTCTGCAACCGTTCCTTTAAAGAAAAAAGGATTCTCTGTCGACCATACATAATTGCGCGTTGTTTTATACAATGGATCATCACGCCGGATCGCGCCGAGATAGGGCAATCCCAGCAAACTGGGCACATTCGCATCATCCATTAACACGTGGCTGCCATAGGCATTGATCTCATAAGCGTATAACCTCCCAAATTGCGGATGACTGGTAACAGCATATTGCTTCAATGCGGCATTCACCTCATCGGCAAGTTGTAACAGGTCGGCAGCAAGCACCGCATCCTTTGAAATGGCCCTCACCATTTCAGAAGCCTGTTTCAAACTCACTACAGCAAACAGATTGGAAGGGATCAGGTAGGGAAAAATTGTGGCATCATCACTCGGGCGAAACATGGAGCAGATCAACCCGACCGGTTTTACCGGATAACCATATCCGCCCATCGGCACCCCGTCGGTCGCCCAGGAGGTTTTGCGCTCAAATTTATACGGTCCGGCATTATCCTTACGTTGCTGCTCCTTAAATGTTTTTAATGTACGGGCAATTCCTTCTTTCCATTTTGAATCGAAAGGGGCTGTATCTCCGGTTTCTTTCCAGAACCGGTACGCCAGCCGAATGGGATAACACAATGAATCAATCTCCCATTTACGCTCATGAATACCCGGTTTCATGTCGGTATTATCGGTCGCTTTCCATTCACTTACTTTATTATCATCATTATAAAACGCGTTAGCGTACGGATCTTTTAAAATGAAATGGGTTTGTTTTCGAATAACGCCTGCAATCAATTGATGCAGGGCCGGATCCTGTTTTGAAAATTGCAGATAGGGAAACACCTGTGCAGAACTGTCACGCAACCACATGGCATCAATATCTCCGGTAATAACATAGGTATCCGGAACGCCATTTTTCTCCTCATAAAAAACAGTAGTGTCCAGCGTATTAGGAAAGCAATTGTTAAACAACCATCCCAGCTCTTTGTTTTTTACGCGGGACTGAAATAGTTTTATTGC
>JAGIAQ010000032.1:0-20837 GCA_017744795.1 Niabella sp. | reverse complement strand
TTCAATGGCATCACTTTTAAAATGCCGTTGATTCGCCGCAACGCGCACTACGGGGAAATCAGTTGCTGTTTTTCCAAAAGAAGCAGGCGCTGCTATAATCCCGGCTCCAAGAATTCCTGTATGTTGTAAAAATAGCTTGCGATTCATAGTTATTGTGTCTTATATTAATGCGGTTTAAAATCGATTGTAAATCTAATTTTTTTCAACAATATCTATATAAAATTTATACGCCGGGAAGCTCGGTGAAGCGGTAAGTCCAAACAATATCTTCCCGTTTTTCCGGTTTCCCGGCATTGAGCGAGCGCTTTTTGCGTCTACCGTGGCCTACTACCAGCGATCAGACATTTATCGTAACTTTAAATAAAATAAAAAGCCATGACGCATCACAATCAGGAGGGAACTGTTGTCATAAAAACATGTAACAATATTGCCGAAGCCCTTGCTGCCAAAGAATTGCTGGAAGAAGGCGGCATTCAGGCGATGGTAGAAGACCTGGATGTAATGGGCCTCTCGCCCCTGGCAGGCATTAAAGTAAAAGTATTTTCCGGCGACCAGGAACAAGCCCGGCAACTTTTGCAACCCTCATAAAGAATATTTTTTACCAGCATCAGGTGAAAGCAACGAGGCTAACAGGCCCCAGCAATCCTGAAGGCAGCAATGGATCATCCTTTTTAAAAGGAATATTGGTATGGGTTCGCCGCTGTGCTACCGGCAATGCAGCATCTCCAATAAGCCGGTTGGGCCAGAGATTGATCACTTCAATCCGTAAATCATTCCGCCCCCGTTTCAATTTACCTGTTACGGCTACCCGCCAGGGTGCAGTCCATACTATACCGAGATCTTTTTCGTTTAACCAAACCCGGCAAATATTTTTTACAACGCCCAGTTCAAGAAATAACGGACCGTCCGGCAATGCGGTAGCATAAGAAAACTGTTTGCGATAAACCGCCTTGCCCGAATAATAACGAATGCCGGGATCGGGGTGCCGGCTCCAATCCTGCAATTCTTCAAAATGGATGGCAGCGGGTCCGCCCCATTTGGGGTTGAAATTTAGCTCCCAGGAGCCTGTAAGTTCCTGTAATTTACGTCGCCCATCAGCTTGCTGCCATTGATTCGGTGCCGCCGAAAGACCTTTTGTTTTTACTTTGGGGAACACCACGAATACAGATTGAAACACATCCAGGGTCAGTGTTATTTTAGTGCGGCCATGCTCCTCTTTATACACCGGAAGCCATCGCTTTCCCGAAACAGCGTCCCAAAGCTCGGGCTGACGGCCGGTTGCGCGAAACAAGCAGTCGCTCTGCACCGTTTCTTTTTTCCGGTTGGTGAGGAAATAGATCTCGGCCGCTTCAGTGGTGCGGTGAATAAAATCGATCCAGGCATTATTATTAGTGGCTTCAAAATCGGGCTGGCAATGCATCCCTTCCAATACGGCCCGTATGGATCCGGGATAGAACAGGCGCCCTTTGCCCACTACAATTCCGTTAGCTGAAACAGGTTTCTTCCATAATAATTTTGCTATCTGTTGAATCTCCCCATCGCATTGCGGGTAATTGGTCAGGCCGGAATCCGTTTGCGGCGGGGCGCCCATTACTATCGCACCTGCTTCCAGAAGCATTTTGATCTTCTTCAAAACAGCAACCGGCATCCGGCTGCTTTCCGGCAATACGAGCATTCGATATTGCATGCCATCGGGCAATACCAGTTTTCCGTCATGTACACTAACCCGCTCTAACAATACTTCTGCATTGCAGACGTCATAATCATATCCTTTACCCAATGCAGCCGGGATATGTTTTTGCGCTACCAAATTGGGTGCAACATCTCCGTTATAAAACAATACATCCGCCACAAAATGCCCTGCGCGCAGTAATTGCTGACTGCGGGCCACATAAGAAAAGAAAGGGGCTGCAAATTCCCACCAGGTCACGTTAGGATTAAAGTGCGTGCCCGCTCCGTACTCATAACCCGGCAACCCGTCTTTAGGTCTTGTTGCTGTAGAGGTATGGATCACAATACGATTGATCCCCTCACAAAAAGCACGATCGAGCGCTTGCTTCAGGGAGCCCGGATAATCCATCCAGTGCCGAAAGCTGGTAAAAGCCTCTGCCGACGCCAGTTTGCGGCCATAGATATGCGCCGCCGATGCTACCATCTTTGTTACTTTATTTTGTCCAAAATCCAGCCGGGACACACCGTAGGATTTATCATCCGTTAAATTCTCCTGCTCTTCATGTTTCGGCGCCAGCCAGAATTCGCCCGCAGGCAGATCGCTGCGGCCCAGATTTTTTAACCCGTCGATACAGATCGTACCGGAGCGGCTGGGACCCGCAGCTTCGTTCTGCACCAGCATACCGTGTTGATGACAAAGTGCCGCGAAATGACCATAATGTTCATCGGCCATACAGTCGGCAATGGTCCGGCGATAGTCGTTCAGGAAGCGATCCGATATTTCGGCACCGCCCATTACGTATCCTGATAATACCGGGAGATACGGTTTGGCATCATACCCTCGATACTGCCGGAATTTTTCAAGGATCTGTTCTGTCCAGTTAGGGAAGCCGTCTTCAAAACTATCATCGCAGAAATAAGCAGGCTTCGCTCCAACTTTTGCAGCCTCCTCAATGAATATTTTCCCAAGATGTTCAAACTGAAGATCCACACCTTTTTTATCAAACCAATCAATAGACAACCCATCCGCTTCGGGTTGGGCGATCATCAGTTTTGACCCGGTCATCCGGTGCCCGGTACGCACAACCGTCCAGGTACCGGCGGGCACCGCCCAATTCAGTAGCCCAGCTGCATCCATCTTACTGGTAAGATCAATGAAATCAGTTAAAGGGATCGCCGCATCATCCGCCAAATTCAGCCAGGGTTTTTGAACGGGATCCGTGATCTCGAATGATTTTGCAAAATTGCTGGCATCCTTACGATTACTTTTAGCTTCAAGCAATGCTGTTCGACTACCGGTTAGTTTATGTTCTTTTTCAGAAGTTCGAATGGCTACAACAGCCGTATCCCGGTAATCCAGTTGTTCCAGGGGAAGGTCAATATATTCTTTATATCCCGGCGGGTTAAACACTTTATCATATCCTGCGCGATTGCCCGGTAAGGGCAGGGTACCGTTAAAATGTTGCGGGCCTTTTAGTTCAAATGTCGATTGCAGGTACCACCGGCCGGCATTCCCGGGTTTGATCCAGGGGCCACCCATGCACCAGCCTGAGCTCAGATTGATGCCCACTTCAATATTCAGCCGTCTGGCCTCTTTCATGGCAAAGCGATACAAGGCCTTCCATTCTTCAGAAAGAAATTTTGCGCCCTGCGGAATGCGGGCGCCGCCCAGTCCGTCTGCTGAGTTTACCAGCAATACGCCACCCATTCCCTTCGCTTTAAAAGCTTCCAGATCACGCCGGATGCCTTCTTCATCCACCAATCCGTTAAACCACCACCAATAACAGGAAGCGCGGGCGGTTTCAGGCGGCATAGCAAAACTCCTGAACAATGCATCCGTGGCACCCCCATCGGTCATGGCAGCCAGCGGCAGCTGCTGCGCTAATACCGTATGAAAACCCGCCAGCCCGCTGATCTTCAGAAAGCTTCGTCTTTTTATATGCATTGTTATTTTATATTTTGAAGTTTAGACCTTGTTCATGGACACCCGATACTTTGTACATTCTGGACTGGTCAATTATGATCCCAAGTCGTTTTCTTAAGCGATCAAAACAGTACTCCATCTCCCCATGCTGATCAAGGCAACCCTGAAAGGGTTTATCCCAATGATTTTTCAGCGTCTCTCAACGAAACAACTTTGAATTATGATCAAACAAAACAAACTGTTAGTTTACTTCCTCAAATGGACCGGATGTTTGTCCAGTCCAACGATACAGCCGGAGATCGCAGTACTGCTTTTTATTTTTTGTTACGCCGTTTTGAGAAATATAGAAATAACCATTCCCCAAAGCATACAAACCAGTAGATCCCCGCGGGTAATACCAGCCATGCACACCGCTTTTTTCATCGTGATTGCCGGCCGCTGCCAGTTGCAGCACTTTCCCTTTTTCACCATCATCAAATCCTTTCAACACTTGCAGTACCGGGCTTTTAGAGCCGTCTATTGCAAACAGACTGTAATTAGGAAACTGTGTTTTTTTTCCGGTATAAACGGCGGCCAGCCAATACCCGGTATTGGCATCATATTCTAAATTTTGAATACCATAAGAAGTATTTCCTGTGTAAACAAAGTATTTGTTATAGGGTTTGTCCGGACCGGTTTTATTAAACCCGTCTTGCGACAACGGGCGTTCATACTGCTTAAGATTAGCGGGATCGTATTGAAGAAGCACCTGGTAGTCATTGTCGGAACGAGAGATGTCTCCATATACTCCATAAGCAATGTTCAGGAAGTTTCTTCCGCCTTTTTGTCCGAACTGCGGACCAAAAGCAATACCATCGATACCACTGCATCCATAACGATGTTCCACTTGTTTGCCTTTGTTGGTAACCATCGCCTTATAGTCATCAGCAACTTCTTTCAAATAAACCGTATGAATAATACTATCTTTTTCTGCACTCATCCCAGGCCGGGTGATCTTATCTCCATCAAAAATGGCGATATAAAAAGAACTTTCTTTGTTCTGGCCTTTCGTTTCATCCCCCAGCCCCTTTAAAATTCCTTTACCGATCTGATCATTTTTATATTCCAGCGAGGCATAAATGCGACCATCTTCGGGGCTTATATCCAGGCATCCCAAATGTCCGATAAACCCATCCACACTTCCTATAAGCTCACCCTTCAGGTTGGTTTTTACCAGGCTGGTTGTAAATGAGAAATAAACATACCCGCGCCGGGTATCCACCACAACGCCCTGTACATGAAAATTACCTTCTTCGCGGTAAATTCTGTGCGGAAGATCACTTAAAGCAGGCGCATGCTGCTTACTATGTAAAGACGGCCCCTGCCGAAGCGTGCTGCAACTCCATAAAGAAAAAAAAATGAAGAGCAGCATCAGGTATTTTTCCCTATTCATTAATGCTATCGATGTATTTTAAATTAAAAGTTGTTACCGCATCCTTATATTGAATGAGCATTTAATTTTTTAAGCGTCAGCACATTTTCATCATCCAGTTCAAAATAGGACACAGCAGAGTTTTCCATATCGAAACGCCGGTAATTAGACAATGGCATGCCCAGTTTCGACGCGAGGTACAGCCGGTTAATACCGTTATGCGCCACCACCATTACCAATTGTCCGTTATGCCTGCGATGCAGCTCTTCAAAAAAATCGTTGACCCGCTTCACGATCGCACCACCGGTTTCACCGGTACCGCCTGCCCTTGTTCCTTCAGGATCCTTCATCCATGCCGCCCAAAGTGTGGGATCTTCAGCATTGAACGCTTCTTTTGTTTTTCCTTCCCATAAACCAAAATCCGCTTCTATAAGCCGGTCATCAGCTGTTACAGCCCGGTTGCCCGAGGCTATTGCCGCTGTTGTCAGTGCGCGCTGCAGGGGCGAGGCATATACAGCGTCAACGGGTACACCTTTCAATGCTTCAAAAACTTTCGTTGCCTGGGTTATTCCTTTTTCCGTAAGCCCGATGTCTGTTCTGCCGCAATACCGGTTCCCCGCTGCATTATAGGCCGTTTCCCCGTGGCGTAGTAAAATCACTTTTAACATCCTGGTTATTATTTATACAAAAATAAGTTTCGTTTTTCGCTTGGCATGAAGTCATCAATTGAACCATTAAGTAGTTGGAAAACTTAATGATTCAAATCTCCTGGCGCGCATTAATTTATAAATCCCCGCTCCTTCATTATTTCCAGGAACCGGCCATACTGCTCATCATACTGCTGTTTCAATGCAGGCTGCGGCAGTACCCATTGATCTGCCTGTGTTAGTGCAGCAGTGGCCCCGGTAATATCATTAAAATAAGTATGGGAGGCTGCAACGATGGCCGCACCTACTGCACCGGAAACATATTTCATTTTACAAACCGGTTTCTGTAATACATCACTGCGGATCTGTAACCAAATGGCGCTGTTACTGGCGCCACCCGCAGTATAAATGGCTTCCACTTTTTCTCCTGAAAGGGACTCAATCAGTTCATAGGCATACCGTTCGGCAAACGCCACTCCTTCCATATTGGCCGTGTATAACACTTCCTTTGATACTCCTATGGGGCCAAAGCCCTGCGCATCCGGCGCCACAAACGGGAAGCGCTCTCCTTTTTGTATCAGGGGGTAAGCGATCTTTCCTGTGGGTGTTAAAGAAGCAGCGGATTGATTATAATGATCCAGCACTTCTTTGAATCCTGCTGAAACCCAATCTGCGCCAATATTTCCGGCACCTCCCGGCATCCAGTAGCCGGCAGGGTGCCGGTGGTTGTACAAACGGCTCAGCGGGTCATTGATCTCTTTTTCTGTAACCCCTTTTACGACCATTGTGGTACCGATGGTTGTATTCCATTGTCCCGGCTTCATCGCCCCGGATGCCACCTGTGAGGCACAACCGTCCGTGATGCCGGTAGTAACCGCCACATCAGGGGGAAGTCCGCAATCACGCGCAAGCGCTGCCTTTAGCTTCCCTATTACAGTTCCGGAGGGCTGCACATTTTGTAACCATTCTTTTCGCACGCCCAGCTCTGTAGTGATATAATCCGGCCAGTTCAACGCAGACAGATCGTATCCCGATTTCAACGCATTGGTATAATCCGTAACATTCCATACACCGCACAGGCTGCCGGTAATAAAATCTGCAGCATGGATCCATTGAAAAATACGATCGGCCTTTTCAGGAAAGGTTTCGGCAAACCATACCATTTTAGCTAATCCGGTTGAAGTACTGAAGCCGGTAAATCCATGCGACTGGAATTTCCGGGCAGCTTCCGTACATTTTATTGCCTGCATAACGGAGCGCTGATCGCTATACATAATTGCCGGATGCAAGGGGCGATATTGTTTATCCAGGGGAATAACCGTGCCCGATGTGGAATCCACCGCTATGGCACGCACCCGGGCCCGCTGTTCCTGCGTTAGCTGATCTGTGGCTTTATTCAGACAAGACCGGCAGCTCTCCCACCATTCTTCGGGATCCTGTTCCTCGCGCATGACCGGCGACAATATAAATCCCCGTTCTGCACCGGCCACAATGGATCCCGCCGCATCAAGTACCACTACCCGTAATCCTTGCGTACCCAGGTCAATACCGATAAAATAAGCATCACTCATTTAGAAGATCTTCTTTAATAATTCCCGGTGTTCTTTCCAGCGGTTGTACCACTGCGTTGGCTGTTCACCTACTGCAGGTTGTAACCGTTCATATACATCGGTTTGTTCGCCCGCTATACCCAATGCGGTATTGCAGCACATCATTCCGCCAATAACCGAGGCGTGCCGGTAGTTATCGCGGATGCGGATCTCTTTGCCGGTAAGGTTGGCAATAAACTGCCGCAACAGCCTGCTTTCCATTCCGCCCCCGCAGGTCCAGATATAGGGTTGTTCATTCGGGCTAATTGAGACCAATGTTTTATAATTCTCAAAAATACTGCAGGCGATATCCCACAAAGTGGCCCACACCAGGCCTGCGCGGGAAAGTTCATGATTCACAGGTGTATTGAAAATAAACCCGCCTTTGATCAGCGGTTTTTTTTCATCTGCTACCAGCGATCCCAGGGAAGCCACGCATTGAAAATCCGTCAGTGACCGCAATTCATTTTCAATAACGTCATAGCCTTCATTCGGATAGAATATTTTTTTCAGCCGCTGGTAATTCAGGCCCGTCACGCCGGCATTCGCCTCCACCATATAGCTGTCGGCATCAATATAACGCCCCGTCCAGGTACGTTGCTGCTCGTCCAGTTCGTAAGCTGCAGATAATTTTATGATCGGTGTTGTGGTGCCGGATACTACAACCAGGTCGCCAGCCTGTGCGCGGGTGCTGAGCACGGCCAGTTGGGTATCTGCGCCCCCTGCAACGACCTGTGCTTCCGGGTTTATAGACAAGGCTTCTGCCAGGGGCCGCCGGATGGTTCCCAACACCGTACCGGAACCCACGAGCGGCGGCAAAGAGGAAACCGGAAACGAAAATAATGTGCACAAAGTCTCTGACCAGGTTCGCTGTTCCACATCATACAACAAGGTCTCGGAAGCCTGCGAATGTTCATAGTGTTCCACACCGCAGAACATATATTCCACCCAATCACTAATACTGAGAAAGGTTTCCAATTGCTGCCACCATTCTTTTCTTCCCTCCCTGAGACCAATCAGCTTAAATGCTGAAAATAAGGAACCGGGATAGCGGCCTGTCAGCCGGTAAACAACTTCCTTATCACCAATAAGATGCTCCCATTCTCTTCCGCGATGATCAATATTTGGCATCCCTATAATCGGTTTCCCCCCCGCATCCAGTACTACAATTCCTTCCCGCTGGCTGGTGGCGGTGATGGCCAAAATATGAACGGAACCTGCCTGCTTCAGTGCGGTAGCCGCCAGGTCCAGTATCAGCTCCCACAAAACCTGCGGATCAAAATAAATGGAATCTGCATACCGGTCGTCCCTTATATAGGGAATATCTTCGCGGGCCACGCCCAATACACTGCCATCGACGGAAACAACCGCTGCGCGCAGGTTTCCCGTACCAAAGTCTATGACAAGATGTGCATTTGTAAAAGCCATAATTATAGATTTGAAGCTTGTGTTTTTTTGGCCCGGTTCAATAATTTTTTATTAAGAATGGTTACATGATGATCTTCTACTTCATCTGTAGCCCCGGCCGTATGCGGCGTAGCCAGTACATGCGGGTGATCGATCAGCCGGTAATCAATCGCGTCCGGCGGCTCCTGATCAAATACATCAAGGATCGCTCCGCGGATACGATTCTTTTCGATCGCCTCCAGCAATGCATTACGGTCTACTACACTGGCTCTTGCAGTATTGACAAATATAGCATCCGGCTTCATGCGGGCAATGAGTTCTTTGTTGATCATTCCAATAGTGGAAGGGTTTACGGGAAGGTGTATGGAAACGATATCGCAGGTTTCAAAAACAGCTTCAAGATTTGTTTTCTCATAAGCCGGATCCGGAGCATCCAGGTACGGATCATAAAATTTTATTGCGCAGGGAAAAGCCCGCACCAGTGTGGCGATCCGCTGCCCCACCGCGCCAAAGCCCACCATCCCTATGGTTTTGCCCGCCAGCTCATTTCCTTTAAACTGCAGATAGGAAGCGTGCGCCCCTTTTTGCCAGTTGCGCTGTTTCAGCCATTCCATTGCCGGCAGCGTCTTTCGCAAAAACGTAATGATGTTCGCCACAAATAGTTCCGCCACCGCCTGCGCATTTCTTGCCGGTGTATGCAATACTTCGATGCCCAGCTCAGCAGCCGTTTCCAGGGCTACGTTAGAGGGCGTTCCCCTGCATACGCCAATGAACTGAAGCCGGGGATGCTTCCGAAGCACTGCTTCCGAAACTTCGTCGTGTTCAGTAATCAGCGCATCGGCCTGCGTTTCATCCAGCAACCTATCCAGCTCTGCGGCAGTAAACGCACGGCCGTTCTCTTTCCACACTTTGTAAATAACTTTTCCGAAACAGGATTCAAGCTCCTGCCGTCCGGCCTCGTTATAAGGCGCTGTAATTAGTATAGTCATATATCCAACAGATTCTTTTTAGGTAAAGTAATAAAGCGGGTCAATACCGCGCTGATAAAATACAGGATCGCCAGGATCCAGATCACGCCAGCATTTCCCATCGGGCCAATAAAGAGCCTCACGATCAGGGGGCCGGCAAATACCGACAGGCCAGCTCCCAGGTTCAGAAATGCCATGGCGGCACCCTTTCCTTTTGTAACCAGGGACGGAACCAGCGCCGATAACGGCACATACCCTGCCAACAGTGCGCCCCATAGTACACCGCATAGTAACACCATTGAAAAGTTGCCGTTGAAGAACTGGGGTGAATAATAAAACAGCAAAGTGGTTATGGCGCAACCGATACCGCCAAACAACGAAATGGTATTGCGCCAGCCAAACCGGTCGCCAACAAACCCGAATATGAGATTAAAAATAATATTGGCAGTAAAAATGGTTCCCCAGATCTTTAGCCAATCGGCAGTGGTAAAACCATACTTTTCAAAATAGAGCGGCATGAACACAGGAAACGCAAACTGTGCCGTTGTATTGATCGTGCGCACGATTCCTCCCATAAAAACCTTTGGCTCGCGGATAGCTATTTTGATGCTATCGGTCAATTCCCTGAGTTTGTCGCGGGATCCCGTTCTTTTGATCCGGTCGCGGTTCAACAATAAGGCAAACAATGCACCGAGGGTCACCCAAAAGAGTGAGGTCCACAAGGTATTAATATGCCCCAGCCTGTCAATGGCCCAACTGGAATAATAGGCACCAAAAACATTAAGCCCCCCGGTAAAAACAAACCAGAACCACCCCACGGCGGTGCCCAGCTTATTTTGGGGTGTACGATAAGTGATCCAAACCAGGAAGGTATAGGCAAACAAGGGGTACCCAAACCCCCGAATGGCATAGGTCAGCAACAAAACATTGAAATCCATGTTTTTGAGCCCTAATCCCACAAAGCCGAACGTACCCGCTATAAAAAGTAAAAAGCCGGCCCACATGGCTTTACGTACACCCATGCCCTCCGCCAGGATCCCCGATAAAAAAGAGGAAATAGCTACTGTAAGGCCATACACGCTGAAAAGTGCAGCCGACTGTTCAATGGTCAGGCCCCGGTTATGGATCAGGTAAGGGCTTAGCCAGCCCTGTTCTACCCCGTCCCCCATCATAAAGATCAGCACACCCAAATACCCCCATACCAGGTTGGGGGGAAGACCGATCTTTCCGGCAAAACTTAGCTTATCGTCCGATTGATTCATATAGCATTATTTTGAAACAAATCTAAATAAAATAAAAGTAAATTAAATCAATTTAAACAAAATAAAACTAAAAATAACATAAATATCTTTTAGTTTGTAAAGTATCCGCTTCTTTTTTATTTCTTTGCAGGTACTGAATTTTTTGTACATGAAAAATATAACGGAGCGACACGAGTTTATTCTGGATAAACTTAAAAAGGAAGGAAAAGTGACGATTGCAGACCTTGCGGAGGAAATCAATATTTCGAGTGTTACCATCCGTAAAGACCTGAAAATGCTGGAAGAAAAGAACCTGTTATTCCGCACAAAAGGCGGCGGGTCATTTACAAATCCTTATGCTACTGATAAACCGATCTATGAAAAAGAGCTTATTAATGCAGAGGCGAAAAAAAAGATCGCCAAAGCAGCTTTGGGGCTGATAAAAACTACCGATTCCATCATGATCGGCTCGGGAACCACGGTTTTCACCCTGGCAGCGGCGTTGCATCCCCAGCATAAAATAACTGTTATTACACCGGCGCTTAAAGTGGGACTGGAACTGAGCGGCCGGAACAATGTTGAAGTATTGCAGCTGGGTGGCGTCATCCGGCCCAATTCATCCTCTGTTGCCGGTGGCTATGCGTTTCAGATACTAGATGATATTTCATGCGAGTTGCTTTTCCTGGGGGTAGATGGAATTGACTTAGATCACGGGGCCTCTATTTCCAATTTAACAGAAGCCACCCTGAACAGGAAAATGATTGATACGGCACAGACCCTGGTGCTACTGGCCGACAGCTCAAAATTTAATCGCCGTGGTGTGGCTAAAATATGCTCAATAGAGCAGGTGAGCTATATTATTACGGACGATAAAATACCAGCTCACCTGGTGAGTCAGTTTGAAGATAAGGGCATTAAAATAATTATCGGCTAACGGCTCCGGGTTATCTCTTGTTCCTATATACTTTATCCTTGTTACCCCGCGTTCAATATCAACCAGCTTACCGGGGTTGGTGCATCATCCGTTGCTCTATATAGGCGGCAAGCTCTTCATAGGGCATCCGGGGAATAACATAGGCATCCTGACCATCCGGTTTATTGATCCATTTATTACTCCCGTCCTTCTCCACTTCAATCGTTCCCTTTCGGATGTTAAAAAAATCACTATAGCCTTTGACCGCTATTAAAACGGCTGTCTGATCCCAACTCATCCGCCCGTTATGATCCGATGCGGCCTGGGGCATTGCTATCCGGTAAGCATCTTTTACAGGACTGTTCCTGATGGCTGCATCATTGATCAGCTTCAGCCCGGTTCTGATCTGCTGACCGATCTCCCACCCTGTAAACAACACAGGTTTTGGCCATATTTTAAAAAGTTCGTAGGCAGCAGTAGCATCCTTATATACATTAAACTCTTTTCCTGCCGGAAATTTCCCGGCCATACTCACCAGATTTTTTACTTTCTTTTTTACCAGTTCCAATCCGTTTAACTTAGAATATTGATCAGGTCCCGAATGTACCAGGTTGTTCAGGTTGGTAAAAAACCCAACGGTAATAATGGTCACACTGTTGTCCGGCTGCCCGGCCAGCAGTTTCCGATACAGGCTTACCGCATCCGGAACCTGAGCGTTGGTTTTTATGATGTGCGGATAACGGGCGATCAGCGAATCTGTCCAATGCTGCTGATCCTTTTCCGCATAAGCCCATTGCTTAGGAACGCCAATCGGGATACCGGCCCGGTGAAAATAGGTATTGAAAACATTGAGCACGCTGGCTACTCCTTCATATTTTGTACTGGCAATAGTGCCCAAAATAGTTACATAACCGCTGTCTGCAAAAGCATGCAGCAAGGCAATGGCGCCAACGTCATCATAATCCGGCCCCATATCCGTATCAAAAATAACACGCAGCTTTTTGCTGTTCCCGGCATCGCGGCTTTCTTCATTTCCTGCAAAGCTGTGCACGGAAGTGCTCCAAAACAACAGACATGACAACAGGTATAATGCAATCGTTCGTATTTTCATTGTTTACATGTTTTATTATTGCCCCCGGTTACCAGCCGGGGTTTTGGGTAAGATTGTTATTTTTAACTATTGCCGAATTAGGAATCGGATACAAATACTGTCTTCCATCAGCATACCATGTCCTGGTTTGCGCCTTAAACCATTCCAGGTGATTATCAGCTGTAAGCGTCTGATAGTTGGTAGCCTTCCCTCCTATAGGTACTTTAGCACATCCCTTGGGAACGGTAATGGTGGGTCCACTCTGTGCCCCATCATAAAAAACAACGTCGGGCGTTCCGTCCTGATCTAAATCCATCAAATTAAACATTAAAAAACATTATTAAAAACAATATTTAACTGTATTTAATAATTTAGAACATGATAAATAACCTTATTAATATTATAATAATATGATTATCAAACTATTAATAAGTAAATAATTTAAAAAAAAGATATTTTTTAAATTATAGCCCACGTAAGATCTGGTTTAAAAATATTTCTAATACTATAACCCCTTGCAAAGCCGGGTTGGACAAATGGTTGTTGCTCAAAAACCTACTTTAAAACCAGATGTATCGTTTACGTCTCCGGGTCTCTTGTTTTGCCAATTGAATAGCAAGCATAGTCTTTATATCAAAAGCACAGTTTTCCATTTTGAAATCCCATACAGATTACACCCTCAACGGGACTTCTCATAAACAAAAAAAGGAAATTGAAAAGCTTTTCAATTTCCTTTGAAGAAAATAAATTTCATAGAGGCTTACAGCCCGTTTTACCAACTACTCTTCGTCATTAAACCATTTTTATTGAACGAATGTTACTTTAACTATTGTTACCAGTTTGGATTTTGTTTTAAAATCGGGCTGATGTCAATATCCTTTTGCGGAATGGGGAAATAATAATCCCGGTTCGCTTTAAATACGCGCTGGTCCCCTACCGTTATATTTGATCCGGTAAAAGTTACAACGCCGGTATTAGGATCAACCGAGCCGGGTCGCACACCCAATACAGATCCGTTCATTTTGGTTTCCGCTGTTTTCCAGCGCTTCAGATCGTACCAGCGTAATCCTTCAAAAGCCAGTTCCACCCTGCGTTCGTGGCGCACCTGGTCCCGCATGGCTGCCTGGCTGCCTGCGCTTACCGGCGGCATGTTTACACCGGCTCTTTGTCTTACCTGATTGATCAGGCTGGCTGCTTCTCCCAGATTCTGATTTAGCTCAATCAATGCTTCTGCCCTGATCAATAATACTTCGGGGTACCGCATCACAATAAAGTTCAACCCCTGTACATCACTGCCCGGATCATGCAGCAGGTCCGAAAGTGGCGCACAATATTTCCGCAGGCAATAACCAGTCTTAGAACGGTTACCGTTGCTTGAATTATAATACTCGTCGCCCCCGGCAGTGGAAATACTGTTAAAATAACGGTCATTCCAATGCATACCGGGATAAATTACTGAATATGATAAGCGCGGATCCCTGTTGGCATAAGGATTATTGGGGTTATAAGTGGGATCATTTTTAATCGACAGACCATTCGTCGTTTCATATTCATCCACCATATCCTGGGTAGGACTTTCAGAATTCCATCCGCCTTCATTTAAGGTATACAAAGCGCTCAGATCCGATCCGTAATTGGGATAGGAATAAGCCACTTCCAGGATCACTTCTTTTTGACGATTGGCAGTTCCCTGGTTCTTTTCCCAAAACAATCCTTCATAATCTGGTGACAAGCCATAGCCAAGATTCATAACAGCCTGCGCATCGGCCGCTGCCGCTGTATAATACTTAGCTGCTGTAGTGGGGTCTGGTGCTCCCTGTTCGGTAACGCCATCCGCCAAACCAGCGGCTTTCACGCCTGCGTAAAATAATTCCAACCGCGCTTTCAGCAGCAGCGCCGCTCCCTTTGTAGCACGCGCGGCATCATTATTATCAATCTTTACCGGCAGAATACCCGCTACATCAGTAAGTTCTTTGATGCAAAAATTAACTATAGAATCGCCGGAAGTTCTTGGAATTTTTTGTTCATCTCCAAAGGCGAGCGGAGTGGTTACCAATGGCACGCCACCCCAGAACATAAATTTTCGCGCATAGTCAAATGCTCTTAAAAACCGGGCTTCAGCCTTCCACTGCGCCTTTAGTGTATTATCCATTTGCACGGCATCAATATTGGCCAGGAAGAAATTATCAGACGCTATCGCCGTGTAGGGAAAATACGTTCTGTAAAAATCAGCATATTTCCCCGTTAACGATGGTGTAGCCGTACCCAGCGCTACAAAAAACGACAACTGGTTGGTAAAACCACAGTAAGCATTATCTGTAATATCATCCAGGAAATAATTATTTCCCCCTTCAAATTGCCCGCCCATATTAGTGGCCGCGTAACAGGCCGAAAGATTGCTAAATGCAGCCGCCTGCGAAGTAAAAAAGGTGCTTGCCGAATAAGCATCAGTAGGATGCAGGTCCAGCTTTTTACACGAAGTAAAAAAGCATGTAATTAAACCGACTATTAAAAATATTTTTTTCATTTTTCTTGTCATTTTTAGAATGAAACATTTACACCTAAAGTATAGATAACAACTAACGGATAGCCTGCTGTAGGGCTGCTTACCTCAGGATCGATACCCAATGCTTTGGGCAGCTTCGACCAGGTATACAGGTTCTGACCGGAAGCATACACCCTCAGATTTTTCATATGCAATTTTTGCAAAGTAGCCTGCCTGAAATCATAATACACCTGCAGGTTCTTTAAACGTACATAAGAGCTGTTAAATAAGAAAATATTAGAAGGATAGGTATTGTTGATCGAATTCGATATAGAGGTCCGGGGCAACCGGGTATTGTAGTTATTAGGATCCACCAGGGGATTGTACGAATTAGCAATGGTCCAGTTAGTAATACTGTAGCCGCTGTTAAAACCATAGCCCACGCTGCCGCCTAAATATTTGTAAAAATCAGCAGCTCCCTGCAACATCCCTGCAATACCAAATCCTTTATAATTAAAATCGAAGTTCAAACCAAACAAATGCTTGGGGGTGCCGTTTTTATTGACCATTATCTTATCTGAAGCATTGATCTTACCATCTCCGGATAAATCCTTTATTCGCTGATCGCCCCATTTTTGACCAGTCAGCAAGGGATCCTGCGATTTTTGGTTAACAAATTCATCCTTTGTAAGGTATCCATCGTTAACATACAAATAATAAGAATTTAAAGGAAATCCAACCACATTGTTGGTTACGCCTGTTGAAACCAATTGTTGTCCGCCGAGGTCCAGGATCTTATTCGTCATATAAGTGTAGTTCGCATTCAGGCTATAGCCAAAGCCATTGGCGTGCTGATCAGCGTATCCCAAAGCTACTTCCACACCCGTATTGTGCATGCTTCCTACATTGGCAAAATAGGACGGGGCAACCCCGTTTACATCCGATACCGGTTTAGGCAGTAACATGCCTATCGTTTTTTTATTGAAATAGTCGATGGTATACGTGAACCGGGGACTTAATACAGAACCGTCAATGGCAATATCGGTAAGCGCGGTCCGTTCCCATCTGATGGTATTATTAGGATTCTGCGTCAGTGTAAGTGCGCTATAAATGGTTCCGTCAAATACCGAGGCCAGGTTCATACCCAAATTAGGTGCATAAATATTACCGATAACAGAATTGTAAACATAATACATGGCATTGTTATCGCCGCCTGCCAGGTTTGTATTCCCTAACGTTCCGTAGCTGGCCCTTAATTTAAACTCAGGCAATATATTTTTCACGCCAGCCCAGAACGGCTCTTCAGAAAGGCGCCAGCCGGCTGATACAGATGGGAAAAAGTCTTTGTTATTGCCGGGCGTCAGCCTTGAAGAAGCATCTTCCCGGGCATTGAACTCAAACATGTATTTCCGATCATAATCGTAGTTAAACCGGCCAAATACACCCAGCAACCGCCATTGGTATAGTGAGCTGCTATTGGTTTGGGTAGACGGATCGCCCAATTGCATACTATTGGAACTATTGTTAATGAAATTCCCTCTGGATAATGTAGTTGAGGCATAATTATGCGTTTCCTGCTGCCCGCCAACGATTGCACTAAAATGATGCTTCTGTATGTCTTTATTATAGGACAGATCCAACTGCTGCATATCGTGCCGGTCTTGATAGTCTGTCATCGTGGAGCTATTAGGCCCCGTAACGGTTCCATTGTACCAGTTTAACTGGTTCTGAAACTGATTAAGATAATTAAAATTATAACTCAGCCCCGTGGTGTATTTCAGCGTCAAATTCTTAAGAATGCTGTAGGCCACATTAAAGTTCATCAATATGTTATAATTGATCGGATTGTAGTAGCCGCCCTCTGCAGCCTGGCGAACCGGGTTCCGGGTATCATTGGTTGAAGTAATATTCCAGCTGCCATCTGATAATTTAATCGAATCAACCGGGCGCTGCCGGTTCACCGCGCTAATGATAGAAGTTAAACCACCTACTGCCTTAGAAGTGGGTTCATAGCGATTATCCTTAATCAACCCAACTGATAAATTAGCGGCAAAACGTTTCCATTTTAATTCATTATTACTACGTATGGAAAACCGCTTATAGTTGGTATTAGCCAGGTTACCATCCTGCTGTAAATAGCCAAAAGAAAAGTTGCTTCTCAAGGTTAGGTCATCATGTGTTAAACCGCCGCCGATATTGATGTAGTGCGATTGCGTGAATCCATCATTTCCGTTAAACAACGCGTTTCTCCAGTCAGTACTGGCTACCGCGCCGGATTTCCATCCATTCAATTTTGCGAGGGGAAATACGATCTTGGATGAATCAAAATTGATATTAGTGGGCTTGAGCAGATCATACATGGTAGCTTCGTTAAAAGCATTGGCATAGTTATACGCATTGGCCTCCTGAAACAGTTCTGTAGGTTTTTGCCAGCCCACATACCCGGCGTACGATACAGCGATCTTTCCTACTTTTCCTTTTTTGGTGGTAATAAGGATAACCCCGTTCGCCGCGCGCGCACCATATAAAGAAGATGCCGCAGCATCTTTCAATACTGAAATAGATTCCACATCATTCGGATCAATAATGCTCATGGTACCGGGCACACCATCAATAATTACTAACGGGCTGGTACCGCTTTGCAGGGTACCAATACCCCGGATATTAATAGACGGCGCAATCCCCGGCTGCCCTGAGCTGGATACAATATTAACACCCGCCACCTGGCCCTGCAATGCAGAAACCACATTATTAACCGGCCGGTTCTTGATCACCTTGTCGTCTACCTGGGTAACCGACTCGATCAATGTTGCTTTTTGTTTGGTACCAAACGCCACCACCACTACTTCATTCAACGTGTTGGCGATACCCTTTAAACTTATATTGATGGTAGTGGATTGTCCGGCTTTAAGGGGATAGCTGGCCGTTGTGAACGACTCATATCCTACCCGCGAAAAACTAAAGGTATAGCTGCCTGTTGCCGGCAGGCTGGCAAAGGTAAACACACCTTCTTCATTGGTGGCAGCGCCGGAGCTCATACCGGTTTGGTTGTTTTTTGCAAGTACAGACACGCCGGAAAGCACTTGCCCCGAGTCGCTTCTTACAACTCCTGAAACGGTTGTCGTACGCTCCTGTGCCCGGGAGCCAAGCCCAAGCAACAGTAAAAGAATCAAAAGAGGAAGCCCGAATGCTCCTCCCGAAAAGGATCGCCTTTTTTTCATAAACACAAATGTTAGGTGAGAAGAATTATTTTTTGCTGATAATATAACTGCCATTCTTTTTTGTCACTTTCAGATCATTGACCAACGCGATATCACTTAAAATGCGCTCCAGCGGAGCCTGCTTTTCTATTCTCCCGATAAAATTCTGTCCCTGGATCGTTTCACTATCGTATATAATTTTGACGTTGTAAATAGCTGACAATTCATCAAATACTTCCGCCATATCCCTGTTTTCAAACGCGTACCAGTTGCTAAGACTGCGCTCTTCAGGCGCGGCGTGCTGCTGCCCGCCTGCGGAAGAATGTCCGTTTCCTGAAAGGGTTGCCCAGCCGTTAATACAATCAAAATACAGCACATTTCCCGGCATCATATAATAGCTGTTGGGCGCTCCGGCGGCCGCCTTACGCAAAGCAATATGCACTTTCCCCCTGTAAAGATGTACCCGTACATAATGCAGACTATCATACGCTTTCACCCGAAACCGGGTTCCTAAAGCCGTGGTATATACATTGTTGCTGTACACGGTAAAAGGCCGGGTCTTACTCGCTTTTACTTCAAAGACCGCCTGCCCTTTAAGCGATAGATTTCTTTCGGCATTAAACTGTTTCTGATTATAGGTAATTGCCGATTTTGGGTATAACGTAACCAAAGAACTATCGGGTAACCGGTATATTTCGGTTTCCTTTTTATCATTTTGTAAAGAGATCCAGGTATCTCCGGAACCTGCGGCCCCACCGGCGCCGCTGGCCACTGAATGACCGCCGGGCAGATGCACTACTCTATAACCTAAAGCAATACCTCCAACAAGCGCCGCGGCTGCAACCGCTTTTTTGAGCCAGCCCCGAAAGAACTGCGCGCCTTTTCTTCGCAGGGTGATCCGCCTCCACATACTGTCAAAAGCTGTACCGTCAGGCAGCGGCACCGAATCATCAAGATCCCATTCTGCCTTACCGGCATATTGCTCCAGTACCTCGGGATGCCGCTCCAGGAATGCACTTACCAGGGTTGCTTCTTCGGCTGAACATTGCTTGTTAAAGAACCGTTGTATAAGCGCCTCATTTATCTCCATACCAGTTTATCCTTAGCGGCATATTTGTATATACGCCGTATTTAACAAAACTCCTTCGCTTTGTTAACTTTTTTTTAATGAAAAAATAATTGAAGTCAAGGCCATCGAAAACAGAGCCCTTTTATTTTTTATTGAGGAGGAATAAAAAAAACAGGATCAAAGAAAAAACAACGTCCTTGCGCATCAAACGCAATGCCTTGGAAAGATGGTTATCCACAGATTTAACGGAAATCGAAAGTATTTTGGCTGTTTGTTTATAGGAGTAGCCTTCCATACGGGTTAATACAAATACCTCGCGGCGAATGCCCGGCATTTGTTGCAGCAGCTGCTCCATTTGAGCACGTATATCAAGATTTGAGATATTAGGTGTATCTTCTTCCTGCACCTTTCTTTGCAGAGAAGCTTTTATAGCCGCTTTTTTATTTTCCTTTCGCAGGTGATCGATAAAAATAGTGCGACATATATAAAACAACTGCCGGTCGAGCTCGTAGTCGGGATTAAGGGAGCCACGATATTGCCATAGTTTTAAAAAAGCAGTTTGCAACAGATCTTCTGCATCTGCGGCAGACTGTGTCTTTCTAAAAAAATAGGCATAAACTTTTTTCTGGTATGCTTTGTAGGCATATTCAAAAGACAATTCATTGCCCGCCTTAATATCTGCTGTAAAATCCAACATGAACCGAGAATAAAAAGAGAATCCTTAAACAAGCGCTACTCTCAAATTTTTAGCGCAAATGAACCTTTGCTAAAAATTCAGAGTGCGATATTAGGATAAAAAACAATTCTTTTTTCATGCAACCGGTTGCGCTTAAAAACGCTTTTCTGATTTACGGGAAGTTTGTGATTATTAAATATCTGGGCCGCAGTCATCATTAATGATATGCAGCAAGGAACAAAATATTGCATTTGGTTCCCGGCATTTGTACTACTATGAGCTTTAGTTGCGTCGCACTCTTCAGCAGCGGTACTACTATCGGCGTTGGTGCAACCGTTTGCATGTAAGGCCTATCCGGTTGCTGTAAGGCCAATGCCGGAAAGCCGGAAAAGCGGGAAGCCGTTGGTTTCAGATTCTTTTGACTTTCCGTCTTACCGGTTTCCCGGCCGGGTAGCGGTGCGGCTTGTTCAGTTACGGGCATAAAAAAACCCTTCAGTAAAACTGAAGGGTTCAATAAGAATGGCAGCTACCTACTCTCCCGCATTG
>JAGIAQ010000031.1:32649-38831 GCA_017744795.1 Niabella sp. | reverse complement strand
GGGCATGAGGGATTGTTTAGGAAAATCAATTTTTCCATACTTTTGTTTTAGTAATTAATAAATAGTTAATGCAAGGCTATTATTGATTCTACCCGCGGAAAATGCTTCCAACATTTTCCGCTTTTTTTTAACTTGAATTATTCTTATATATCATAACAGTTTCTCCGTTTATTTTATATTTAATATGAGCCGCCAGCTTGAACATTTCAAGCGCTTCGATTAATTCTACCGCTAAACTGGGTTTTCAAAACCGACGGATCCTCCACTTCAAAATGGACACCATACCATCGTTCCAGTTTGGGAATGATCTCTGCAAACGTTTCCTGGTTAAAAACAATTTCATTGTTTGCCCATAAGGTCTCCATTGTAGTAGAATCCTTCATAATAAAAGGGGTTTTTACAACGGAAATAAAGGGTTCTTCCTTACCAATAGCTTTATTCCCCTGTACCGTATTACTTTCGTTATTCAGCACAAGTTTTTCATTGGGTCTTAGATTTATTATCTTATTGTTTCGCCCTTTTAAAAGAACCTGTACAGCTCCTCTTATCAATGTAGTCTCTGTCCTTGCATCTTTCGCATAAGCCCGAACATTAAACGCCGTTCCTAACACTCTTACATCGAAATTATTTGTATGTACAACAAAAGGATGCTCTTCATCTCTTTTCACATCAAAAAAGGCTTCGCCATCTAAACTAACTTCCCGCAGATCCGTGCCGTAGGTCTTTGGGTAGGTCAGTTTTGTGTTTTTATTGATCCGTACAACGGTTCCATCCGGCAATGTTATACTCGATTTGGTGCCATTTACCGTAGAAACAGTGTTAAGCTCCTTATCGGGCCTGACTGACCTAGAATATAGAAAACGCCAGCCCATAAAGATTAAAAGAATTAAAGACGCTGCAACCGACAGGTTGATATAAAGATTTCGAAATGTTTTTTTAGGGACAGCTTTTGTTAGCTCTGGTTCATTGATTCTTTTTAATACCCGATCCAGGGACTTCTTTACATCTACCGGAGGACGATCTGTTTGAAAATCCGCTTCAGCATTAAATAGCCGGTCAATCATTTCCACAAGTTCAACAGACTCAGAAGTTCTCAGCATTCTGGACAATTCAAGCTGATCTTCGGGAGAGGCTTCTCCCGCTTTTTTTTTAATTAAAAGATATAATAGCCTGTTTTCATCCATTATTCGAAGTGCCTCATCACATATAGACACATTCCGAATATAGATTCCTTAAAGGCTTGAAATATTTTTTTTCCGGTAGTAATGACTAAATTCAGGAAGTGTTATTTTCAGGGTTGCAATAATTTTTTGAATAGCAATATACATTTGAGCGTCTACTGTTTTAACGGAAATATCTAACAACTGGGCCACTTCCTTGTACTTCAGCCCTTCGCTCTTTACCAACCTGAAAATTAAACGGCATTTTTCTGGTAAATCTTCAATAGCCTGGTTAATTTTTGCCAGATTCTCCTTTTCAATAATAAAATCTCCTGTGCTTAACAGTTTGTACTGAAAATCTGCAGATGGCATTAACTCCTCGGTCGTTTTCCTCCTTGTAACGGCATTTAAACAACCATGTTTTACAGCAATATATAAATAATGAGACAGGTTAGTAATCGTAGGTAACATTTTTTTGCTCTCCCACAACTTAACAAATACATCCTCAATAATTTCTTCGGCTTTAAACTTATCGTCAATAATTGACTGGGCAAAAGAAAACAGACCGGGGAAGAAATGATTGTACAATTCAGAAAAGGATGACTCATCTTCCTGATAACAGATATCCGCACACAGATGTATTAACCGATCCTTTGTCATTTTGAAAAAGCTAAAATAATATATCCGGCACTGTCTGGCTTCATCATACTATTATGTTATTATTAATTAGCTGTCATTTATCAATGCGATCTTGAAATAGTAAAAAAAGTCACTGATGCTTACAATCATTCCAGGATGAAATTCCGCCCTTCGTTTAATCGCTGCCAAAATGTACACCTTTTTAATACATTTCTATGCAGATAGTTCATGCTTCAAATTCAGGCAGAAATATCGTTGACGAATGCTATGGCTCATCGTTCGTGAATTTACGGCCGCTAAATTAGCAAAGATTTTTAAAAGTTAGCGACAAGGTTGTCTCCAAAAGCAATTTTACTCTCACTCAAATGAATCTTTTGCCCAATAACAAATTCCACCGGAGCTGGCCTGAATAAACATTGATCTTTCTATGATCATTGATGAAGTACCCGAAGGGTACAATGTGCATAACCCCCAGCATCAGCTGGGGGAGTAACGAGTAACAGGCGCGGCCCCGAAGGGGTAAAATGTGATGAACGCAGATTCGGCTTTCGGAAATTGTTCGAAACATTAAGCGTACGACCCCGTTGGGGCCGTGTCGGCTACACATCTGTTACCCCTGGCATTGCCAGGGGCTATTCATATTATGCCCTCCGGGCTGCGCTCACTTTATTTCAATAAATATTCTCTATTAAGTTGTGCATATCCGGTAGCGATGAAGTAGCAGGGTATTTTAATCATCTTCTGGAAATGTATCCACACGATAGGCCATATCGGGATGCGCTGCTATTCGTTGCCTGAATAATAAATACCACAAATAAAAAAGCCCCTGAAAAATCAGAGGCCTGTTGTAGGTCGGGACGATCCCGCTTCCAGCGGGACGACCCTCCCGCCACCGCGGGATGCGTTACCGTTCACGTCTTTAAGAATTTAATAGGGAAATAAAAAAGCCCCTGAAAAATCAGAGGCTATCTTTTTAGGTCGGGACGACTAGATTCGAACTAGCGACCCCTTGCACCCCATGCAAGTGCGCTACCGGGCTGCGCTACGTCCCGAACTGGGAATTGTTCTGATTACTCAAAACGGGGTAAGAAATCCATTGCCGATAAGGACTTTAAATTTCGGGGGGCAAATATAGGATAATTCACCCGCTTTTTCACTGTTTTAAAATTTTAAGTTCAGATTTTTCGAATGCCCTGCTAGAAGCAGAGCGCTTATCACTTGCAGCAAACAATTCTCCGCAGGTTAAAAACGTTTGTTCGTTAATACCCTGGCCTTTCAGCAGTACAGCGGAAGCTTCGCCGCTCTTGATTTTTTTATTAATGGACGAAGTGCCCGCCACGGAATCTTTATCTGCAACGACATCAATATTCATATCGGGCAGGTACACATGTACCCCGCTGATGGCAACCGGGTTTTTCCCGCGAAGAAATTTGATGTATCCCGCTCCGCCATATCCCTCAATACTAAAACTATCGGCTTTTTCCCGCACCAACGGCGCCGTTCCCTTGTCGCCACTGATGGTCAGTTTTCCTGATTCGATATAGACAGAGATTTTACTGCCGTCTTTAATCGTGTACTTACCGGTGTAAAGCGCTACGGTCGTGTCATTTTGAGCACAGACTGCAGCCGACAAAAGGGCGCAACAAGCCAAACAGAAGATTTTCATTGACAATAATTTATATGTTAGAAAAAAGGTTTCTTAAAGATACGTAACCCGTTTGACAGTATTGCTTTACCCTCATATTAAAATTCCATTATCTTTGCGCCTTAATGAATATCCTCATTAAGCAAGCAAAGATCATCGACCCTGGCTCGCCATTCAATGGTCGCACCGCAGACATCCTTATTGTAAACGGAGTCATTGAATCCATCGGTAAGAATATTACACACAAAAGCGCTAAAATTCTGAGCGGACGGGGATTGCATGTGAGCCCGGGTTGGGTGGACCTTTTCGCCGATTTTGCCGATCCGGGCTATGAGTACCGCGAAACGCTCGCCTCCGGCGCCAAAGCCGCCGCGGCTGGTGGGTTCACTGATGTATGTATTGTACCGAATACAAAACCCGCACTTGATCAAAAATCAGTAATAGAATATATCCTGGCAAAAGCTGCCAGTTTACCGGTAACGATCCATCCCCTGGGCGCGGTTACAAAAAATACCGACGGGAAAGAACTGGCGGAAATATACGACATGCGCCAATCCGGCGCGGCTGCATTTACCGACGGGAAAAATGCCATCCAGTCCTCTGATATTATGGTAAAGGCCCTGTTGTACATCAAACCCTTTAAGGGCGTGCTGATCCAGGTGCCGGACAATAAGGACATGCAGCCCCATGGGTTGGCAAACGAAGGCATTACTGCCACCCGGCTGGGGTTGCAGGCTAAGCCCGCTATCGCTGAGGAGTTATTGGTAGCGCGTGACATAAAATTGGCCGAGTATGCAGCCTCGCGTCTGCACCTTACCGGCATCACTACAGCGGCCGCTTTAAAGCTGGTGACAGCAGCCAAACAAAAGAAAACAGCCGTTACGGTTTCAGTAACGCCCGCACATTTGTTCTTTACCGAAGAAGACCTGGTGGGGTACGATACCAATTTAAAATTAAACCCGCCCCTGCGCACCGTTGCCGATCAAAAAGCGCTCCGCAAGGGCGTTGCAGAGGGTTCGGTGGATTGCATTGCTACCCATCATATCCCTTATGATGCCGATCATAAAGTAGTGGAATTTGAATACGCCAAAAACGGGATGATCGGTTTACAAACCGCCTACGCCGTTTTAAACACGGTATTGCCCGAAGTGCCGCAGGAACGCTGGGTAGAGCTGCTTGCCGTTAATCCCCGGAAAATATTAGGACTGCCTGAAGCTGTAATAGCTGAAGGTGCTCCGGCATCCCTGACGGTATTTAACCCGGGAGAAAAATGGCAGTTGGACGCAGACGCGATCCTTTCGCAAAGCAAAAACTCGGCATTTGTTGGCAAACCGTTAACCGGAAAGCCGTTGGGAATTATTCACAAGAACCAGACGAATCTTACATTTTAGTTATAAGGCATGATATTGAACGCAACAAGAAAAGGAGGGATCACCGGGGTATTGATGGTAACATTGGGATTATTATTGCTCCAATTGAAAGTGCCTAACAACTCAGGATTACAGTACCTGGTATTTCTCCTGTACGGCGCGGGCATTGTATGGGCGATCACTGGTGCGCGCAAAAACACAGGGGTATTTAAAGAGCTGTTCGGACAAGGGTTTCGTTGCTTCGTCATTGTGACCCTGATCATGGCGGTTTATACTTTTGTTTTTTTCCAGTTTAATAAAGCAGCGATCGATAAAGACATTGAAATCGCTAAACAGGAACGGTTAAAAACAGCCAAAGACCGCACCCCTGCTGAAATTGAGCAGGAAGCGCAAACCACCCGGAAGTTTTATGTTCCGATCATGATCTCCCAAACCGTTTTCCAGTATTTATTAATCGGCGTGGTTGTTACCACGGTCGCGGCCGGAACCTTATCTTTGTCGCGGAAAAATTAAAAATGGACATCTCTGTAGTCATACCCCTGCTGAACGAAGAAGAATCGTTGCCCGAGTTAACCAGCTGGATCGAAAAGGTCATGCAGGAACACCAGTACAGCTACGAGATCATTTTTGTGGACGATGGAAGCACCGATAGTTCCTGGCAGATGATCTGTGACTTACGGGAAAAAAATGATAACATCAAAGGCATTAAGTTTCAACGTAATTACGGCAAATCGGCAGCGCTTTATGAGGCCTTCCGTGCAGCCCAGGGCAACGTGGTGATCACCATGGACGCCGACCTGCAGGATAGTCCGGATGAGATCCCGGAGCTCTACCGTATGATCATTGAAGATAAATACGACCTGGTAAGCGGCTGGAAAAAGAAGCGGTATGACAATGCGCTTACCAAAAATATTCCTTCCAAGATCTATAACGCTGCTACCCGGCGCATGAGCGGCATCCAACTGCACGACATGAACTGCGGTCTGAAATCCTACAATAAAAAGGTGATCAAGAGCATTGAAGTGTATGGCGAAATGCACCGCTACATACCGGTACTGGCCAAATGGTCGGGGTTTAAAAAGATCGGCGAAAAAGTTGTAGAGCACCGCAAACGTAAATACGGGGTAAGCAAGTTTGGCTGGGATCGCTTTATTAACGGGTTCCTGGACCTGTTATCCATCACATTTGTAGGAAAGTTCTCCAAGCGCCCGATGCACTTTTTTGGCGTATGGGGCATGATCTTTTTTCTGATCGGATTTATAACGTCGCTATACCTCGTCGCTTCAAAGATCATCAACTCCGATTTTTCCCTCACCAACCGGCCGGGTTTTTACATCGCCTTAACTGCCGTTATCATTGGCGTGCAGC
>JAGIAQ010000031.1:0-32639 GCA_017744795.1 Niabella sp. | reverse complement strand
AGGCGAGCTCATCTCCCGTAACGCCCCCGGGCGCAATGCCTATCTGGTAGAAGAAAAAAGGGGGATAAACTAACGCCGCGCTTATCTTTGCGGCTACGCATGGCAAAAATCGTTATTATAGGACCGGCGCACCCGCTTCGCGGAGGACTGGCAACATTTGACCACCGGCTGGCGAAAGCCTTCCAGGATATGGGGCATACCTGTTCGATCTGGTCCTTCTCCCTGCAATACCCATCGTTCCTGTTTCCCGGCAAATCACAATTTACGGATGAGCCCGCACCTGAGAATATTCTTATCCATACCCGGATCAATTCGATCAACCCGCTGAACTGGATCAAAACCGGCAATGCCATTGCCGGAGAAGCTCCGGATATTGTGGTGGTGCGTTACTGGCTGCCCTTTATGGGTCCCGCATTGGGAACCATCCTTCGGCGCATCCGAAAAAACAAAAAAACAAAGATCGTTTGCATTGCAGACAATATACTCCCGCATGAAAAAAGACCGGGCGATAAACCCTTCACCCGCTATTTTGCAAAGGCCTGCGATGCTTTTATTACGATGAGTGAAAAAGTGTTAAGCGATCTGCGGACCTTTACCAGCAAACCCGCGGTGCTGGTGCATCATCCGGTCTATGATACCTTTGGAACGGCCGTATCAAAAGAAGCAGCCCGCGCGCACTTGAGCCTGCCATCGGATGAAAAGATCATTTTATTTTTTGGATTTATACGAAAATATAAAGGACTTGATTTATTGCTCAAAGCGTTTGCCAGTCTTGAACGTGAAACATCAGACGTCAGACGTCAAACATCAGACGACGAAGGCCAGAAATCAGAAATCAGAAATCAGAAATTAGAAATTAAATTATTGATCGCCGGTGAGTTTTATGAAGATGCGGCGGCCTACCAGGAGCTGATCGACCAACTGAACATCCGCGACCAGGTGATCTTAAAAACGGATTTTATACCCGATAGTGAGGTGCGCTATTATTTATGCGCAGCCGATCTGCTGGTACAACCCTATAAAAATGCCACCCAGAGCGGCGTAACGCCGTTGGCCTATTATTTTGAAAAGCCGATGGTGGTCACTAATGTTGGGGGCCTACCTTCCCTGGTGCCGCATGGCAAAAGCGGCCTGGTGGCGGAACCGGAACCTGCGGCCATTGCAGCCGCCATTAAAGAATTTTTCCGATTGGGGGCCGATCATTTTATTCCCCATCTTCGCACCGAAAAACAAAAATACAGCTGGGACCGACTGGTAACTGCCATTACGGACCTGGCCGATAAAATACATAGTAATGATCCACAGAAGTAAAGCACCCCTGCGCATTGGTTTAGCGGGCGGCGGTACAGACGTTAGTCCTTATTGCGATGAATTTGGCGGCGCTATTTTAAACGCTACTATTTCTTTAAACGCAAACGCTACTATTGAACAAACCAATGATGGCAAAATAACGCTGGAGGCGATGGACCGGAGCGAAGCCGAAACGCACGACTGGAGCGAATCGTTACCGCTGAACAATCACCTGGATCTTCTGAAAGGTGTTTATAACCGGATACAACAAGACTACCCCTTTAAAAATGAAGGCTTCAAACTGACCACCTATGTAGATGCGCCCGCGGGTTCCGGCCTGGGCACTTCTTCCACGCTGGTAGTGGCCATTGTAGGTGCTTTTGTAGAAATGCTGCAACTGCCCCTGGGCGAATACGACATTGCGCATTATGCCTATGGCATCGAACGCAGCGATCTGCTACTGGCAGGCGGCCGGCAGGATCAGTATGCCGCTACTTTTGGCGGCGTCAACTACATGGAATTTTATGCAAATGACAAAGTAATTGTAAATCCTTTACGCATCCGCCAGCGTTATATTGATGAGCTTGAAAACAACCTGTTGCTGTACTACACTTCCACCAGCAGGGAATCTGCAAAGATCATTGTGGAACAAAGCAAAAATGTGACGGAAAAGAAAAGTCAGTCTATTGAAGCCATGCACCAGTTAAAGCAACAGGCATTGTTCATGAAAGAAGCCCTATTAAAAGGCCAGCTGGATGAAATAGGCCGAATCCTGGATATCGGCTTTGAGCAAAAGCGTCGCATGGCATCAGGCATCAATAATGAACTGATCGATGCGATCTATGATACCGCCAAAAGAAACGGCGCTTCGGGCGGAAAAATAAGCGGGGCCGGTGGCGGCGGTTTTATGATCTTTTACTGTCCCGGTACCACAAAATATAAAGTACGGGAAAGCCTGGAACAATTTGGCGGCGCCCACCGCAATTACCAGTTTGTAAAACACGGGTTAAAAACCTGGAGCGTATAAATTATAAAACAAACTCGTTTAAACTTTTAAAATAAACCACATAGGTGCATAGCTTTGGCATAGTCAGAGATAAGATTCTCATAGTTTTCATTCCGAAAATATTCGGAATGAAAACGCTATGTTTCACTAGCGTTCCGACGCAAAACAAAACCCGTTATTCTATGTAATTTCTATGAATCTATGTGGTAAAAAATAAGTTTGGGCAAGTTCAATGTAAAAAACTAAAAGTATTCAGATGAAAGACCAGATAAAATCTTTAGTGCAGGCATCCATTGATGTAAAAACACAGGTATTTAACAATGAAGCCTTGCTGCAAACTGTTGAACAGGTAGTAACACTGCTTGTTGACACTTTTAAAAACGGCAACAGCGTTTATTTCTGCGGCAATGGCGGTAGCGCTGCTGATGCACAACACCTGGCAGCAGAGTTTAGCGGTCGATTTTATAAAGACCGCAAAGCCCTTCCTGCTGAGGCGTTGCACTGCAATACATCTTACCTCACCGCGGTAGCAAACGATTATAGTTTTGATGTTATTTACTCCCGCATCATTGATGGCATCGGCAAAAAAGGCGATGTGTTGATCGGACTAAGCACTTCCGGCAACTCCGCCAATATTGTAAAAGCCTTTGAAATGGCTAAGTCTAAGGGACTGATCACGATTGGTTTTACCGGAACCTCGGGTGGTATTTTGAAAACAACCAGCGATTACCTGGTTAATATCCCCTCTTCAGACACCCCCCGCATACAGGAATGTCATATGCTGCTGGGGCATAGCATTTGCCAATTAGTAGAAGAACGATATTTTGCTTAATTAAGCTTGACGTCAAACGTCAAACGATAAACGTCAAACACATTCATGCTTCAAAAACGACTGGAAGGTAACTGGGAAAACGCACAGGAAGTAATTGTATTGGCCGGCGGACTGGGTACCCGCCTGCGCGAGGCGGTTCCCGATCTGCCCAAATGTATGGCTCCGGTTGCAGGCAGGCCTTTTTTATATTATGTGATCAACCACCTGCGCAGCAAGGGCGTACAACGTTTTATTTTCAGCCTGGGCTATAAACATGAGTATATCGAATCCTGGCTCGAAAAGGAATTTGCTGCCTTGCAATACGAATGTTGTATCGAATCCGAGCCGCTGGGCACCGGTGGAGCGATCCGGCTGGCGCTTGAAAAAGCAACAGGTGAAAACGTTTTTGTGGTAAATGGAGATAGTTTTTTTTCGCTTGACATACAGGAAATGCTGTCGGTGCATCAGAAGCTTGATGCCACCTGCACCCTGGCGTTGAAGCCGATGGAGCAATTCGACCGGTATGGTGTCGTCACCATCAATGAAGCCCAACTGGTACAGAGCTTTAAAGAAAAACAGTTTTACGAAACGGGGCTTATTAACGCAGGCGTTTACCTGATCAATAAAGCAAAATTTTTTCAAAAAGAATTTCCTCTGAAATTCTCATTTGAAAAAGCATTCCTGGAACAATATGTTCACGAAGGCCGGTTTGCCGGGGTTCCCATGAAGGGCTATTTTATTGATATCGGTATTCCCGAAGATTACGAAAGGGCGCAGGCGGATTTTGCATCATCGCCTTTTGATCTTTCCCGCATCAATAAAGAGTGGACGCTTTTCCTGGACCGGGACGGCGTGATCAATGAAGAACGGCCCGGCAACTATGTGTTACACACCGGTGAATTTGAATTTTACAATGGGGTACCCGAAGCGATCAATAAATTTGCCCGCTATTTCAAACATGTAATTATTGTTACCAATCAGCGGGGCATTGGCCGGGGGCTGATGGATGAAAAAGCGCTGCTCAGTATTCACGACCTGCTAAGCAGTACGGTTAAAAATGCCGGCGGCCATATCCCGGCGATCTATTACGCCACGGCTGTTGATTCGAAAGATTTTTTCCGAAAACCCAACCCAGGTATGGCTTTGCAGGCAATAAAAGATTTCCCGGATATTGACCTGCGACGATCTGTCATGGTGGGCAACAATCTCTCGGATATGCGGTTTGGTAAAAATGCCGGCATGCGCACTATTTATCTTACCACTACTAACCCACCCGAAATAGTACCGCATCCGCTTATTGATCTGCAATTATCGGGTCTGAAAGAGTTGGCGGATCAGCTTCCGGAAGTTTGCTAATAAATCTAAAAGCCGCCACTAATTCACGAATGAATTATCTGGCGCCTTCTTTTTAAAACAGGAAGTTGTCTCAAAAGTTCAAGAAAACCACAGAGGAAACAGAGCTTTAACACAGAGAACACGGTGCCCCCTTAGTCAAGGAACCGCCTCTGTAATCCCTGCGCCTTCTCTGCCTATCCTCCGTGGTTTAAAAGTTTAAAAATGCAGATAATACGGTCGCAGCAATTCAATGAATTCATTTGAATAATTACCCCTTTCGCGGATGATGATCTCCTGTTTTTGTATTTCTTTTTCCGAAGACCCCGCTTCAATCATGATGCGAAACGGTTCATGTTGTTCTGTTTGTTTTACATAACAGCATGAATGAACATTGTACCCGGCTTGCGCTATCTCCTGCAATAAGGCAGCTTCACGTTTAGCAGGAAATAAAAGATAAAAGCCCCCCTCCCGTTGCAGCTGCTTTTTTATAACCTGAAGCAAGTCGGGCAATAGCAGGCCTTCATCATGATGTGCAATATTTTTACCGCCACTCTTCCCTTTCAGATCCGATTCATAAAAAGGAGGATTGCTTACAATAGTATCATACATTGTATTAAAGGGATACAGGCGCACATCAGCATTGATCAAACGGATCTGCTTTTCCCATTTACTTTCTCTTACATTTTCAACTGCCTGGCGATAATCGGGTTCCTGTATCTCAACAGCATCAATAGCTTCACTTCCCGCCTGTGCCAGCATCAGGCTGAGCAAACCTGTACCTGCGCCAATGTCTAGTAGCGTTCCTTTTTTTACCTGTGCGGCCACCCAGGCTCCAAAAAGACAGGCATCGGTGGTCACCTTCATGGCACAATGCTCCTGGTGGATCACAAACTCTTTAAAGCGGAAATAGGGATTAGGCATAGAAATGTAAAATAAGAAATAATAAATAAGGAATGCAAAACTGTCACTTAAACTATATTTGTGCCAGTATTGAAACCTATAATCCAAACGAAATGAATAAATCAGCAATCACTCCCATGCCTGCTTATTTTGACCGGTATATCAGCCAGGTGCCGGACGACCTCGATCTTATTCCTGCCATTCAGAAGAGCATACTGGACCTGTATCAGCTGGATAAAGATAAGATCAGCGCGCTGGGCGATACTGTTTATGCGCCCGGAAAATGGACCATTAAAGAAATATTGCTACATATTGCCGATACCGAGCGCGTGTTTCTTTACCGGGCTTTGCGCTTTGCAAGAAAGGATACCACCGTGTTGCCGGGTTTTGACGAAAATTTATTTGCGGAAAACTCCGGCGCCAATGACCGGTCGCTGGAATCATTGCTGGAAGAGCTTCTTGCCGTAAGGCAGGCCACACTGGCCTTTTATAAAAACCTTACGAATGAACAATTGTTGCGGATCGGGAATACCTTCAATACGCAATTATCTGTTTTAGCCGTTGGCTTTACACTGGTCGGCCACCAGATCCATCACTTTAAAATTATTGAAGAACGTTATTTCCCTTTGCTCAACACATAATGACGCACACTTATTTTCAGCTTCAGTTCAAATTATTGAACCGGCACATTAAAGACTTCGGGTTATCTCCGTTATGGGGATGGCTCCTGGGAACCATCATTTTCATTCTCGGCTCCAAGTTTCTGTTCGCCAGGACGAGCTACGCCGGTTTCCTGTACCTTTTTATTGCAGGTTCTTTTTTATTAAATTTAAGCAACCGGAAACGTAATCGTTTTTTAAAGGGTGTTTTCTCCAGACAACAATTCAGTAAAATACGCTTTATTGAAAACGGCGTTGTTGCCTTGCCGTTTATCATTTTTCTTCTTTTTAAACAAGATTATTTGTTTGCGTTGGGTGTTGTTATCCTAAGCACGGCGCTAAGTTTTTTTAATTATGCGTCGGGGTTCAACAAAGCCCTGCCTACTCCTTATGGCAAAAGGCCTTTTGAATTTTTACTGGGTTTCCGCCAATACATCCTTGCTATCATTGCGGCCTGGCTGCTCACGGGTATTGCAATATTCGTTACTAACTTTAACCTGGCGCTGGTTAGTTTCGCAGGCTTATTTTTATTATCGGTCAGTTTTTATTCCACACCCGAAGAGCTGATCTATTTATGGAATTTCAACCGGTCGCCCCGGGCCTTCCTGGCAGAAAAAGCGCAAACAGCTTTGCTGCAGGTCTCTGTCTTGTCTTTCGTTCCACTCATTGCGCTACTGATCGTGTTCCCCGGCAAATGGTGGCTGCTGGCGGGTATACAGCTGCTCGGTTATTTATATATCCTGTTATTTATACTCATTAAATATACCAGTTACCCCGAAGAGATCAACCTGGTTCGTTTATTGACTTTTGGTGCCTGCGTCGGGTTTCCGCCGCTGTTGCTGGGCCTGATCCCCTTTTATTATTCAAGAGCTGCAAAACAGCTTACTACTTATCTTCCATGATCCAGATACAATCCTTATCAAAAAAATTCGGCCGTCATGAGGTGTTAAAGAATTTAAATCTTGAGCTGGCATCCGGAGCTGTTCATGGCATTGTAGGTGAAAACGGTGCGGGTAAAACAACGCTTTTTAATTGTATTGCGGGACTCGAACCATATGCGGGAACCATTTCCGCTGCTGCGATCCCGCTTAAAGACGTATTGGGCTTTTTGCAAACAGAGCCCTATTTTTTTTCAAAAATAACAGGGCGGGAATACCTGCAATTATTGTGCAATGCACGCGGGAAGAAGCTTACAGGTGTTGACCAACGCAATATCTTTGAGTTGCCGCTGGATGAATATGCTGCTACTTATTCCACAGGAATGAAAAAGAAACTCGCGCTGATGGCTGTATTGTTGCAGGAAAACGAATATTATATATTGGATGAACCTTTTAATGGGGTAGACATACAAAGCAACCTGATGATCACAGAGATCATTCACCAGTTAAAAAAGATGGGTAAAACATTGTTGATCTCCTCACATATTTTTTCAACGCTGCGCGATACCTGCGACGTTATTTATTTACTGCAGCAGGGGCAGATCACCAAAAAAGTACCAAAAGCTGATTTTGAATTACTGGAACAGGAAATGAAACAGGTATCCATTGGAAATAAAATAGAACAACTGGGACTTAAATAGGTCTATTTTAGTTGACAAGTTGATACGTTTAAAGGTTTACAGGGCGCTTCCTTATCAACTTCTCAACTTTTAAACCTGTTAACTTTCCGCAAGATTCGTATTGCTTCCCCCGAAAATACGGCTCATCTTTGTAGCACAAAAGCATAAAGCAATGAATACACAGGCACAGATCAATTTCGATAAAGTAGCAGCAGCAATTGAATACATTCACCGGAATTTTAAGGAACAGCCCGGTTTGGAGGAAATAGCAAAGGCCGTGCATACCAGCTCCTTTCATTTTCAGCGTATTTTTTCAGAATGGGCCGGCACCAGTCCGAAAAAATTTTTACAATACATCAGCCTGGAACATGCGAAGGAACTGCTTAAAAACAATGACGCGTCTGTTGCAGATGCAGCTTACGATACAGGCCTGTCGGGCACCAGCCGTCTTCACGATCTGTTTACAACTATTGAAGGAATGACACCCGCGGAATACAAAAATGGCGGAAAAAATCTGAACATTAATTTCAGCTTTGCTGAAAGTCCTTTTGGCAACCTGATTGTGGCGGCTACTGCAAAAGGTATTTGCCATATGGCATTTTATGAAGATGAAAAAAAGGCATTCGCAGCGCTTCAACAAAAATTTCCGGAAGCCCGGTTTCAGCAAAAACTGGATCTGCTGCAGCAAAACGCCTTGTTCCTTTTTCAAAACGAATGGAAACAACCCAAAGAAATAAAATTACATTTAAAGGGAACCGACTTCCAGTTAAAAGTATGGGCGGCATTGCTAAAGATTCCCATGGGGCGCGTAACTTCCTATGGCTTCCTGGCTACACAGATCGGGCAGCCGGCAGCCTCCCGTGCTGTTGGCACCGCCATTGGCAGCAACCCCATCGCTTACCTGATCCCCTGCCACCGCGTAATACAGGCTACCGGAGCCACCGGCGGCTATAGGTGGGGCCCTTCCCGTAAAATGGCCATCCTGGGATGGGAGCAGTCGAGAACAGAAATGATGAATACTGAATTTAAAATGTAAAATATCAAACTCGTTACAACACATTTTACATTCATTATTTAAAATTTTACATTTCTGATGCAGAATCTTTTACCATACGACGGCATTGTTAATTACTACGGAAAGGTCTTTAACGCAACAGATGCCGATACCTTTTTTCAAAAGCTGTTGAGCACTATCGACTGGCGCAACGATGAAGCCATCATCTTTGGCAAACGGATCATCACCAAAAGAAAAGTAGCCTGGTATGGCGACGTGCCTTTTAAATACACTTACTCCAATGCCACCAAAACAGCACTGCCCTGGGGCAGGGAATTGCTGGCCTTAAAAAGAATATGTGAGGAACACTCGGGCGAAGCATTTAACTCCTGCCTACTGAACCTTTACCACGATGGGAATGAAGGAATGGCCTGGCATCGCGATGAAGAGCGGGAACTAAAAAAGAACGGAGCTATTGCCTCTTTAAGTTTTGGCGCCGAACGCCGGTTTTTATTTAAGCATAAAGCATCGCAGGAGAAAATTGAATGTTTGCTGGAAAACGGCAGTTTACTGGTAATGAGGGGCATCACCCAAACCCACTGGCTGCACCGGCTGCCGCCTACTAAGAAAATTCATACAGCAAGGGTGAACCTTACGTTTCGTACGATTAATCATTCAAATCAGGAATTAAACCATTGAGGGATTAAGAAGCATTAAGCTATCCTATTCCTTAATGATTGAAAATAAAATGGCCGGGAAGCCGGAAAGGCGGGAAGATATCCTCTTCTTACCGTCGTACCGCCTTCCCGGCCAGGTACCCTTTAAAAAATTACCAGATCTTAGCCCTTTCGTTTTCGGGTTTATACATTTTATTTCCCGGCTGCACATTAAAGGCTTTATACCAGGGTTCAAAATTTGTTAAGGGACCGTTTGCTCTCCATTCAACCGGGGAGTGCGGGTCTATTTTGATCAGTTGTTTAGCACGTTCCGGAGTGCGCTTACCTCTCCATACCTGCGCCCAACTCATAAAAAAGCGTTGGTCCGGAGTAAATCCATCAATCAGTTCATTACCCTGCCCCTGCTTTGTTTTCTTAAAAGCATCATAAGCGATAGTGATGCCGCCGAGGTCGGCAATATTTTCGCCAAGGGTTAATGATCCGTTTACATGAACAGAATCAAGAACAGTATACTTATTGAACTGATCTTCTACCATTTTTGTCTTTGCCTTAAATTTTTTCTCATCTTCCGGTGTCCACCAGTTTTTCAAATTACCATCGGCCGCATATTGAGATCCCTGGTCATCAAAACCATGGGTCATTTCATGACCGATCACGGCGCCGATGCCGCCATAATTCACCGCATCATCCGCGCCAAAAGCAAAGAACGGGAACTGCAGGATCGCGGCGGGGAAAACGATCTCGTTAAAAGCAGGATTATAGTAGGCGTTTACTGTATTGGGCGTCATCCCCCACTCTGTACGGTCTACCGGTTTCCCCAATTTATTCAGGTCAAATTTGTAATTGAATGCCCCTGCGTTGAGTACATTTTGCGCGTAATTGTCCGGTGTTAAACTCAGCCCCGTATAATCTTTCCATTTATCGGGATAGCCAATTTTCTTCATAAAAGCGTTTAGCTTGGCCTGGGCTTTTTCCTTGGTGGCAGCGCTCATCCAGTCCAGGTTCTTGATCCGGTTACTAAAGGCGTCCTGGAGGTTTTGCACCAGTTCTACCATTTTGGCTTTTGCCTCGGGCTTAAAATATTTATCAACATACAGTTTGCCCAGCTGCTCGCCAATGGCACCATTGATCACCCGCATCACCCGCTCCCACCGGGGCTTTTGTATTTTTTGCCCTGTTAAGGTTTTGCCGTAAAAATCAAAATGCGTTTCTTCAAAATCTTTTCCCAGGTAAGGCGCCATATCCGATAACGTATTGTAGGTAAGATATTCTTTCCAAACAGGAAGAGGAACGGTGCTCAGCAGGCCCGACAAAGCTTTATAATACTGCGGAACCGAAACCAGCAGGCTATCCTGTCCGGTTACGCCCATTTTTGCAAACACGTCCTTCCAGTTAATATTCGGGGTTTGTTTAGAAAAAGCTTCCAGGCTGAATTTGTTGTACATCTTTTGTGGATCGCGCATTTCTTTTGGATAAAGAGAGGCGGCCGCCAGCTTGTTTTCCAGATCAAAAATGGCGAGTGCATTCTTATGCGCACTGGCAGTATCTTCCCCGCCCAGCGCTAAAATTTTTGCAACGTACATTTTATATGCCGCCCTGTTCTTTTCGGCCGAAGAATCCTTATCCGTATAATAATCTTTGGAAGGCAATCCCAATCCGCCCTGCGAAAACTGCACGATATTTTGGGTTACATGCCGGTCATCCGGACCTACATAGTTCGGTAAAATGGTTTGCAATCCTTTCTTGCCGTTTTCAATTACCACGTCCAGTAATTGTTGAGGACTGGTTATGGCTTTTATGGCATCCAGTTCCTGTTTGATGGCACTGGTGCCCGCCTTATCAATCGTAGCAGTATCCATCCCGCTTTTATAAAAAGAAGCCACATTATACTGCAGACTGCCGGCGGTTGCCTTTTCTTTTGATACGTCTTCCAATAAGGTGTGCACCGATTTATTGGTGTTATCGGCCAATTCATCAAAACTTCCCCAGCCCGTTTTATCCCCGGGGATCGGCGTCTTCTTCAGCCAGGCACCGTTTGCATACAGGAAAAAATCATCCCCCGGTTTAACCGTAGTATCCATGTTCGCGCGGTCCAGGTAAGTGGTGCTGTCTTTTGGCGCTTCCCCCGGATGGTTCGTGGCAACGCCGCAACCGGTTACCGCCGCGGTTGCTATAGCAGTTACGAATAGCATGTTTTTGTTAATCATTTAATTAAATTTAAGGATCAAATATAATTTGCCTGTTCCGTATTTACTACAAAATTCCATAAATGGTTACTATACAAAACAAGTAGGCTTTCCCCGGCTCATGCGGCACAGATATTACCGCTTTTTATACAGAACTTGTTTCAACGTTCTAAACAAGTTCAATATAAAATATTCAAGAACAGTACGTTCCGATGCATTCTGCCCGATTAAAAACATTAAAAAAGAACGAGCACCGCATATCACTAAAATAATGCCCTTCTATATTCCTTATTCAATATTTCTTATTCTACATTCCCCTGATCCCACACTGAAGGAAACGACACTGAATCATCGTTGAATGAACATTGATCATTCCTGAAGGGGCTGATTGATGGCGAAACATTAATTAATCCAAATTAACATTTGATGAAACTGTGGATTAAACCCCCCTGTAGATTCAATATGGTATAAACTTTGCGACACCCTAAGTGATTCCATCATTTCAACAAACAGCTCCTTTTTTGAAATAATGGATAATAACCGGATCATTTTTCTAAACAGCCTCTACTATTTATTAAAATAGCACTTTTTCCATAATCGACAAACACTTTCTTATGGCACAACTTACGCAACCTGTATTTAGTATTAATGGTAAACCTCTGTCCCAATTTACCTCCTTCTCGTTAAGTCAGAGTATTTTCAATCATCACCAGTTTACCCTTGTTTGTCCCGCGCAGTCGGTGGATGGCCGCAGCGGTATTTTCACTTCCTCAAAAGACATGATCGGGGCTACTTTCGGTGCACGGATCGCGGGTTTAGGTGCCGGGGGAACCGTTTTGTTTAATGGCGTGGTTACCGGCGTGGAAACGGCCCGTTTTACCGGGCATCATGGAGATGTGATTATTACCGGCTACAGTCCTACCATTGTGCTGGACAGCGGCCCCCACTGTAAAAGCTGGGAGAAAAAAGCCGTGAAAAATATTGCGCAGGATGTGCTGAAATTCTTTCCGCAAAACCTGCTGGAGCCCAAAGTGCAGCCGCAATACGGCGAAACACTGGCATATACTGTTCAGTACAAGGAAACGGCCTGGCAATTTTTACAGCGGCTGACGGCCACCTATGGCGAATGGCTTTTTTGGGATGGCCGGAACCTGATCGTAGGACAACCGGGCAATGGAAGCAGCACCGCGCTTACCTACGGAAGCAACCTCAGCAAGTTCAATATTTCCCTGCAGGCACGGCCTACGCAAATGCAAATGATGGCCTGGGATTATATGAACAGCCAGCTCTACACCAGCCAGCCAAGCAATGTGGCGCAGAAAGCCGGGTTAAACGCCTGGGGCGAACAGGTGTATAAGGCAGGACAGGCGGTTTATGGAACACAGCCGAAGATCTGGAACAACCAGTTCCTGACCAACAAAAAACAGCAGGATGATATTATTAATATGCGCAGCGCAATGGAAAGCAGCCGTATGGTAACCTTTAACGGGCAAAGCGGCCATCCCGGCCTTGCGGTGGGCAGCAAAATAGAAATAAAAGGCAACAATGTTTTCAGCAGCCAGCATGAAGGTTATGGCGATTACCTGGTAACCTCCGTTAATCATTTTGTAGATGCCCAGGGGCAATATAAGAATGAATTTTCAGCGGTACCCTCCGGTATCAAAGTCCCGCCTGTTGCACAATACGGCGAACCGAACTGTGAAACGCAAAGTGCTATTGTTACAGACAATAATGACTTTAATGGACTGGGTCGTGTGCGCGTCAAGTTTCACTGGATGAATGGTTCAGAAAAAAGTCCCTGGATCCGCGTAACAACGCCTCATGCAGGCGGTGGCAAAGGCATGTTCCTGATGCCGGAAGTGGGCGAAGAAGTAATTGTGGGTTTTGAAGGCGACAGTGCCACCAAGCCTTATGTGGTGGGTGCCGTGTACCATAGCCAGGCAAAGAACAGTTTTGGCAATGCGGGCAACGATGTAAAGGCCCTGCAAAGCAGGAGCGGCAATAAAATGGTCCTGAACGACCAGGACGGCAGCGTATTGATGCAGGATAAAAACGGCACCAGCATGACGATGGATGGCGCGGGCAAAATGGCGCATCAAAGCAGTCAGGAAATTTCCCTCACCTGCGGTCAAAGTTCTATCGTGCTCAAACAGGACGGCACCATTACCATTAACGGAAAAGATATAACGACTATAGCAACCAATAATATTGCCAGTTCAGCAACAAACAATATTTCCCACGATGCCATCAATATCGGGCTTACGGCAACCAGCAATTTCAGTGGCACCGGTCAAACCGTTAATATGACGGGGGTACAGATGATGCAACTGCTGGCCGCGGCGCTTACGGCACACGGCGCCAGTGAAAGCAATTTTACCGGCGGAAAAGTAAATATGAATTCCGAAGCGGGCGACGTTACCGTTTCCAGTTCCAGCCTTCTTAAATTAAACGCCTGATGCTTTTATGAATACACCCGCTACTTCCATCGCGCAGGAATTTTACAAATTAAGGGAAGAATGGGCCCGCATCGACCCGCTGAAAAGCTGGAAGCTGGCCATTTGGGTAGCCCAGTATACCGATATTGAGATCATCAATCAGTTCATGGAAACAGAACAACTGGCGATTGGCGTTTTTGAGGATATCTTCTTTCGTTTTGATACACCTTTTACCGAAGACCGGGAATTATATGAACGGGAATTATGGCTGGAATACCAGGAATGGTTTGCCCCCTGTCCCGACCCGAAGTTTGATATTTATAGTGCCCTGAAACAGGATGACATACTGTCCAAAGATTTTAAACCCCATATTCAGCCGTTCTCAGGTTTTGAAAATCTTTTAAAGGAACTGCTGCGCTTTCGCTCGAACTTAAAAGGATTTGAGAACAAGAATTTCCTGCTCTACTTCCCTTCCGCCGGGCCGGAAGCGCCCGCCAGAAAGAACTGGTTTATTGAAAAAATAAAAAAAGAGATACCCGACGGCATTCGCCTGGCAACCATGGATTACGGTCCGGCACGAAAAATTTACATCCCCGATCCGGCCCTGCGTCCGTTTATTGTGGAGCTGATCCCGCAACTGGATATGCACACTGCCATCAATAACGATATGGATAAAGCAGATGGCACCAGCGATACCGTTGGCATTGAGAACCGGCTGCGCAAACAAATACGTGTGGTGATGGAAACCACGATGAAACACTCCGCATCAACAACCGACCGGGAAGTACAAAAAATGCTGGCGTTGGCAAAGGAGTCAAAAAACAACACCGCTTATATAACGTCCTTATTGATCGCTTCGCAGGCGCACTACGCAATAAAAGATACAGAAGTAAGTGAAACGTATTCAGATGAAGCAATAAGTAAGGCTCGCATGGCCATGAATGAGAATGATCCCGCGGGCTACCCGGTTTGGCGTTCCTGTATGATGTTAAAAGGCGGTTTGCTGGCGTCCAAAAGAAAATGGGAAGCGGCCATCACCGTTTATGATGAAATGGCTGAAGAAGCCACGCAGCGCGGTGATGCTTTTTTTATTATGGAAGGCCACCGGATCAGCGGGCACCTGTACTATATACGCGGGCGTCATCAGCTGGCATTTGAAAAATCGCTGCTGGCCCTGGTGGGCGGCAGTTACCTCGAAAAAACAGCCCTGCGGCAATCCACTTTTGTACATGCCGCCTTCCTGGCAGTGCACCTGGGTAAAAAACTAAAAGCCCCCGATGAAATGAAAGTGCTGTACAGTTCCCTGAACGAATGGCTGGGGGAAGACTGGCCGGCACTGCTGGAAGGCATGAGCATTAACGACATCCTCGTAAAACCAAAGGGACGATTTGCCATCCCTATTGGCTAATTAAAACAAGTAGCATGAGCCAAGCAATCAACAGTCTTGAAAAAGGTTTTGGAGAAGTATCCAACGGCATTCAGCATATTCAGGGTGCCATGGCCAGCATCCTTCCGTCCTTCCCCGGCGTATCTGCCGGTAAGATCCTGGACCTGGCGATCGGCCTTGATTTCGAGCCCACTATAATGCCGCCTTGCCCGGTATTTCCCGTTCCGCATTGCGGCCTGGTGTTTGATCCCTTCGCGTTGATCATGGGCGCCATCGCTTCCGCCATGCCTGCCAGCCCCACTTCTCTTTTGGGTAAAATAGCAGCGGCCATTGTTGATTTTCTGAAACCAAGCGTACAGGCCAATAACTTCTGGATCTGTAATGCAGGCACATCAGTTTACCATCTTCCGGCCTTTTTAATTCACCTGATCCCTTTGGCCAAACCTTTTTCCTCCTCAGAACTATGGATGGGCAGCAGTACGGTGCTGGCCGACGGCGGCCCTTTCTCTACCCAGTTTCACCCTACGCTTTCCTGCAACCTGGTAGGGTTCCCTTCCCTGCCAAGAAAAAACAAAACACCCAAACTGAAATACCCGTTGATGCTGCCTACTTCCATTCTCATCTGCATCTTTTCCGGGAATGGTAAAATTTTAGCCGGCGGCCCGCCTACCATCGATTTGTTTGCCCTGGCCATGAAAATGGGATTGAAAGGATTGGGCAAGCTCAGTCAAAAAGGTATCGACAAGATCCCATCAAAATATTCCAAACTGGCCGATAAATTACAGGCCGTTCAATGTAAGGTCTTTGGCGAACCGGTGGATACAGTCACCGGAAGCGTGGTAGCCACCAATACCGATTTTGAACTGCCCGCCCCCCTGCCCCTGCAATGGACCCGGCATTATTACAGCGATGCAGCAGTGGAAGGCCCGTTGGGCTATAACTGGCACCACAGCTATAATATGGGGCTTTACGATATGGGCAACGGATACCTGACCCTGAGGATGGCCGACGGACGAGAGACCGCATTTCCAAAAGTGCATATAGGTGAAACATTTTATAAACGGGAAGAACAGCTCTTTTTTCAGCAGGATAAAAAAGGATTTTTTGTCACCGACGCCGCCAAGCGGATCTTTCGTTTTGAAGGACCGAAAAATAAAGAGGGTTATGCAATGCTTTCTTCTATCGAAAACGCGTCCGGCTTCAGTATCCATTTTCACTATGATCTGAAAGGACAATTGAAACGCATCATCGACAGCCGCGGGCAGGTATTGCAGGTGGAAAATGATCAGCTGGGGCGCATCACAAGGATCTACACGGCGCTGGAAGACCGGGAGGTTACCTTCATTCAATACGAATATGATGCCGCAGGAAATATGGTAAAGACACTGGATGTTATAGGTGCGGAAAAACATTTCCAATACCAGGGGCATTTACTGGTGCAGCTCACCAACCAGAGCGGCATGAATTTTTACTGGGAATATGAAGGCCGGGGCGATGACGCCCGCTGCATACATACCTGGGGCGATGAAGGCGTACTGGAATACTGGGCTGAATATAAAGAAGGCGTTACTATAACCAGAAATAGTTTGGGTTATACCGCCGAATATTATTACGACGATCGCCGCCTGATCTATAAAATTGTAGATGAGAACGGCGGTATCACACGACAATCCTGGAACCCCTTTAAAGAACTGGAATTAAGCGTCAACCCCGAAGGCGGCATTGTTAAATACGATTATAATGCCTACGGAAAACTGATAGCCGTTACCAATGAGAACCGGCAGAACAATAACTACCAGTACGATGAACAACTGAACCTGAAATACAGCAGCAGCTTTGGCAATGATTCCGAATTTTATTTTTACGACCGGAAAAACCGGCTCACCACCCGCAGAAAAGCAGACGGCCGCGCGGTTCATTATACCTACGAAGGCGCGCAGCTGAAACAGATAAAAGACCATCGCGGGCGCACGATAGATATTACTTATAACGAACGGAATGATATCATAAAAACGGCTTATTTCGATGGGTTGGAAGAACATTGGAATTATGATGCTTTGGGCTATATTGCCCGCTATACCGATGTGCGCGGAAACACTACAGAATATAAAAATGACGATGCCGGCAATGTCCTTTACCTGAAACAAGCAGACGGCAACGAACATCATTTTAACTATGACACCAGCTACAACCTGGTGGATGCAAAAGATCGCCGGCATCGCGTGCAATTCGAATATGGTCCGCTGGGCGTTTTAAGAAAACGAACCCAAAACAACCACACGGTTCAATTCAATTACGACACGGAACTGCAATTAAAAAGCATTGCCAACGAAGGCGGTGAACTATACAAATTTGGGTTAGACGGAACGGGCAACGTGGTGAACGAATGGGGCTTTGACGGCCTGCACCGCCGTTATCTGCGGGATGGCAATGGCAGGGTAACCAAGGTACTGCGCCCGGATGAACGATGGACCCAATACAGTTATGATGGCGTGGGCAACATCGTGCAGGAAGCGCACAGCGACGGCACCATGGGGGCTTATAAATACAATGCAGACAGTTTGCTGGTTGAGGCTTTTAACAACGACAGTCATATTGAATTAACCAGAACCCGGGACGGACGCGTCGTAAAAGAAACACAGGGCGCCTACGCTGTTACCCGGAAATATGATATTGACGGTAACTGCCTGCAAATAGAAAGCAGTCTGGGAGCGGACATCCATTTGGAATATGACAAGAATGATTGTGTAAGTCGGATGGAGGCAAATCAGAAATCAGAAATCGAAAATCAGAAATTAAAAAATCCCTGGGCGGCTACGTTTCACCGTGATAATACCGGTCTGGAACTGCATCGGGAACTAACCGGCAATGTATCTGTAAAAACAGAGCGTGATCGCCTGGGCCGCGTAACCCGCCGCAGCATTGGCGCTCAGAACGTGGAGCAAAGCCGTACCCGGTACGACTGGGGTATGGGCAACAAGCTCAATCGTATCGCAAATGAGCTCCACAAGACCAGTACTTTGTTTGATTACGATGCGTTTGACAGCCTGATCAGTGCCACTTATGAAAACAAAAATGGCGCTGCCGAAACCCTTTACCGGGTGCCGGATAAAATAGGGAATTTATTTAAGACCCGCGATCGAAGCGACCGCAAATACAGCAAGGGTGGCCGTTTGCAGGAAGATGATAAATACTGGTACCATTACGACGGCGAAGGCAATATTATTTTTAAAGAGTTTAAAAAGAATGAAAATGCCGCCGCTGTTGTGCATACAGCAGCTGCCAAAGAATGGGGCATCGATTTTAAACGCAGTGGTACCGGCTGGATCTATGAATGGGCCGGCAACGGCATGCTTAAAAAAGTGATCAACCCCGGTGGCCGGGTAATTGAATTTTACTATGACCCTCTGGGCCGGAGGATTGCTAAGGTTGTGAGGGAAAGCATTTCCTCCCCCTCTACGGGAGGGGGTCGGGGAGAGGTCGTTACCCGCTGGGTATGGGATGGGAATGTTCCATTGCATGAGTGGAAATATGAAGGCGCCTACCCTCCCAAAAAATCAATTGATGAAGAAGGTATTAAAGAAGAACAAGAGGCGGTTGAGAATGTAACAACGTGGGTATTTGAAGAAGGTAGTTTTGTGCCGGCTGCAAAATTAATTGGTGATGAAAAATATAGTATTGTTACGGATTATTTGGGAACGCCGACCCATATGTATTCACGGGAAGGAGAAAAAAAATGGGAAGCTTCTTTAGATATTTATGGTAAACCCCGATCTTTACAGGGCTCTTTGAGTGAGTGCCCATTCAGGTATCAAGGGCAATATGAAGACGAAGAAACTGATCTATGCTATAACGGATTTCGATACTACGATCGTGATGCTGGAATATACATTTCGCAAGACCCTATAGGGCTTGGGGGAGGCAATCGACTTTATGCCTACGTACATGACACTAACAGTTGGACAGACAGTTTAGGTTTGGATGCGATAAAAAATAAAGTCGATGGAGATGCTCGAGAAAAAATCGCTCGGGAACGGTTACAAAAGGAGCACCCTGATGCTAAAGTTGTAAAAGAAAGATACTTAAGAGATTCCAATGGAAAAAGTGTCAAAGATCCTCTTACCGATGAACGGCGTAGAGTCGATTTAGTTGTAATTGAAGACGGGAAAGCTACCAGAGTAGTGGAAGTTACAAGCCACACTGCCGATAAAACAGCTCAACGTGAAAAAGAAATGAGGATAAGAAACGAAGGAGGAACATACATACGGGAACCAGGCAAGCGAGGAAAAAATGGATTGCATGATATCTCCGGAATAGAAACAGAAAGAATGAATATTGATTTAGATAGCCATCATCATTAATTACTTAACATGGAAACTAAAGATAAAATAATTGAAAAAGTTGGATGGGTTACAAAAATGAAATCAACGCCTCCATTAACACAAGAATACATAAATAGTAAATATTTACAATTCAGGAATATGGTTAATTTTTTGCAATCAAAAAATTTAACTACCAGAACCGTTCTGGCGGAACATGACACAGTAAGCGATGAATCAGAACTTAAATTTGGAGATTTAACAGAACAGGGATTGGAGTTTTATAAAAAAGCAATCATACCCTGGAAAAAAAAGATAGATAAAAGTATAGACAAAGTAAAAGAAATAAATAATCTCTCTTTTTTGGAGAAAAAGTATAGCAGTATATAAAAGTGTCAGATATTACAATACCAGCCCTGCTTCCGCATTTTTGATGAGATACCAGAAATGATAAGCCCTTATGACCTATCTACAACCACTCTTTCGGTATTATGACAGGGAGAGCGGAAATTATATCAGTCAGGACCCGATCGGGCTGGCAGGAGGCTTTAAATTATATAGTTATGTTTGAAAATAAATGATTTAGAAAACAAGGGAAAAGAATTTGCATTTTGCCGGGTAATTTCGGACGAACAGGGCGCAGGATACATTATTGGAATATTTGATTTGATTGGTTCGATTAATGAGCCCTTATCAAACATCATTGCAGCCAATCGCCTTTTTGTGCAAGTGGCAATTTCCGGGCTTGGCGTTTATAAAAAGCGCTGGAGGATAATACACCATCAGGAATCATACGATAAATTTAAAGAAGCCAGCTTCGGTGACGTAAAATTAGTTTTGGGAACGAAAGACGACTTAAGATGATGGTAAAATGGAAAGAAAACTCCAATAACAATGATCAAAGCACAGCGTTTGAATTCTGGTCTATTTGGCAACCTGCCTCGTGCGGGCACATTTCCTGAAGATGATAAAAATTGAAATATAAAGCGGTTTACTTAGCCGAAGATGCATTTAATACTTTTTCCACATTGTACTTATATAACCTGCCTATAGGCAGTTCGCGTTTGGCAACCTGTACACTGTGATTATTATAGCTATCAATTTTATCAATGCCTACAATATAAGATTTGTGTATGCGTATGAACTCGTTGCCCGGGAGCATTTCTTCCACCGAGGAAAGCACATATTTTGTAATGATCGTTTTGTCAACAGTAACAATTTTTATGTAACTCTTCAGGGATTCAATAAATAAAATATCGCGCAAAAATATTTTCACCATTTTCCTTTCAGCCCGGAAATACAAAAAGGAACTGGAGATTTCAGCAGGAGCCTCTTTTGGCTGCGGAAGCTGCTCATTATTATTTTTTAGCTGCAGCACTTTATTCACTGCTTTCAGAAAACGTTGAAACGAAATAGGTTTCAGCATATAGTCCACCGCATCCAGCTCAAAACCTTCTACAGCGTATTTGCGATAGGCAGTGGTAAAAATCACCTTGGGTGGATTTTTAAGCGTCCGGATAAAGTCGGTGCCGGATAACTGCGGCATCTGGATATCAAGGAACAGGAGATCAACGGAATGCTCATTAAGAAATGATACGGCTTCCACAGCATTGCTGCAGGTTCCTGCCAGCTCCAACGCTTCCACCCCTGCTATGTGTTGCTTCAATATTTCTCTCGCCAATGGTTCATCGTCAATGATGACACAGCGTATTTTATGGTTGTGCAGCATAGCTGTAGGTTTAACGGATTTCCTCCATTGCAGGATCCCTTTCTTTCGTTATTAAAGGCACTATGGCATCATTCAATTGAATCTTTAAATCCACTATCAGTATTTCCTGTTCTCCGTATATCTTAAGCCCGTGCTCCGGATATATTAAAGTTAATCTTTTTTGAACAGCACTTAAGTTATTTGTTACCATTTCTGAAACATCGGGTACTTCAGACGTCATCCCATTTACCAGTTTCATAAAAAAACAATTGTCTTCTATGCTGATATCCAAATTGATCCATCCCTGCTCACCGGCATTATTGCTTTGTTTAATACTGTTTTCTATAAAAGGGAGCAGGAGAAATGGTGCGATCACCTTATCTTCTGAATTGCCATGCACGGCCAGCCCCATTTCAAAGCAATCCCCCAATCTTATTTTTTCCATTTCCATATATTCTCTCATCATGTCCAGTTCCCTGTCGAGTGGCACCAGGAAACTGTCGCATTCATAGAGCATATAACTGAGAATATCTGATAGCTTCAATAATAGTTCCGAAGCGCGGGGTGAAGCGTTTTGCGCATGAATATAAATATTATTCAACGACGTGAATAGAAAATCAGGTTGTACCTGGGCTTTCAGCAATTGCAGTTCCGTGTTTATTTTTTCCCTTTCCAGCTTTTCGCTTTCCTGGTTCTTTATCCACCAATGCTTTACATATTTAATAATGGCTGCTGCGGCAATTACTTTTACGGGATTGATTAAACCAAGGTAAACTGCCGGCCAGAACCAGGTCATAGTGATGACTGGTTTCGGGTAACCAAAAATCATATTTACAACAGGGAACAGATCCCAATACATAAAGTAAGTTACTGTAAACAAACATACACCAAGCAATAAAAGACCTGTCACCGGTTTCAGCCATTTGTCTTTTACCATTTGTGGCATCAGAAAATAAATGAAAATATAACATGCCGAGGAATAAACGAGCATCAGCAGAGCTGTTTTAATAAAAACAAAAGAGCCCATAACTACCTGACCCGACTGAACATGGTTACCATTGACAGGTTGCCGGTACAAATAATCACAGCATAAGAAATAGATCCACCAGCTGACCCAAAATAGCAGGTGGCGCAGTACGCGTTTGCTCTTTTTTCCCGAAAAAACAATTTCATGCCATTGCATACTCATTGATTAAAGCAGGTGTATGAGATGTTGCCATCCCTTGCAGTTCGATTTTCAGATCCACGGTAAAACGTTCCGGTTTACTGATAATGCTCAGTTCATGCGCGCCGGGATAAAGCAATTGCAACCGTTGTTTTACGTTTTTCAACCCGATCTTCCCTTTTCTTTTTTGAATTTCACGCGTTTGGGGCTGACTGTTTTCAATAGAAAAATGAAGTGTATTATTATCTTCAATCCTGATGCAAAGTTTTACATAAGGACAGCCGAGCATTTTACTGGCGCCGTGTTTAAAACTATTTTCAACAAAAGGGATCAGCAACAATGGGGCTATTAGCAACTCCCCTCCCGGGGAAGGTTGGGAGGAGGACGGGATCTCAATTTGTAAATTTATATTTTGCCCATAGCGTATAGCTTCCAATGCTATGTAATCCTTTATCATGCTGATTTCCTTATTCAAAGGCACAACCGGCAGGCTGCAATCATTTAAAATATAATGAAGCAGGGTTGAAAGTTTTTGAATCATTTCCGGTGCATGAGGTGATTTGATCAGTGTAAAAAAATAAATATTGTTCAATGTATTGAACAAAAAATGCGGATGTACCTGGGCTTTTAGTAATTGCAGTTCTGCCCGGTTTCTTTCTTTAACTAATTGTTCCGCTTCCTTTTGCTTCAGCCACCAGCGTTTCATCAGGGTTATCATGATGGCATACCCTGCAACGATTGGCAGACTACCGGCCTGGTCCCTGAGTGATGAAGTCATTAGCATGGAAAAAAAAGACGTATGTATCCGCCCGGATATTTGCAACCCCAACAAATAGTCGCCAACGAATGCGAACCATTTGAATTGGGCCACAACCAACCAGTAGATCAATAAAGTACTGATCAGTACACCCACCACCATCAATAGGTTTCTTTTCCTGTAGAAATAATTGGGCAATATCCGGTAGATGATGAAATAAACAAAGAGTATCTGCGGAACCACCACGGCCAGCAGGCTGTTAAAAAGGAAGGTTTTTACCATAATCAGCAGAAGTCCTCTTTTCTTTATGTCCTCATATAACAAGGGCGCATGGCTGGGGTCAAAGCCCCAGGCTTTGTATTCATAGACAGGCATGTGAAATAATAAGAAATAGGCAACCGACCACACAATCAGGAACGCCAGGTGCCGCGCTATGCGACAGCGTGGTTCATTTGAGAATATGAAATCATTTTTTGTCACAGGTGATACTGTTTCATAAATTTAAAACAATCTCCGCACAGAAAGCGGCCCCTGATACAAAAATGGTTACAAACAGCATGAACACCGTTCATGGACTACAAATGGCATAGCCAGCCCTGTTTTAACAATATGTATATGTGTTCTGCCTGTTGGGCAAAATGAGCATTTTTAAAAGATATTGTAAAATAAATTTAAGGTAGGTAAAAAGGATCACCATGAAACTGATAATGAGAATTTTATTTTTTGTCCTAGCCGCAGCAATTTTCTTTTCCTGCAAAAAAACAGATATTAAAGACATCAAACCCAACACTCCTAAAGATATCAAATCCAATACTCCACCCATCGCAATAGTACGGGCCAGCAAGACCAGCATTTTGCCAACCGACAGTATCACACTGGATGGTTCCGCCTCCAATGACCCAGATGGGAAAATAAGTATCTGGCTCTGGACAAAGATGGGAGGGGCTGCTTGTACCATCGTAACTCCCAACGGCCCGGTAACTAAGGTAAAAAACCTTGTTTCCGGAACGTATGAGTTTCAACTGAGCGTAACGGATAATGAAGGATTGGTGGCAACCGATACGGTGTGGATAAGGGTCATTAACCCGGCACCGGTGGCCCGTGCAGGGAAAGACACTTCCATCACTTTGCCAGCCAATACCGCCATCCTCGATGGCCGTGGCTCCACGGATCCGGAAAATGATATTACCAATTATAAATGGACAAAAATAGAGGACGGAACCAGCCCGGCATCGTTCAATATCGTAAATCCTGATGCAGCACAAACATCCGTCACCAACCTTGTAGAAGGAACGTATCAGTTCGAGCTGAAAGTGACAGATGCGGGTGGGTTAATGAGCAAAGATACTGTGAAGGTAACGGTAAATCCAAAGCCCTGGACGCCACCTCCGTGCACCGCCAACTGCGGCAGGATTGTATTTATAAGCGGCCGTGACGGTAATGATGAGATATATTCCTGCGACAGCAATGGAACAAATGTAATCCGGTTAACCAACAATCCCGCAGCGGATGAATTACCAACCTGGTCACCCGATGGCACCCGCATTGCATTCATCAGCGACCGTGACGGCAGTACCGGATTATATACCATGAATGCAGATGGCTCAAATGTAGTACGCCTGGCAACAACTAATATGCTCTCTGACCCACCAACCTGGTCGCCGGATGGAACAAAAATAGCCTATTCAGCCAGCGGTGCGGGCAACTTTAGTATTTGGGTTGTAGGGACGTTACCAAACGGGGCTGCTCCGACCGTTCTTTTCGGTCAGGGAAATAAGAACTATAGTCCCGCATGGTCTCCGGACGGCAGCAGGCTTGCATTTTTGAGTGACAGGGTCGCATACGATTTTTTTGAAGATATTGTCCTCATCAATGCTGATGGCAGTGGCCTGACCAATCTTACATTCGATGATAATTTTGATGAGCTGGCCTGGTCCCCTGATGGAACAAAACTTGCGTTTTCCGAAGAAGGCTACCTGCAGCAACCAGAGTTTATCGGAGTTATAAATGCCGATGGTACTGGAAAAATAACGATCAAAAGCGGAAATATTGTTGGTTTCAGGCCCTCCTGGTCCGCCGATGGCAGCAGGATATTATACACTTCTATGACCGGGAACAGAAGAGATGTGTCATGGATTACTGTTGATGGCAGTGGGTCCGGAACAATTATTACCAATGGCTGGTCCGCCGATTGGCACCATTAAGCGAAGCACGGTTCATCGCGAAAAACCTTCAATTATGACCCCGGGTGTGAAAATATTATTCTTCATTTTGGTAGCTGCAAGCTTTTGCTCCTGCAAAAAAACAGATATTAAATCCAATAAATCAGCAACTGACACAGTGAAGGTAACGCTCATCAATCCGGGACCAACAGCGCGTGCAGGAAAGGACACTACCATTATTATACCTGCCAGCACCGCAATTCTTGATGGCCGGGGTTCCACTGACCCCCAAAATGATATTACCAATTATAAATGGGCAGAAATTGTGGACGGCACCAGTCCGGCATCCTTCAATATCGTAAACCCCAATGCAGCACAAACACCTGTCACCAACCTTGTAGATGGAACGTACCGGTTTGAGCTGAAAGTGACGGATGCAAGTGGGATTGCAAGCAAGGATACGGTGCAGGTAACCGTTCTGGCAAAGACAAACAGCGGCAAGATTGTATTTGTAAGTGGCCGAGACGGCAATCTTGAGATATATTCATGCGATAGCAATGGCGCAAATGTAATTCGGTTGACCAACAACCCGGAAACAGATTTGGAGCCATCCTGGTCACCCGACGGCACCCACATTGCGTTCATCAGCTACCGGAATGGCAGTCCTGGATTGTATATAATGAACGCGGATGGCTCAAATGTTGTACACCTCGCAAGTGGTTCATTTTTTTATCAGCCAACCTGGTCGCCGGATGGAACGAAAATAGCGTATGAAGCCAGCACTTCTCTCGGCGTAGGTATTTGGATCGCAGGAACTCTAGCAAACGGGCCTTCACCCGCCTTATTTCTCGCCGACACCGACGACGGGGACTACGAATCTCCCGCGTGGTCGCCGGATGGTGGCAAAATTGCATTTGTATATACTAATAAGACGGTAGGATCTGATGATATTTATCTCATTAATCCTGATGGCTCCGGCTACGCAGCTATTACTGTTTGGCAGCGATTTCTTTACCCTGCCTGGTCGCCTGATGGTACGAAATTATCGGTCACTCATGAAGATCAGGACCTGAGCCCTATAACTGTAATAAACCGGGATGGGAGCGGTGGCATATCAATTAATCCCCCTGGCATTAGCGGTCAGGCACCTTCTTTTACCCGCACTTCCTGGTCTCCGGATGGTACCATGCTATTATATTCTTCATGGACTGGCACGAATTGGAATGTTGCATGGATTTCTGTTGATGGCAAGACATCCGGAACAATTGTTACTAACGGATGGGATGCCGATTGGCATCGTTAAATCTTTTCAATCATGAAACCGATCATAAAATTTACTGCATTGGGTTTACAGACAGTAATCTTTCTTTCTTGCAAAAAACAGATGCCCCAATGCAATATCCACCTCGAAGCCCCTTCTTGAAACTGGAGATCATGATGAACTATGCGTTTCATTTTAGTTGAAAATATTATTAATCATTTAATTTCTATTTATGAAAAAGTATCTGCTTTACGTTATTGCAATAATGGCTATCGCTTCAGCTTGTAATATCGCCTGCCGGAAACAGGCCGGTTCTACTGCACAACAACCCGCACCGCAACAAGCTATCAGTTCAGCGCCGCAGGCCGCCATTGGTCATGCAGCCGACCTTTACAATTTCGACGTCACTCTTTTGGGTATGAACCAAAGCAAAGGGACCATCCGCTTCAGGCAGGACCCTGCAACCCCAAAGGTCATTACCCTTTACACTAAAATCCTGAATTTATTGCCGGATCATGAATACCAGCTGCAGCGCGCGGTAGATAAAATAAATGAAGTGGATGGCATTTGCAGCAGCAACACATGGCTTACACTTGGTTTGGGGCTTACGCCACATTCCATAATAACTGATGATGAAGGTAACGGACATGAACTTTTATGGCGCAGCGTCAGCGCTATTCCATCCGGGTCTTCCTTTGATATTCATTTCCAGGTGATTGATGCGGTAAGCCATGAAGTGGTCTTAACCAGCGATTGTTATCAATATACCGTTTTATGATCCGGCAATATTTTCCCTGTTGATAGCATAGCAGGCGCTGAAGGGTGCGACGCAAGTAAAGTCGATAGTAGTGCAAAAGCCGGGCAACAAACACTCCTCATTTTAAGAGTTTCCCGCATATTCTTTCAAATAACTATAAAAAGGAGTCAATACGCCCTTTTCCGTTATGGTAGCGTGTTTCAGCGTAGCGCTCCCCTCCCCCAACAAGTCGTCCAGCACATATTTGATCAGTTGTTCACCAAAATAGCGACTGGCATCCCGGGGCAGTTCATTGGGAAGATTGCCAACCGCCATTATATCAACAGAACCTTTTAAATACGGCGCCGTAATGGCAAGCGTATTCCGGTCGATCCCGTACACCGGATCTTCAATGGTTTGCGTTCTTTGATTGATCGGCACCGAACCCTTCTCATCATCCGACACATCGGCAATCGTTTCAATAATAAATTGTTCATCGCGTATCGCTTCCGGTTCAAACAAACGGGGCACACCGGGATACCAGTACACGCCATTCAATAAAATATCCGTTTGACTGGTATACAACGGGAATTTATTTTGATACAGCTCCGGATGATGATGAAAATCGAGCCGTTCGTAGCCGCCGTTATCTTTACGCGCATACAGCTGCGCACTTTTCAATTGTGTGTAAACAGGATAATTGAACCGGCGTCCAAGGTACTCCTCCGGCTCTACTTCATGTACGCCCACCAGGTTCATCACCTCCGATAATCCCTGCGCCACGCGGCCATTTCCGGTGACCGCTATTTTCAGATTGGGGAGCCGGAGCTCAAAATAAGTGTGGATCAGCTCTTTAAAACTGCGCTGTTTATAAACCCGGTCTAGTGTAAATAACCCGGTGCGGTTGCCATAAGCCATCAGTCCGTTATGCGCCCCAACAATGCCGGCAAAAAAACCAAAGCCGATGATACGCTGCCCGTCCTCGTGCTCCAGGCATTCATAATCGATCAGCGTGATCTTTTTTTGTAAAATAGTTTGCAGCAATTGCCGGTTATGCGGCTGTTGCTTTTTGGTATGCGAAAAGAACAGGTAGGTTTTATTTTCCAGCAGATCAGCTATTGGCACTTCCTTTATCCCCAGCAACATTGTGCAGTCTGTAAGATCTTCAGACAAAGGTATCCCCGCCCGTTCATATTCCTCATCCTTATAACAACGTGCTGCTGACGGCTGTATCACGAAACTAACATCAGACCGATGTGCCTGGATCCATTTGCATTGGGCCGGTGTAAGCGCTACCCTGCTGTCCTGCGGAATTTTACCTTCCCGTATCAAGCCTATTTTAATTACTTTCATGTGACCGGGCATTTATAACAAAATACTCATTTTATCGTAATTTTGTACTTTAAAGCAATGAATATATTACGTAAAATAGCAGCGGTACTCAAAGCGATCTTTATCCCCAAGAAGAGTTGCTGTAAATAACCAGGTGCATCCCCATAAAAAAAATCCCTGCGGCTGCAAGGATTTCAAGTACTGTTTATTCCGGTTGTTTTCCCGGCGACGTTTCGGGCTTATTCTTTACATCCATCAGTTCCAGCAGTTTCATACCCAGCAAACCACTGATGCCGCCTTCTGTATTATTGCCGCCCTGTATCAGGATCTCCGGCATTACTTTAATAGCCCCTTTGCCAATCTCTTCCGTGATCTTATAGCGGGTGAAATTATCGCCGCCCATAGCTTTTACCTGCAGCTCATAGGCTTCCGCCGTGCTTTTACCTATTGCCATAATTTTTTCAGCCTCGGCCAATCCCGTTTTTGAAATACGCTCCGCATCCGCGCTGGCATTGAGTTTGGTAGCTTCCGCCTGGGCACCGGCACGGGCCTTGGTGGCCTCCGCTTCGGCGTTCGCCCTTAATTTTGTTGCTGTAGCTTCAGCATCTACCTGCAATTTTAAGCTGTGTGCATCACCCTCCGCCTTCTTAACCGTTGCATCCGCCGTGCGCTGCGCTATTTCAACGCTTTGCTGCGCCTTTACAATTTCTTTTTGCATATCGGCAATGGCCGTTTCTTTTTCAACTCCCTGGCGTTGTTCCTGCGCCAGCTTTTGCGTTTGATAGGTTTTCTGCTCCTCCTCCGCGATCTTACGATCGGTAAGTGTTTTCATCAAAGCCTCCGGCGGAACGATATCACCGATGAGGGTATCCACTGCATTTACGTTATATTCATCCAGCACTTCGCGGATATGGTCCTTTGCGGCCTGTTGTCTTTCTTTACGGGTAGACAAAAAGGAGATCACATCGCTGTCCTGCGCCGAGTTCCTGAAATAGTTACCAATAGTGGGTTCCAGCACCTGGCTCACCAGGTTGTCCATACTGCCGAAACGGGCAATCACTTTTGGGGCTTCCGTTGCGGGAATATGTATGATCTGTGCCACATCAAGATTAAAAGGGAAGCCGTCTTTACTGCGCACCGTGATCGTAGACAGGTTTTTGTCCAGCGCATGCGCCTCACTGCGCGCATTGGCCCAGTTCAGCACCAGGTTCGTGGTAGGTACCAGTTCCACCTTCATCGTATATTTATTAATGGGATATTTCCCCGGCCCCAAAGGTTCCATCCATACCCCGCGCTGATCTTTACCTACAATGTTCCCGTGCTTAAAATTTTCTCCGGTAAGATCTTTTCCGTCCTCGCCAATATAAGAGATCACCACGCCTACATGACCAATAGGCACATCGGTCATGGGCGTTTCTTCCAGCTGTACGGCCCAGGGATTAATAAAATAACTTCCGGCCAGCATCACCTGGGGCTGCAGCCCGCGGCTCCCTCCTTTAGACAGGAAAGTATCTATATCCTGAAAATTATTATGTCCCGCTACATATTCGCCTGCGATCTGTCCGGGGCGGATGGGCAATCCATCCAATGTTGTTACAATACCCACCATATTCTCTTTGATGATGACCATATCGGCTATAGCAACAGTAAACGCATAAGTATTGATCCGGTAGGTTCCCGCCGTTAGTAAAGCCGTTTGCCTTCCCTTTTGCCCGTTATTGTGCAAAAACTTTTCAGCGTCCTGGAAATTTTCGCAATCAACTTTACGACCCAGGATATTACCGGTAGGCAATTCGGCCCCGTCATTCGCTAATACCAGTCCAACCTTACCTTCCGGCACCACAATAAATTCGACCATATCGATACCGTACTGCCAGGGCCACATGCCCCAGTACAAGCCGGGCGCCAGTGTTTTGGCCTGGAAGCCCGCCTCCCCCAGGGTAGCAATAATATGTCCGTCCGGCAAGGCCCGGTGCTCGCCTACCAGAACGAATTTTTTGGTAACCAACCCGATCTTATTTTCCGGAACGATCACCATACCAAAAAATACGCGGAGAATAAATTTGTACATCAGCAGTCCTAACAGGATCAGTGCGACCCACCAGTACTGGAGGATCAGTGTTTTAATGTCCATACAGATTTGAGTTTTTGATTAATAGCAGTTACTAATTGCAGTTTTGATAAAAATAAATGGCGTTTTCACACTTCGTTTGTTCTTGAATAAATGCGCGATGGTGCTGTGGTTCATATTAAATTGTGGCGAAACTACATTTAAAATAAGAACCTAAATTTAAACAGAGTTTTGATACGGGCAAAAATATTTAAGGGCTATAATTTGAAAAAATATCGCCCGTGAAAGCCGATATTCCAGTGAAAGGTTGTAATATTGCACCCCGTTCGCCCGGATGGCGGAATTGGTAGACGCGCTAGACTCAAAATCTGGTTTCGGCAACGGAGTGCAGGTTCGATTCCTGTTCTGGGCACTTGATTATCAATTAGTTAGAAAAGACTCACTTGGTGGGTCTTTTTTATTTGCACACAATTTGCACACAAAAAATTCCAGAGGTATGAAAGAACTTATTATGGTTCTAAGTTAACCATTTTTTATCTGTGTCGGAAATCTGGCTTTACCAATACAAACGCTATCATATCATTCACAACAAGTGCAATCACCCTTTTCGCTTTCGTTTGTAATATTTGTCTTTTACAGTCTTCTCATTTTTCCTCCCGGTTTTAATTTTATTCTTGCTCCATTTCTTAGAAAACTGAACCTCATCATTAGTTATCCAATAGTGGCTCTGACACTCAAAACTCCAATTGCCAATGGACGGCCATAAAGAAATAGTTTCTCCGTCAAACGCAAGCTTCCAATCAGTTGGGGACAGCGGGGTCACCACTTTGCTGCCGCAGCCACAAGCGCAATTGTGGACTGCAGTAGCAAATTCTATTGACACATACAATACCCCGTCTTCAATTACTGGGGGCATTAATTCAACGAACTTATGAGCAAATTTCATTGTTTACTAATTGAGATTCATTAACTACATAAACGGTGTTAAATTCCTTCTCCATATCATTATAAAAACCGAAAAGTTTTTTCCACTTTATTACTGCAAAGCAGGCGTTCAGCGCGTTCAACTCAGCAATTTGAATGTTGGAATTATACCCATCGTCTTCTTCATCAACAAAGGAGATATATTTATTTAAGTGGTCGTTCTTTTCAGGAGTTCCCGTAGTTGTTCTTACCGAACCAATCAGGCTGTTGTTTTTAACTTCCAAACCAAGACCAACATCAATAAAAGGGATACCTTCTTTCAGTAGAAATTCAATTATAACCTTTTTTACCTCTCCCTTGTCAATGGCAATAAATACAAATGACATGGCCATTAGTTTCGGCAAAGTATCACTAACGATTTTTACATCATTTGGAACAATCCCCTTGTGCATTTTAGAATACTTTTCATGCAGATATTCAACTTTTTTAAGCTGCCGATCCAGGTCTTCCAAAGAAGCCGCGCCTGGGGTTCTGAACGCGTTATGTACATAGAAAGAATCACTATCAAATAAATGAATTTCTTGCACAGGCGTTTTTGCGACAAAGTCAAGAATATAGGAGCCTGTACCGCCTGTTCCAATAATAGCAATCCTCTGCCCCTTTAACTTTTCAGAAACAGAGGTGATATTTGCCCTGCCGGAATTGGTGTCCTCGTACATAAAAACGCTACCCTCTGCATCTTCTTCAAATGTTGGGAATGATTTTTCAGTAACATTATTATCAATTGCTTTTGCCGGAGCCGAAATGATATTAGCATAGGTGCTAATCTTTTCGTAATAATCAATATAAGCTCTCCCCGGGTTATTTGAAAATGAATAGTTGACTGTAATTCCCTTTACCATTTCCTGTGCATTGTCATTAAGCCATAAGGCCATTATCCGTGTACCATCTATAAAACAAGGATAC
>JAGIAQ010000030.1:9723-39515 GCA_017744795.1 Niabella sp. | reverse complement strand
AGACAGGAATTATGTATTTCACAATGGAACGAAAACTCAACAAACGAAATTTTAGAAATAAATAAAGCCTTCAATTTGCTTTTTGTAAATTGGTATCACTGCGACATAATTAAAAATGATTAACGAAAAACAAATAACATCTATAAGCAAGTTTTTAAGCTTGGTATTGCGACACCAACCTGAAATAATTGATATTGAATTGGACCAAAATGGTTGGACAGATGTTGAAACTCTTCTTGAAAAATCAAATAGATATGGAATTGAAATTGATAAAGAGACTTTAAAGCATATTGTTGAAACCAACTCAAAAAAGCGATTTGCTTTTAATGAAGCTTTTGACAGAATTAGAGCAAGTCAAGGGCATTCAGTAGAAATTGAATTAGGTTATGCAAGCCAAAAGCCACCAGAAATTTTATTTCACGGAACAGGCGAAAAGTCAGTTACATCTATTTTGGACACAGGACTTGAAAAACAAAGTAGACAGCAAGTACATTTAAGTGCTGACCTTGAAACTGCAATAAAAGTTGGACAAAGACATGGAAAGCCGTTTGTATTTATAGTTCTTGCTGAACAAATGTTTAACGACAAATTTGAGTTCTTCGTTTCTGAAAATGGCGTTTGGTTGACAGATAATGTGCCGACTAAATATTTAAAACAAAATGACGAAGAATAACAGCAGGCAACATTGGTATTACCAATAGTGGGGCTGGACATTGGAACAATCAGCAGTTGTAATTCTATTGTACTGTAGTTCGGGGCTGGACGAATAAAGCCCAACATTAGTTCTTAATATTTAATTTTATCAAAAAGCCAGGCAGCAGTTCCGGCGGACGAATATAAATTTCCCACCATCGGCAATACCTGCCCGTTGTGCGTATTAATATAAGACCCCTTGCAATTGAAAGAGAAATATAAAAAACAACTTGATCTTGTTCGACAAAACCCAAACTTGTTGGACAACTATCGTTTTGACAAGGATGCTGTTTCCTCTAATCATTTTGTCAGACTTCAGTTAAATATTGCGATTTATAATAACTTCAAATCGTCAGATTTTGAGATTGCGAAATTTCTTTTTGTCGAAGAAAGCAAATGGAGAAAGAATGCTAAAGATGGCGAGGTTGACAATCTATACTTTTCCGCTTTCGTTTTGACACAATTCAAAAGAACAGAAATTGTGTGGTTGTTTTTTGAAACAAAGAACATTGATTTTGACAGTGGGATTGGCTTTGACGGAGAATATTTAGTTGCAGCAGGAATTGAAGAAACTTATGAATATTTAAAAACTACCGACAATGTTCATAAGAAAGACCTTTTGAAATATATTGGTGAAACAATTGACACTTGTAATTATTCACAGGAGGAAATTGACGATTGGACAAATTCCAAAAGAGAATATTTCAATTGTTATACTTATCCGATTACTGACGAACTCTATTTCCTTTACTCCACAAATGAGAAGGATTTATTTTTAGAAAAGTTGCCCGAATGGATAAACCAAAATAGAAAATGGAGTTATGAAGAGCTTTCTCTTTTCAGAACTTATGCAAAGTATTCGGGAGACAAATTATTACAAATCAAAGCCTCTGAATTAACTGTCGAAAAGAATGACAAGGATTTTCTTGACGATATTAATAAAAAGGAATTAGCTACTTTATACATTGAATGCGGTCAAGAGGACAAGGCACTTGAAATACTAAAGTCAATAATCAAAAGTTCAGACAACAAGAACATTATCGGAGATTGCCTTGAACATCTTTGCAAAATTGTAATAAAAAACAAAGACAACTTGGCCGATATATCATCCAGCGCTCTTGAAATTATTGAACAACAACGTAAATATGGACAATTCTCACCTTACGTTGACGAACTAATAAAAGATGTAAATAGAATAATGACGGACGAGAAAACTACTGCGCACATTGGCATTGCTAATATTGAGGCTGACGTAAAAATAATGAGCTTTTTGAATTCTATTAAGCAGTGGTTTAGCCTGAAGAACAAATCCAAACACTAGTTCTTATTATTTAACTTTATCAAAAGGTCAGGCAGCAGTTCCCGGCTTGAAGAATTACTATCAGCTTTTGTACATAACTTCAACAATATATTTTCAATCAGCAGCAGTTACGGGCAAATTGAACACAGAGTGTCGCCACATCGCCAATGCACGACCCGTTGTACGGCATATCGCAACCACGCCTCCGAATTTTTGATTGAGAAATATTTTAAAACATAAAACTATGGGATTTATAAAAGAACCAAAGGGCGTTGATTTTATCATTCAAAGCAAGCCGTTGACAGATAAAGACAGACAAGACATCAGCAAACATATTGCTGACTATAAAACAAAAAGCTCTAAAAAACGGGCGAGCAAATCGAAGGCAAAACAGCCGGCTTAAAAGGTATGAGCACACAGTAATCGGTTTTGCAAAAATGCGGTTTCAAATCACTACCTCAACTTCTGTACAAAATTCAACTGACGGTTCGCTATTGCCGCACCATCGCAAAGCCCCCAGACGTTACCTGCTATATTAAAACTGACATCTCTATTAGAATGAAAAAAATCTCGATATTTATTTTAGTTGCACTATTATCTACACCTATTTTTTCACAAAACAAACCAAAGACCATTTTGTGGGAAATTAAAGGAAATGGGTTAACTCATAAATCTTACTTGTTTGGCACAAATCATTCTTTTAATGGAACATGGATTGATTCTTTTACCGTAGTTAAGCAAAAGTTATTGGAGGCAAAGACAATTGCCGTAGAAGTTAAAGGTGCAACTGCTGACAAGGTAAATACGCTTTCGGTAGATACCACCCACATATCCATAAAAGAATTATTTAAGGATAGTACATATGCTTTGGTCAATAATTATTTAAAAGCTAAAGGTTTATCCAGTTTAGACAATGCGCCAGAAAATTTTTACTCAGTTTTAGGACTATACTTTGCTACGTTTGGCAGATTGATTCAGCCAAATGAAAAAGAAAACACTGATGCAATAGACAGATATATTGAACAATTAGGAAAGGAAAAAAAAGGTATTATTTACCTGGATTCTGGAATCGAAAAAATAAAAACAGACTCAATCGCTGCGCTTAATGAAAAGAACATGGCAAATCTTATCGTTTGGTGCATCAAGAACGAAAATAATCCGGACAGTATTAAACTTGTTGTAAATGCCAGTAAACCTGCACTTGATGAATTTAGAAACTTGTCTGTTGAATACAACTTTAATCAAAATTTACCTATCGTCTATGGACAACTGGAAAGAGAACTAATTCTGAAAAGAAATAATTATTGGGTAGACAAATTGCCTTCGATTTTAAAAACTGGAAATGTTTTTATAGCAGTAGGTCTACAGCATTTAAAATATAAAGAAGGGCTTATTAACCAATTAAGAGAGTTAGGTTACACGGTTAGTCCGGTAAAGATAGTAAGAAAATACAGCAGGTAACATTCGTTTGTTGGTGTTTCTCCTACGCTCTATGGCCAGGGCGCAACACCAACAAAGGCGGCTCTTAGCGTTCTGCATGAAGCGTTCTGCATGAAGCATTACTGGTATACCCGCACCCAATCCACGATCATTTGTACCGGTAACTGATCAGGTGCCACTTTGCCCACCCAACTGCCACCCAGCTGTTGGTCGATCAAAATATAGAAGGGCTGGTCGTAAGGCCACTGGCTGGGATCCACACCGGCCACGCGCGGATAAGTAAAGGTTTCCACTCCATTTACGGTAAACACCAGCTTATCGGGGAACCATTTTAGTCCATAAGTATTAAAGTCGTTTTTGTTGATAGCTGCCCTCCCGGAGTGCGGTGGATTATTGTCCTGCTTCAGGTTGAGCGTGTAATAGGAATGCGTGGTCTGATAGATGATGGAATCAAAATTCAGGTGCTCCATAATATCAATTTCCCCGTTTTTAGGGTAGGCGCCGTATTTATTTTTTTCGGCGAGCATCCACATCGCCGGCCAGGCACCCTGGGCACCTTCCAGTTTTGCTCTTATCTCAATTTTGCCGTATTGAAAGGAGAATTTTCCTTTTGTATAAATGCCGCCGGTTAAAAAGGGACGGGAATCTGTTGCCGTGTCCGGATTATTAATACCCCGTAAATAAATATACCCATTGTCAAAACGAAAACAGGATTTATTGGTGCTCATGTGTTTGCCCCAATCAGCGTTATTGGGCGGGACCATCGTCCATTTTGTGGTATCAAGGTATTGTTTGTCAAAATTATCTTCCCATACCAGCGCCCATTTTTTTTCATCGGCCTGCCCGGCTTTTTGAACGTCAGTAAGTACGTTTGCCGGCTGGCAGGCAGTTATCAGAAGGGCTATCAAAAAGAGACTTTTAAAACGGTTTAGAAGCATGATCTGTATTGTTTTAATAAGAGAGGCCTGCAAAAAGCAGGCCTCTTTAAAAGTGGTTGTAAAACAGGTTATTCGGCCTGTTTTAATTTGGAATTATTGTCCTCAGTAAGAAAGACATCTTCATTGTCCCGTTTCATCATATATTTTTCGCGGGCCAGTTTTTCGATGGTGGCGGGGTTGGTTTCCAGATCGTTTTTGATCCGGTGCAGATCAATCAACTCCTTGTTGTAATGCTCTTTACTCAGTTCCAGTCCGTTCAACTCTTTATGCCGCTCAATAGTGGTGAATAAATCGTTTTTGTCGAGGAACAGCATAATGATTGCAAACCCTACCGTTGCCAGGAAAAACCGGTTGGTTAAGAACCGCGAAATTTTACTTAGTGCCTTCCGGGGCTTGCTGTGCGCTACCCGGGCAGGTTCTTTTTCGGGGACAAAGTCTACAAATTCTTCCATACAGGAATTAATTTGAAAATTTGAAAATGCGGCAATTTGAAAATGCTGCCATCAGCACTGATGCACAAGTGAGTGACACAACGAAGCTGATAGCAGCACTAAAGCCGACCTAATAATTATTTCTTACCAAATTTAATCTTTCCTTTTGGATAAACCGCGCTGTCGCCCAATTGTTCTTCGATGCGGATCAGCTGGTTGTATTTTGCGATACGATCGGTACGGCTTGCTGAACCGGTTTTGATCTGTCCGCAATTTAACGCTACCGCTAAGTCTGCGATGGTTGTATCCTCGGTTTCACCGCTTCTGTGGCTCATGATGGTGTTGTAACCATTGTGCTGCGCCAGCGTTACGGCATTGATGGTTTCTGTAACGGTACCGATCTGGTTTACTTTTACCAGCAACGCGTTGGCGATATCTTTATCGATACCCTGCTGTAAACGAAGTACATTGGTTACAAACAGGTCATCACCTACCAGCTGGCATTTGCTGCCCACGGCTTCGGTTAATGCTGCCCAGCCTTTCCAGTCGTCTTCAGCCATACCATCTTCAATGCTGATGATCGGATATTGTTTTACCCAGCTTGCCCAGAACTGTACCAGCTCATCGCTGCTGAGGGCTTTGCCGCTGCTTTTATGGAAAACATATTTTTTCTTTTTAGCATCCCACAGCTCGCTGTTGGCGGCATCCATGGCGATGGCGATCTGCGAACCGGCTTTGTAACCAGCGGCGTCGATAGCGGCCAGTACGGTTTCGATGGCTTCTTCGTTGCTTTGGATATTGGGTGCAAAACCACCTTCATCACCCACGTTGGTGCTGAAGCCTTTTTTCTTCAAAACGGTTTTTAACGCGTGGAAAATTTCCACACCCCAGCGCAGCCCTTCACTGAAAGAAGAAGCGCCTACCGGCATAACCATAAATTCCTGGAAGTCGATCTTATTATCAGCATGCGCACCACCATTTAAGATGTTCATCATGGGGATGGGCAATGTTTTAGCATTGGTACCGCCTACATAACGGTATAAAGGCAATCCGGCTTCTTCTGCTGCCGCTTTTGCCGCCGCCATACTTACAGCCAACAGCGCATTTGCGCCTAATTTCCCTTTGTTCGGTGTGCCATCCAGTTCGATCATTAACTGGTCGATGCCGGTTTGATCCGCTACATCATAACCCAGCAATGCCGGAGCAATGAGGGTGTTTACATTTTTAACTGCCTTCAGGGTTCCTTTTCCCAGGTATTTTTTCTTATCGCCGTCACGCAGCTCTACCGCTTCGTGAATGCCGGTGCTGGCGCCACTGGGAACGGCAGCGCGGCCCAAAGCTCCTTCGTCTGTTATAATATCCACCTCGATAGTTGGGTTACCGCGGCTGTCTAAGATTTGTCTTGCAAATACCTCTGAAATGTAGCTCATTTTTAAAAATTTGATTTAGTGGCTGCAAGTTAACTAATCCTTTGCGTAACGGGAACACTGTGGAGGGGGAAAATGTAAAATAATGAATAAGAAATGAGAAATGTAGAAGGAATGCGGTCCTGTTGGGGGTATCGTGGGGAAAAGGATAATTGGTAACGATTGTTAGTTTTGGGAGGGGTGAAAAGTCAATAGTCAATGGTCCATAGTCAATAGTGAAACCAGGTGCTGCTGACTGAAATCTCAAATCTAACGGCTACCTTTCCGTTTCAAACCGAATACGATGAAATGCCTGATTATAGTGGATATGCAGTACGATTTTTTGCCGGGAGGGGCGCTGGCGGTGCCTGGCGGGGATGCCCTGATCCCGGTTATTAACCGGCTGGAGGAGGACTATGACCTGGTGGTGGCCACACAGGACTGGCACCCGGCGGATCATAAAAGCTTTGCTTCGCAACATCCGGGGAAGAAGGTTTTTGATGTTATCGACTGGAAGGGTGGCCAGCAGACGCTTTGGCCGGATCACTGCGTACAGGGAACCCAGGGGGCGGAACTGCACAAGGATCTTGACCAGCATAAAATTGCGGCTATTTTTCGTAAAGGCATGGATCCCGGAATCGACAGCTACAGTGGCTTTTTTGATAATGGTCATTTAAAGAGTACCGGGCTGGGAGCCTATTTAACAGGTATGAATGTAAATGCCGTGGATGTGTGCGGCCTGGCGGCGGATTTTTGTGTTTATTTTACCGCGCTGGATGCGTTGAAGTTGGGCATGAAAAGCACCATCATTGAAAGGGCTACGCTGCCAATTGATGCGACGCGTTTTGAGGAACTGAAGAAGTCGTTTGCGGAACGGGGAGGGGGGCTGAAGTGAATAGGCAATGGTCAATAGTCAATAGTTCATAGTCAATGGTTCATGGTTGGGTTACAAGTTTCAGGTTGCAGGGTTCAAAGTTCAAGGTTTGATGTCTGACGTTTGACGTTGGCTGTTCGTTCCTGGTTGCAGGTTTCAAGGATTCAAAGTTTAAGGTTCAAGGTTGGTTTGCGTTCGGCATTTCGCGTTAAGCGTTCTGCATTGAGCATTTAGCGTTACAAAAAAGCCCCGCAACATTCATTGCAGGGCTGGCTTGTTTTGAAAAACGCATCAGAACTTAAATGCTGCGGTTATCACAAAGTTCCGCGGGGGGATAGGATTAATGCTGTAGTTTTCGTGAACGTAATAATTGTACGTGTTGGTCAGGTTTGCCAACTTGGCCAGCAACGACCATTTTTTATAGGTATAGCCCGCTGTAAAATCAACAGTTACAAAACCTTTTACTGCGAATAGACGATCGGTTACGGTGCCGTTGTTGTTTGTGTAGGTATTGTTCCAGCCCGCATTCCGGTCGCCTGTGTAATATACTCCTGCGCCCAATTTGAGCCCTTGCACCGCACCGCGCTGAACGGTGTAAAAGGCGGTCATATTGGCTGTGTGAGCCGGACTGTTTACCAGGCGCTGCCCTTCCACATAGCTTCCGGATTTACCGGATGTTTTCGTGTAGCGCATATTATTGTAACTATAGCCTGTCATAATATCCAGACCTGAAACAGGTTGCGTTCTGATATCGATTTCTACACCATCACTGGTCGTTTGCCCGGAAAGCTCTTTGATATTTGAGTTGGAATTGGGATTGCCGTTCGCATCGGTGAGCGCCATTTGTGCCAGGTTGTTATTAACAATCCGGTACAGCGTCAGGTTCGCGCTTAAACGGCCTTCCAACAGATCATTTTTAACCCCCAGTTCAAACTGGTCAATGATCGATGGTTTTATGGCATTATTGTAAATATCCGTTCCGGTATTGGGGCTGAAAGAGTTGGCATAACTTGCAAAAACCGTAGTGGTGGTTGTGGGCTGGTATAATAATCCCACCCGTGGCGAAAAGGCTTTATCGATCTGAATTTTGCCCACGGCTGCTGTATTTTTCAGCAGGGAATCGGTTTTGGTGGCATCAGCCTGCTGATACGACCAGCGTACCCCCGCCAGTAATTTAAATTTTTCTGATAGCTTTACCAGGTCCTGCACATAAGCGCCAAAGCGTTCTATGGGAACATGCGCTCTTGTGGCCCATTGTGCCGCGGGGATATCGGCTCTCCGGGTGTATAGCGTCGGGTCAAAAATATTAATGGAGTCGTAGATCTTACCGTTAATATCTGCGGTATAATTGTTCTGAACATATTTTTCCGCGTCGGCACCGATCAGCAGTTTGTGTTCCAGGCTGCCGGTAGTAAAGTTGCCGTTCAGGTTTGCCTGTGCGGCATAATAATCTTCTTTATTATTTGTTTTGCCCAGGGGGCGACGGTATTTGCCGTCGGAGTTTAATTGTACCCGCTCGATTGAGAAATAATCTCTTTGGTAATTCTGATAATTCACGCTGGTGTTGAACTGCCAGTGCTCGTTAAAACTATGTTTGAGCTCGGCAGAGGCGGTTGCCTGTTGGGTTTTGGAATATTGCCAGGGGGTACCGAAGAAGGCAGAGCGGCTCACATTGGGAATTGCTTTACCTCCGTATACAGAAGATGAAGTGCTCATTGTTCCTATTCCAAAATCAGGAGTAAAATCGTGATGCAGGTAATCGCCCTGAACCAATAATTCGGTCTTTTTGCCTAGTTTGAACAGGAAAGAAGGGTTGAAATAGTAGCGTTCGGAGTGCACATTATCCCGGTAGCTATTGGCTTTTTCATAGGTGCCATTCAGGCGAAAAGCAACGGTCTTGCTAATAGGGCCAAAAATGTCAATAGAGGGCTTGTACAGATCGTAACTTCCCACGCGTAGGCTCACTTCGCCGCCATAATAGAATTTAGGTTTTTTGGTGATCATATTAATAACGGCGCCGGGGGCTACGTTCCCGTAAAGAATTGCTGCGCTTCCTTTTAATATCTCCACACTTTCCAGCGCGCTCATTTCCGGCAGGGTACCGCTGTTGAGCCGGAATCCATTCTTAAACGTATTAGTGCTGCCCAGGCTATATCCACGGGCATAAAAGGCTTCCTGCGTACTGCCGCGCGTGGTGCCCAGGTACATTCCGTTTACGTTTTTAACAACATCGCTTAAACGTTGAGCCTGCTGATTTTCAATGGTTTGCTGCCCTATGACGGTTACCGCCTGCGGCAGATCCATTATGGGAATACCTGCTTTTCCAACGGTAGCGGTGCCTTTATTGATGCTGCCGCCAATGCGCACGATCACCTCGTTAAGTTCCCTTGCCTTCAGCGGCAGGTTATAACGAATGCCTTCGCTGTTTACCGGGGGAACGGTTACGGGCACTTCCTGGCTGGTGGCACCTTCAAACGAATAGGTGAGCAGGTAATTGCCAAAAGGCATATTGGTAAATTCAAAATAGCCGGTTTCATCCGTCACGGCGTGTTTCTTTGATCCTTTGATGATCACATTTACGTTGGGGACCGGGTGCCCCTCGGGAGTAGTGATCACTCCTTCAATATTCCCGGTATTGGTTGTTTGAGCGTTTACAGCCACAACTCCGATCCATAACACAATAAGCACTAAAACCTTTCTCATTTCTTTCTGATTTTCGGCCGCGAAGGACGGCCAAAAATAGTTGCCCCATTTTCTAAATGCGGAAAAACCGTTTACGAGATCGGGAAAAAATTGAGAATGCTTTTAAATGCCAGGATCGATATCGGGGACAACGAATACTTATACAATATAGTACGTTTCGGTTAGATATTATATAATATCCAGATTGTCAATACGATCAAAGTGCTTTTTGTTCAATGTCGCGAGTGGTAAATTGTTGGCAAGCGCGGTGGCAGCAATGAAAAGATCGGCTATATCAATTAATTTTCTTTTACGTTTTAATTCCTTATTAATGTCGACAGCAACTTTTGCAACGAACTTATCAAAGGGAAGCACGTTGGTTTTCTCAAGAAAGTTATTCCAAAAATCAATTTGGCCACCGTAGCACCAGTATATATTTCATATTCAGTTATTGCTGAAATTGAATAAGAATACCCTTGTTGCACTAAAGATAGTAACGCGGCGTTGGTTTTGTCGGTCTTTCGAAAAAGATCAATAAGTATGGATGTGTCAACCAAAACTATCTTGTCCGCCATTCGTTAATAGCTTTTCTGGTTTTAGCAATTTCGTCGAGTTGTTTCTTAGAAAAAGTTGGAGCAGACAAAAGGAATGTTTCAAGTTCGCTGGCAGAGTTGTTTGTTGCCTGTTTTTTTTCCACTTCCTGCTTAAGCTTTGCCCATTGCCTTGATGGAAGCTTTTTTGCAAGTTGTATTAATTGGTTAAAATCTATATCTACCTGTAATTGCATAATGGTCAAAGTTAAGAAACATTAGTAAACTAAGGCGTGTCTTTAATTCCTCAATTAGAGTCGCGCATCAATTTAAAAACTGCCACTAATGCACGAATGGGTGCCAATTGTGTTGTCTTCAAAAAATAAGCACGAATTGAGAGACTGACCAAAAAGGCACAACAAATGATTAGCCGGGAATTCGGGGAAACGGGAAGGTTTGTTTTTCAATCTTTTAAAATTAACGGTCTTGCCGCCTTGCCGGCAAAAAATGCTTATTATTCGCCCCTATTCGTGAATTCGTGGCATTCGGCAATGTAATAGCGGGCATTAAAAACTTCCCATTTTAACAATTAAATCTCTTTATCCGTTTGTCCTGCTATGCACAATTTTTTAAAAGTATCGTCAATTTCGCATCAAAACCTTACTTCCTCATCCCGCTGGGTTGCGTAGGCTTTTTTAAAATCAATGGTTTTTACCTGGCTGGCAATAAAACGAATACCGCCCGTGATAAGTTTTAAATAAGTGGGATCACTGTAATCTTTTTTATCATGCCCAAGCGTGGTAACCCAGGTATGACCTCCATCAAAAGCATATTCCCAGGTATTGGGATAAAAATCCCCAAAAGTGCCGCGGTTCTTTTCCAATGTTGCTTTTTGTTGGGCGTTGGTGGTATCAATAGTGCGCAGATCATGCACCATTAATACTTTGGGGCCGGGGTAGAGCTCTTTGGCAAAATAACATTCATCTCCTTTTTCCCATACCGGCGGTACCTCCTGCATGGAAGGATGGTGCGTGTCAATAACCCTAACCGTAAATTGCTGGAACCGGGCATGCCAGGCAAATGTACCGCCCAGCATCATTTTGAACCAGCGCCAGTTGCGTTCGGTACCGGTTACGGAGTGCAGGCCTACAAAGCCGCCACCGGCTTCAATATAACGCCGGAAGGCGACGCGCTGCGCATCGGTATTGAATACGTCATTATTGGTGCTGGGGAAGATCAGTAAGGTGTACTGTTGGAGATTGGCTTCTGTCATCACCACGGGATCCGCGCTGGTATCGACTTTGAAGCCATATTGGTTGCCCAGCTTTTGAATGGCTTTAACGGCAGAGGGAATATTATCGTGCACATAACCGGTGCCGTTTTTTGTATAGACCAATACTTTTACTTTTTTCCAGTTTACGGTTTGGGCGTTGGATAGAGGTCCTGTTGCAAGGGCCGTGATCGTAAAGAGTATTGCTAAAATTCTTTTCATATTTTAAATTAATCAGAGTAAGAGATTAAAGCTCCCGCAGATAGCGCAGATGTGCCGCAGAAAAAACAAGATCAGCGAACATCAGCGAAAAAGATCCGCTAGAATCAGCGGGATACCTGAAATTATTGATCGGACGTACGTTCATTTAAAACTAACCGTTGGCGGGTGTGCGAAAGCCTGCCAGGCTTCTTCGGCCTTTTCTTTTGCCAGCTGGTTATTGAACACCAGGAAACGATATTTTAGAATATATTGTTTGCCCGGTTCCAGTAACCAATCCATATTCTTTGTAGGTGAGAAATTCAAAAATACATCGCCCCGGTTGTTCATGTTTTCCGGCCAGATGCGCAGCGGCTCGGGATAATTATAATTCGCCGGATAACTCATCATTTCCAATCCGCCGTATTGTTTGTTCAGCTGTCCTTCTGCCACGCACCAGCGGGCGGTACTGCCATCGGCTTCTTTGCGGTTCTTTCCTTCCGAAGTAAAGATGATGCTGTTATCCTTGTTCCAGGCTTCAGTGGCGCGGATGCCCAGACCACCATAACGATATTCCAGTAGTTTTACCGGACTGGAACTGGCACAGCTCAGCTGAACGGTAATATCCATGATATAGTAGGCATCGTTCTCTTTTTGCTGGCGATAGATCTTTACGGTTTGTAATTCGTTGATTGCATTTTTTTCTGATCCGTCTTTTTTAAAGGCGATGTGCTGATGCAATACCTGGTAGCCGGCATATACCGGACCATCGGCAATGGATGCAAATCCCGCGAAGCGGACGGTGCCTTTACGATCTTTCAGGTTCCAGAAATCGACTGTGTCTTTTTCAAACAACACATGCGTCCAGGGATTCCACATTCCCCAGTGATGATAATGATCCGGCGCGTTAATGCGTGTCAGTTCTTCACCGTTAGGTGTCCACAAGGGATGGATGAAGCCGCTGCGTTTATAAGCAGTATCAATACCTTTGGGTGGATAAACAGTTTCAGAATGATAACGCAATAACTTTTTATCGCCACTCATGATCGTCAGGGCCCCGCTTTCAACAGGTGTTTGCAAAGTCGGTGCAAAATCTGTTCTCTTCCCTTTTGCCAGTTCGTAAGAGCGTGTAGCCACGCGGGCGGGCTCTATCAGCCAACACAACCTGCGTCCGTCTTCTGTTTCGATCTGAAAGGGAACGGCTGTCTTTTTTCCGCCGGTTGTTTCAAAAAGCTGTAGGTTGCTGTCGGGTACAAAAGAAACCGCGTCCAGGTTAATGCTCATGGGAATGGACAAGTTTTCCTTTCCGGTGGTGTGCACCTGCCAGCTGGTGATGCGCTGCGCCTGTAGGGATGATAAATTTATCATCCCTAAAAAGAACCCTGCTAAAAAAAAAATTCGGATCATGTTATTTCTTTACTGCTGATTTTTTTGCCAGCTCTAATGCTGAAGTAGTCGTGAAATACTTGGTAATCATATTGGGCACTTCCCAGGCCGGTAATTTCTTTTCTTTTAGGAACTGCAAATAATGTTGCATTACCTGTCCGAAGTGCGCTTCATGCCCGGTGTTGTATTTCTCCGGAACAACCGCCTGCCAGCCTTTTGCGGTTTTCTTTACAGATACGCCGGGATACTTTGCCTGTAATGTGGCTATGGCGTCGGTAAGATCTTTTTCAAACCCGGCATCATTGCTTTTAACGGGTTCAATATACAAAGTAGGTTTGTAGTTTTCTTCCGCACCCTGGCGGATGGTTAGGTTGGCCCGGGTACCGCGCAAGGCAGAGTAATAGGTATCTCCCGAACCTGCGGGTGCTTTATAATCCCAGGTAGCCGTGATCTTAATATTGATGCCGCGCAGCTTGTACTGGAAGGAACCATTGAAATAGGTATTTAAAATGGTGTCCTTTGTAACGTTGGGTTTCAGGTAGTCAGGAAACGCCGGTTGCTTGGTTATTTCAGTAAACTGACTTAGAGTAAGAGGAGTGGTCCAGTGTTTTGCTGAAACTAGTTCCACATCTTTTTGATAATCCAGCGCCTGTTCCGGGAAGCATTCGATCTGTGCCAGGTCTACGAGGTGAGTAGATACATCGGCAATGCCCTCGCCTTGCTGGGTTACATCAAAGAACCAGGCCGGACGCTGCAATACGGCACCAGATACGGATTTATAAAGAAAATGCACGCTCGATTTGGTAACGCCTGGATTGTCCGGTGTGCCTTTTTCCTGGGTGCCAAATACCTTTTGTATCTGTGCCAGCTCGCGTTGCAGTGTGGAGTTGATCTCAAAGCGTTCGGTCATGATATCGTATAACAGTACTTTTTTTTCTGCTGCTTTTGCAAAAGCATTTTTTATCAGTTCAAATCCAGGCTGGTCGATCGCCATGGGTTTATCAGCCAGCACGTTCATGCCCGCATCTACGGTGTTCAGAACGTATTCTGCTTTCTTCTGATTGTTACCACTCATCACCACCAGGTTCCCTTTTTTTTCCTGGATCATTTTTTGGAAAAAGTCGGCGCCGGTGTATACATTTTCTTTCCAATGGGTGGGATTAGCGGCCCGCGTATTAAAGGCGTCGATGCGTTTTAAATGCAGGTCCAGGTCTTCTCCCGCCGGCGCATACACATACACATTGCTATCGACGTCCGGGTACATTTCTTTTTGCACCAGTGCGGCGTGAAAGTGGCCCGGGTCAAGGGTTATAATGGATAACTGTTTCTTGTCGCTTTGCTCATTTTCTTTTTTAGTGTCGTTACTTTTACAAGCGGCCAGCATTGCCAGCAAGGCAACCGGGAGTACAATTTTCTTCATCTATTTCTTTAATTTATTTAATACATAATTTGTTCCGTAAGGATAGCGCTGCGGTCTGGATAATAATTTATTCGCTTCAATATTATTTTTGAATACTTCCTTTTCCGGATCCCAATATAATTTGGTGCCCATCTTCATTGCTGCATGCGCGATCAGGCAGGCGCTGCAGGAGCGGTGGGCTACTTCGGCCGGACTGATCGTTGGTTTTTTATTGAGAATACAATCGATCCAGCTCAGGTGTTGCTCGCGGCTTTCGTACAAATGAATTTCGTTGGGTTTGATCACTGAGGTGAGTATATTCGGATTGCTTGCGTTGAACGCTTTGTTTTGTCCGCCGGAACCCGGGTCGCTGGCAGTAACGCCTACATTGCCGCGCGAAACGAAGATCCAGCCTTCGCTGCCTTCAAATTTAACGCCGTTGGGATTTTTGCTGTTGATGTGCATAATAACGCCGTTGGCATATTTAGCGGTCACTTCATAATCGCCATGCACGTTCCATAAGCCTGTTTTGGGGAATTGCGCCGTGCCTTCAATTTCTATGGGGCCGGTCAGTTCAGTATCCATGCCCCAATGTGCGATGTCGATATGATGCACGCCCCAGCCGGTGATCATGCCCGCGCCGAATTGTTCCATGCGCAGCCAACCGCCGCGGGATTCAATATCTTTTTGATTATGCACCCGGTCCTGGGTATAGTAAATGTAAGGAGTTGACCCCAGCCAGAGATCATAGTTAAACCCTTCGGGGATAGGCATTTCCGTGGTATTGCCTCCCGGCGGATCGGCGGGTAAACCCACCTGTACCGATTGTAATTTCCCGATACGGCCATTGCGCACCAGTTCACAGGCTTTTTTAAATTGCGGCCACGGACTAACGGAACGCTGCTGGCTGCCCAACTGAAAAGTTACGCCCGACTGGCGCACCACGTTGCTCATGGACCGGCCTTCTTCAATGGTAAGGGAAGTAGGCTTTTGCAGGTAGATATGCTTGCCCGCCAAAGCCGCTTCCATGGCGGGTTGTGCATGCCAGTGATCCGGAGTGCTGATGATAACGGCATCGATGTCCTTATTTAACAGCAGCTCCTGGTAGTTGTCGTACATTTTTATATCAATGTAATTGGCTTTCCCGGTTTTCTTTTCATACCAGCCTTCGATCCTTTTTTTTCCTGCTTCCAGGCGATAGCGATCGGGATCAGCCATAGCTACAATACGTACCGCCTCATGCTTAAAAGTTTCTACCTGGTCATGCGTCATGGCGATACGACCACAGCCGATCTGCCCCACGTTCACCTTATTACTGGGGGCGTCTTTTGTAAAGAAAGAGGAGGGTACGATCATTGGAGCCTGGGGGAGTAAAAAGGCGCCGGCGGATAGCTTGGCGGAATTCTTTAGAAAAGTTCTTCTGGACATAGTTCGGAATTTACAAGTTAATCGTTATGGCCACTGAAGACTGAAACGCTGAAATTTATTTGTTTTTTGCCCGGCGTTGCAGTGCGGTCTGTCTAAAATAAGTAATTTAATTGATAGGATGTGGTGATTTTTACTATAACGTTTGAGTGCTATAAAAAAGGGCCGTTCCTTTTGGAACAGCCCTTTGTAATTGCAATTAATAACTCCTAAAGGACCTGTATAATTTTATAATTATGGTACAGGAAGCGGTTTTACATTGAGCTCCGCACCGGGGTAACCAATATTCTGATTGATGACGCCTTTTACGTTTGAGGTGATGACACCGGAGGGTATTGGCCATAAAATATGATGTACGCTCACCTTATACTCCGCCCATTTATGCTTCACACCATGGTTGTAAAAATTACTCCGGCTTACAACCCGGTCGTACCAGAAGTTGACGCCCATTTGTTTCACATTGGAATTGGCTCCACCCGGCCCGCTTATATTTTCCAGTTTATAAACCTGCCCGCCAAAGATCTCGCAAGGCTTGCCGGTTTTGGCATAAGTATACGCGATGCGCACCAGCTCGATATGCCGGTTCTCTTCATAGTAAAGTTCACGGGCCCGTTCGTCGAGTATTTCCCCGATATTTATATCGGTGGCGGTGAGCGGCGCAGCGCCTGCCCGGGTGCGCACTTCATTCATAGCTGTAGCTGCTGATCCCAGATCATTCTTCCAGTAATAGCATTCGGCCAGCATCAGGTATACTTCAGCCGAACGGTAGATGTACCAGGAAGTTTGCCCGCCGGCCCAGGTGGCTTGCAGCGGATCGGGAACAAATGTTTTATAATGCGGCCAGGGAAACCAAAGACGAATGGTATCTTCCACGCTCATGGCGGCTGGTTTTACAAAATGCTTGGCATACCAGGGGCTTTTGCCTTTTAAGCTGGGGTTGTTGTACAGCAGATCCTCCATGCGTTTCCAGCTATCGTGGTTATAGGGCCCACGCAGGTCATTGGCCTCTTTGTCGGCCCGCCATATTTCATTGGTAGAGTACCAGGTGGGGCGCAGCCGCCCGATACCGCGTCCGTAGGTTCTGTTCAGATCCAGGCTGTCCGGCGTGCCGTCAGGAGAAGGAGAAACGGTACCCGTTGCGCCGTCTGGGGTTATAATACCACCCCCATTCCAGTAGGGAACCGCATTCCGCATAATCTGAATGCGATCGTTGGGTGAAGGGGTCTGTGGCTCCAAGTTGGAATAAGCGACGACATACATCAGCCCCTCTGTGTTAGACATATCCAGTTTGGCATCTATACTATGGAGGTCAAACATTAAATTGGTATGAGGCTTGGTTTTATTAGAGGTGAACCGGTTTTTCATCAGCGGGTGCAGGGCTACGATTTCTTTACCTACGGCAATAGCACGGTCAAAGTCAGTTAAAGCCATACATACTTTCATCAGCAACACCCCACAGGCCGATTTGGAAGTGCGCCCGCGGTCTACTGTTTCCGGAACCCATTGATAGGCAAATTCCAAATCTTTTTTGAGCCGCGCCAAAATGCTCCAGCGATCATTTGAATAAAAATCGAGCTTGGGGGCGGAATACAGGGTATCAACAAAGGGCACATCGCCAAACTGGTGCACCAGTTTAAAATAACGGTAGGCTCTTTGAAAATAAGCGGCGCCCAGGACGGCATTCTTTTCGGCATCGCTTTTAAACTTAACATTGTTAATGTTTACGATTACAGTATTGGCATATTTGATCCCGTTATAGCCCTCTGTAAAATACCAGCCTACTCTTGTAAAATTGATATCGTCCAGTTGTGCATCGGGTAGTAACGAAACATCCATATTCATTTGTGGCCCGGCCTTGTCGGTAGTGCCTTCAACGGCTACCTCCGATTGCATGATTTCTGTAAGAATGGGCGCCCCATCTCCAAAATATTCATGCCGCATATTGCGTTCAGCGGCCGCCAGGGTTGAGTACAAACTATTTGCATCAACAAGTGTGACGACGGGTTGATAATTAGAAAGTGTCTTTGGCTGCAGCCATTCTTTATTGCAGGCCGCCAGCAACAGCGCCATCAGGGCGATGGGCAATATTTTTTTATATATAATTGTTCGTTTCATAATACTAAGATTAAAGAGTCAGGTTAAGACTTAAATTATAGGTGCGGGGGGTGGGCTGCCCTGGCGTATATTCATTACCGCCACTGTCCTTTGTCCGGTAGCCACCGGATTCAGGATCGCCGAAGGTCCAGTGCGGCGCCCAGAATGTAACGTTTCTCACGGAGGCGGAAATCCGCAGACTCTGTGCCTTGATGGCTTTTACCCAGGCCTGGGGAGCGGCATAAGAAAGGGATACATTATCCAGCCGGATAAAGGAACGGTCTACATAATTAGTGCCGATGTTTTTAGAGCCGATACGGGCATAATCGTTGATCGGGTTATTAACTGTCCATCTGGGCTGCATATAATCGGTGGTTCGGTCCGGGAAACTATTGCTGTTGGCGGCCCGGTTAAACTGTTCTGTTTGCCCCCAGTTGGAATAGATAAATACAGATAGCGTTAATTGTTTATAGTTGAAATCATTTCTCCAGCTCCAGCGGAACCGCGGGCTTTTATATCCCTGGAAAACCTTGTCGGCATTAGTCATTACGCTATCGCCATTTTGATCCTTATATTTAAAGTCGCCGGGCTGGTTGCCGTATTTTGCTGCAGCGGTCGCTTCTGAAACCTGCCATACACCAATGCGCTGATAGTCCCAGATCCGGTCCGGGTCCTGGCCAATAAACCATTTGTTTATGATATCGTCGGCTTCCTTTTGCCCGATCACATTCCCGTTGGCGTCCTTTATGGCAATCATATCTCCATATAAATGCAGCAGATTTCGTCGGTTGAGCATAAACATAAAGCCGCTGTTCCAGCTGAAATCTTTCTTTTGGATCAGCACTCCATTCAGGTTAATTTCTAACCCCCTGTTTCTCATCTGGCCCAGGTTGGCGGCCACATTTTTAAAAGCGATAACAGGAGTTAGCACACGGTCAACCAGCAGGTCGTGGGTGATAGCCGTATAAGCATCTATGGAACCGCTTAGCCTATGTTGCAGCAGGGAGAAATCCAGGCCCACATTATAAGAGGCCTTGCCCTCCCATTTCAGGTTCAGGTTCGCCATACGGCTTACAAAAAGCTGGGATGCAAGATATGCCGTACCGCTTTGATTGATGAATGGCTGCAGGCCGGAGGTCATATCAGATAAGGCGGCATACTGGTCAATATCCCGGTTTCCGTTCTTTCCCCAGGAAAGCCGCAGTTTCAGATAATCCAGCCATGAGTCCGTTGACTTCATGAATTTCTCCTGTGCTACATCCCAGGCAAAAGCCAGGGCCGGAAAAGTAGCCCGGGGGTTTTTGGCGCCGAAGGCAGAATAGCCATCCCTTCTTATAGAAGCGGTGAGCATATACCGGTCTTTTAAGGAATAGAAGAGGCGACCCATTAAGGCATCCCCGGTTTTGTAGGTATCATTGCTGGAAGCATTCGGCACAGTACCTGCCTGTAAACGGTGATAACCTAAAATGTCGCTGGGGCTATAGGCTGAAGCCCTGGCATCCGTCTGCCAGTATTGCCCTTTTTCCGCATTCTGCAAAAGCGTTACTTCAAAATTATGGATACCGTAGCGCTTTCTCCACCGGAGCACATTATCGATCTGCCAGTTAAAGGTTTTTTCAAACTTGCGCTCGCTGTTACCGCCGGTTGCGGTCCAGTTAACATTTTGAGAGGATTCATGATTATAATACTCATGCCATATAAGCGTAGGGGTGTAGTTCGACTGGAACTCAAATCCATACGGAAGCGTGATGATACCATAAAGGCTTGAATTGAGGGAGGAGGTTAGATCCTTGCGATCGCGGTACAGGTTATCGTAAAACGGGTTTACCGGGGTGGCATCGCTGGTGGGCAGCCGCCAGTAAAGCGGTAGGACGCTTGTATCTCCAATATTATTGGAACCATAAGGCGAGATAGCGGTCATCTGATTCCAGTCGGCCTGCAGAAAACCTTCGTTCCGGACGGAAAAATTGGTATTGGCGCCCACTTTCAGGAAAGAAGCCACTTTTGCTTCAAGGTTTAAACGGGTTCTGAAATCCTTAAAGCGATCACCGGTAACGATCCCCTGCCGGTCTACGTGGTTGATGGAGAAGTAATAGCTGGAGTTTTCATTCCTGTTGGAAACAGCTGCTGTATAATCCTGCTGGAAGCCCCGCTGGAAAACCAGGTCTTGCCAGTTGGTGATTTTATTGTTCATATAATTATCAATCTCCGGGCTCTTTAAATCCAGCCGGGCTAGCCAGGCACGAACAAGCTGATCATCGGTTACGGAGGTTACAGGTGTTTTCTGACTGTAGTTATACCAATCCAACGGCTTTACGTTGGTCAGCTTTCTCGGGTCAATAAACATCTCAGGGTATTGCTGGAGATAGGCGTCTGTTCTTCTGCCCACCTCGTAATCATAGCGCCATTGCAGGAATTCCTGAGGGCTCATTACACGGGGCATTCCTGCAGTTTCCACCATCCCTATATTACTATTGAGGGTGATCCGGGGCTTGCCCGAAACGCCTTTTTTTGTCGTGATCAATATTACACCGTTAGCAGCCTTGGCCCCATATACAGCTGTGGCGCTGGCATCCTTCAGGATGTCGATTGATTGAATATCGTTCGGGTTGATGTCTGCAAAGGAGCCATCAAAGATTACTCCATCTACAACATTTAAGGGGTTGCTTCCCGCTTTAAGCGTACCGGATCCTCTTACCAATATATCTGCGTCGCCTTTAGCAACACTCGCAGGGTTGCCCTGTCCGATAAGAATGCCGGCGGCATTTCCTCTTAAAAGATCCTGCACCGACCGGGGCGCTTCTTTTTCCAGCTTGGTAGCTTGTACGGAAGCTACGGCGCCGGTAACATCTTTCCGTTTGGCGGTGCCGTATCCAATTACCACTACCTCATCCATTCCAAGGGTTTGTGCGGTGAGGCTTATTTTGATATTGGCATCGCCGCTGATCTCCTTCTCCTGCTCCTGATGCCCGGTAGCGCTGAATACCAACACCGGTTTGGGCTTATTGGATTGCGGCACATGAATAGTAAAAGCCCCGTCCTGGCTGGTTGTAGTGCCCCGTGTGGTGCCCTTTACCTGGACGGTAACACCTGGTAAAGGGGTGCCTGCCTGATTGGTAACAGTGCCGGTAACGGTCCAGCTGTTGTTTTGACTTTGGGCGGTGGTACACACCCCAATTATCGCCAGGAGCACGATAATCCAGTTTCTACAATGGTACATAGTCTGATTTGTATTGGTTTAAAAATAAAATATTCGATATAGCGCAGCGCTGTTCTTGTGACAGACAGGGAAACCTGTTTGTTTAGGGAACGAAAAAACATTTCTCGGGAAATACAATCGCTACTGAAGATTACATTTCACATGCGCAAGCAAAACAAATGTAAGGATTGCACTAATAAAGTGCCTATAAAATATTGGTGATTTGCGAAAACGTTGTAGGTGGTTTAAAAAGAACATCAGAGCATTCTTATGCCGGGAAGGCGGCGAAACGGTAAGTTTGAACAAATTGGAAAAATAAGAACTTCCCGCCTTTCCGTATTCCCGGCTAACTATTGGCCGGGGCCGGTAATTAATTTAATAAAAAAACCGCCCCAAGGTATTGGAGCGGTTGAATTAGGCGTCATCTTGTAACAACCGGTTGGTATTCGGCAAAATAAATTCGAAAATCGAACTCCTTTGTTCCAGCTGGAGTTACAAGATGACATTCTCTTATTTGCCGGTCATCATTTTTCTGAGATTGAGTAGACCGTAACGCATTCTGCCCTAAGCCGTATTGATGCTGCACCCGGTAATTTCAGCAATCTCCTTAAAACTGAGATTGGCGAAATGACGCAGGATGATCACCTCCCTTTGCTCTTCGGGCAACTGTTTTAGCATGTCCTGGGCCTTGCCAATGTTTTGAACGGCGATTATCTTTTCCTCAACATTCTGTTCCGTACAATTGATAGTATCCAGCACTTCGTGGTCGGCACCGCTTTTGGTAAAAGGGATGCGTTTTAATTTTCTGAAATAATCCACACACAAATTATGAGCGATACGCATCGCCCAGGGCAAAAACTTGCCTTCATCCTTATACTTGCCGCTTTTCAACGTCTCTATGATCTTTATAAAAACGTCCTGGCAAATATCTTCTGCGTGATATTTATCCTTTACTAAGAAAAGAATTGCATTGAAGAGTTTCTCCTGGTACCGGTTCAGCAATGAATCCAGTGCCGGAGTATGTCCTTTTGAAAATAGATTTATGAGCTCGTTATCAGTCTTCTTTAAGTAAGTTAACATTCTTTCAAAATTGTTCCCGGATCTTTTGGATCTGCATTTTTAAGACAAAAACTTATTTCAATAACCTCCGAATTTACCCCCATCCTGTACTTTTTCCTGCTCCTCCGGGGCACGCGAGTGGTGCGAAAATAGGCGTTTAGAAGTTTACAGGCGGTCATATTGGTGCAAAAAATCCGCACATTCACCTCAAGAAAATGTTAAAATATACATGAAATAGCCGTATTTTATTTGTTATCAGTCTGTTAGAAATATTGGTTGCAGCGACAACTCTTTCCTGTCGAACACAATAAAAAACGTTTTCGTAAATCCGGCGGAGCCGATTCCGGTTGATGCGAGACGTCAAATGCAAAATGCATAGCGCAAAACGCGCTATGCGGTTGATAAAGGGTGAAACGTGAAAAGTCAGACATCAAACATCAAATGATAGGATTAAATTTGTGTCCTTTAAAAAAATCGGGAATGGCAAAGGCAAAAACGGCGGAGCAAACGAATGAAATACTGATAAAAGGGGCGAGGGTTCATAATCTTAAAAATGTAACGGTAGGCTTTCCCCGTAAAAAGTTTATTGTGGTAACCGGGGTCTCGGGCTCGGGCAAATCTTCACTTACCATTGATACGCTCTATGCGGAGGGGCAGCGCCGTTACGCAGAAAGCCTGAGCGCTTATGCCCGCCAGTTTCTAAACCGGATGAATAAACCCGACGTGGATTATATAAAAAATCTTTGTCCGGCCATTGCCATCGAACAAAAAGTAATTACCCGCACACCCCGGAGCACAGTAGGCACCATGACGGAGATCTATGATTACCTGCGCTTATTATTTGCACGGGCGGGCACCACTATTTCGCCCGTTTCGGGAAAAGAGGTAAAGAAAGATGATGTGGCTGATGTGATTCAGGCGATCGAAAAATTGCCGGAGGGCACCAAAGTTTTTATACTGGTACATTTTAAGCTGCATGCCAACCGGAATGTGCGTGAAGAGCTGAACATATTGCTGCAAAAGGGCTTTACAAGAGTTGCCGCTGGCGCACCGGATGATAAAGAGGCTGTTGAAATAATAGATATAGAGGATCTGCTGGAGCAGGATGACGCGGCTATTGGAAAAACATTGGGCATTACAAAAGCGAAGGCAGCGCGGCCGGTTTATATTTTAGTTGACCGTATTATTTCAAGAGAGCTGGACGAAGACGACCGGCACCGGCTGGGCGATTCCATCGGCACTGCTTTTTTTGAAGGTGAAGGCGAGCTGTTCCTGCATACCATATCGGTGGAAGGAACAGTAAAACTTCTGGGGTTCAATAATCGTTTTGAACTGGACGGTATTGTGTTTGAAGAACCACAACCCAATCTTTTTTCGTTTAATAATCCCCTGGGGGCTTGTCCTACCTGCGAAGGTTTTAGCCTGGTGCTGGGCATCGATGAAGACCTGGTACTACCAGACAAACGAATGAGCGTTTTTGAAGGCGCCGTAGCTCCGTGGAAAGGAGAGAAGCTGGGTAAATGGAAAGACCGGTTTATTAAAGCCGCAGCGAAATATGATTTCCCGATACATAAGCCGGTGGCGGATCTTACAAAAGAGCACTATCAGTTGCTGTGGCAGGGGAATGGTAGTGTGTATGGTATCAACGATTTTTTTAAAGAAGTAGAACAAAATCTTTATAAAGTACAATACCGCGTGTTGCTGAGTCGTTATCGTGGCCGCACTACCTGTCCTGATTGCCATGGTTACCGGTTACGTAAAGAAGCCTTGTATGTAAAAGTGGGTGAACAAAATATAGGCGAGCTCTGTGCCATGGCGGCAAAGGATTTAAAGGTGTGGTTTAACAAACTGCAACTGCCGGAACATAAAGCAGCGATCGCCAAACGGATTTTGATCGAAATTAACAACCGGCTGGATACTCTGATAAAAGTGGGTCTGGGTTATTTAACCCTAAGCCGGGTGGCCAATACATTGAGTGGTGGCGAAAGCCAGCGGATACAACTAACGAGGAGCCTGGGAAGTAATCTGACCAACTCTTTATATATTTTGGATGAACCTTCCATTGGATTGCACTCGCGGGATACGGATAATCTGATCAAAGTATTGAAAGAATTGCGCGATCTGAATAATACGGTTGTGGTGGTGGAACACGATGAAATGGTGATGCAGCATGCGGATCATATTATTGATATGGGACCGCTGGCGTCGCACCTGGGAGGCGAAGTAGTGGCGGCAGGAACTTATGCTGACCTGATAAAAGATAAGAACAGTCTGACGGGAAAATATTTAAGCGGTCAGTTTTCTATTGAACCGCCAAAAACGGTTCGCAAATGGAATCGCTTTATAAAAGTGGAAGGCGCGCGGCATAACAATCTCAGGGATATTACAGTTAGCTTTCCTTTGAATGTGTTTACGGTAGTAAGCGGGGTTAGCGGAAGCGGAAAAACCACTTTGGTGAAACAGATCCTGTACCCGGCGCTGCAAAAAATAAAAGGGGAGTTCAGCGGCGATAAAGTGGGTTTTCATAAAGCCCTCACCGGTGATGTGGAAAGCATCCAGCAGATTGAAATGGTGGATCAGAACCCGATCGGGAAATCATCCCGCAGCAACCCCGTAACCTACATAAAAGCCTATGATGAAATACGCGACCTTTTTGCAAAACAACCCCTGAGCAAAATGCGGGGGTTTCAGCCCAAGCATTTTTCTTTTAATGTAGATGGCGGCCGCTGCGATACCTGCAAAGGTGAAGGGGAACAGGTGGTGGAAATGCAGTTCCTTGCGGACGTGCACCTGGTTTGTGAAAGCTGTGGCGGTAAGCGTTTTAAAGAAGAGGTGCTGGAGGTAAAATATCATGATAAAAACATTCATGATGTGCTGGAACTAAGCGTGGACGAGGCGATTGAATTTTTTAAAACAGAAAAGAAAATAGCGGAGGCGATACAGCCGTTAAGCGACGTGGGGCTGGGGTATGTAAAACTGGGACAATCGTCCGATACCCTGTCGGGTGGTGAGGCGCAGCGGGTAAAGCTGGCTTCCTTCCTGGGAAAAGGGAAGAACGCAAATAAGGTGTTGTTTATTTTTGATGAACCCACTACGGGGCTGCATTTTCATGATATAAAAAAATTACTGGCTTCCTTTAATGCGTTGATCGAACAGGGGCATTCCGTGCTGGTGATTGAACACAATATTGATGTGATCAAAAGTGCCGACTGGCTGATTGAGCTGGGCCCTGAAGCGGGCGATGGCGGTGGTGAACTGGTTTATGAAGGTATTCCAGTCGGTATAAAAAAAGTAAAAGCCAGTTACACGGGGAAATATTTGAAATAAGGAATAAGAAATGAGAAACACGCTGCGTTACCGCCATTCGGCTCTGCGAAACTTGTAGTTTCGCAGCTTTTTTCCGTCGCTTGAAGCGACAAAATAGGACTCCGGAACTACAAGTTCCGAAGAGCGTTGAGCTTCGTTACCGTCATCCCGAACGCAGTGAGGGATCTCGCCCCCAATGGAAACGACAGTAATGTTGTACACTTATACATTCTTTATTTCTTATTTACAATCAACGGCTGATACAACACTCCCATTCCGCCCACAAGGTTGATGCCCTGCACGAGGATCATATAATTACTGTTGCTTTCTGAGGTGTAGAAGGAAATGTGCGCTTCTCCATTCCGGCTGACAATAACCTCGGGATTCCAGTAAACGGTAGCCCGCAGATCGGGAAGCACTGTTCTTACATCTGGTGATGAATACCTGGGGCTATAAAATTGCTTTGCCAATACAGGCACTACCGGCCGGTACAAATACATGCCCGGTGTTTTGCGTAAAAAAGGACCGGATCCGCTTTGAGTGGTTATTTCAATAAATGAATAATCTGTTCTGACGGGCCCGCTGTTTATTTGTTCTTGGGTGCTTAAGAAACGCGATCTGTAATTGGAGTTGAACCGAGGGTTATTCATTACTTCAATGCCCTTAATATCCTCGGCTGAAAAATACTGGAGATAAGAATTCAGGAATAAAATATAATCGTTAATGCCTATACCTGTTGAATGATAAAAGAAATGCAGGTCTACTCCGTCAATGATAAAACGGGCAATATTGGTATTGACCATGTACATTAATGTGTTGCTTTTAGGGGGAGACCCCATGCGAAAGCCTTTCACTTGTTTATTGAGCACATCCAGCAGCGTGGCCTTAGGCGTTTTCTGCAATATTTTTTCATTGATCACCTGGTCGGCCCCGCCGTTTTTATTCAGGTTTTTTGAACCGGGGATCAGGGCGTTTGTTTTTACCACTACCTCATCCAGGTATTCACCATTTTTTTTGATCAGCTTCCGCATGGCTGTTTGCTTAGTTACAAACTGTGCCGTTGCTGTGTCCAGCAGGATATTCTGATGATCAAAAACGGCCGCTCCGCCGGTATAAGGCGGAAATTTCGGTTCATTTAATTCGACCCCTACATTAAATGCTTTCCCCTTTTTATTAACGGCTTCAATGGCCAGGCTCACACTGTCGCTGGTAAAATATGGGAAATGCGAAAAGGTAAAAATGCCGTTTTTATCAGTTGTGGTATCCATAACAATTCCCTCATTCTTGCCGGTTTTACCAAACAGGGTAACCTTTGTATTACTAAAAGGTTTATTAAAAATATTAGTGGCCTTGCCTGTTATTTTGTAAGTGGATTCCCGGTCATATTTAAAGGCTGCGGGCTGCCATTCATAATGCACCCATCCCTGCGTAAGCAGCAGCGCATCAGCAGCGCCCGGAGCCGGATCCTGAAAATAATAATAAGGGTCCTCGACAATGCCTTTAAGGTCTGCACTCAGCAACATATAAGTAAGCAGGTTCTCTGAAAGTTTATTTATGGCAACCTGGCTGGTGTCGATTACTGCTATCGAAAAGCTTCCCCCGTTATTTTTGTTCAGGAGGTCTTTTACCGTAAGCTGCAGGGATACGCTGTCCTTTTTGCGGTAAGCGTCTTTATTAGAAACAAGCGATAATTGCAGCGGGTCTTTGTGCCATATAAAAACAGATCGTTCATTCACCGGCCGCATCAGACTGTCGTAAAGCGTAAACGTGGTAATGCCTGATGGCAGCACTTTTTTGGAGATGCCCAGGGTATGCGCTTTTGGCGTAATGCGAACGGGGCCCGCAGCGAGATTGATTCCTTTTGATGTTGCGGAAAAGAAAAACCGGCTGCCCCACAGGTCAGCACTGCCGTCAATACTGACGTTGACGCTGTCGGCGCCTTCACTGTTGCTTACATGTAAGGTGGTTCCGGATGCTTTTACCTCCGGCAATTTAACAGGTTGGCCCTGCTCGGGATAGGCAGTATATTGTTCCCCGGCCTGTGGTGTGAAGGCCACGGTCCCCATGCCTTTATGAATGGAAACAAACCGGGCTACCTCTTTTCCCTGCGGGCCTTTAATAACGCCTTTTGTATCGATTCCTTTACCATAGTTGTTTAACGCTTTAAACCCAATCAACCGTTCTTTGCCAGCCACAAGGCTTCCTCCTTCCGGTAAAAACTGCAGATCAATTGCGGATGCGCCGGCGGAAATAACCGGCACCTGCAGTTTCAGATCTTCTTTGTCCGAGATCTCAACCATAAGCGATTTTCCAGTGGCGTCATTTTTTAACAAGGTGTCGATAAAAAGGTTGCCTTCTGCGTCCGTTATTGCCTGTAGCTTAAGCAGGGCATGGTTTTTAGACCGCACCCGAATCCCTATTTTTTTTCGGGCAATGGGTTGCAGATTATTGGCGGTCAAACTGGCATCGAGGATGATGCGGTTACCGGTAAGACTGAGCTGTTCTATGCGGGCATTCCAATCGCCGGATACAGGGTTAATAATAGTAAAGTGGCTTTCAAAAAAAGTAGAATCGCCAAAGTTGCGCATCCAGTTGGTGTAGGCGCGCAAGAGATAGCTCCCCTGCGGGAAGTCATCTTCCGCTAAAGCGATGCTGCTCTGAAAACGGCCCCAGTAGCAGGGGGCCGCTGTCCGCTTCACAACTTCGTTGGCGGCATTAATGATCTCAATGTAGGCGATACCGGTGCTGTCCGTAATGCTGTTTTCACTGGCCGATAAAAGATATCCTTTTAGCCACATCGTATCTTTTACTTTATAAAAAGGCCGGTCGTAATGGATAAATAATTTTTCGCGGGGCGCGTTGAGATTATTGGTATTATTCTGTTCCAGCTTGCTGATCAGTTTTGTAAACTGGCCCTGGCTTTGTAATGAAAGGAGTGTCCAGATCAGAGAGAAGAAAACGAACTTTTTTTGCATAAAATATGAAGATGTTTGAACTTTTTAATCACATAGATACATAGAGTAGCTAACACGAAACATAAAAACACATCAGCTATGTTCATCGCCATGGCGGTGAACATAGCTGCTACCTTAAACACTATGACTCCTACAGGACCTGTGTGGTTTAAAATTAGTTTAAAATGTCTTATAGCGTTTTCTTTACAGCGAGAAATTCTTCCCAGATCTCTTTTACGATCACAGCAGCGGGACGTATAGATCTTATAGCGGCGGCTACCTGGCCAATCTCCAGTTCCCCGTTTTCGAGATCGCCCTCAAACATGCCTTTTTTAGCACGGCCGTGGCCCAGCAATGCCTTTAATTCGGCAGCCGGAGCGCCACGCAGCTCGGCAGCTTTTAGCTGTTGATAAAATGCGTTTTTCAGCAAACGTACAGGGGTAAGCTGTTTCAGAGAAAGCTCCGTATCGCCTTCGTTGGCGTTAACCACAAGGTTCTTGAAGTTGATATGATTCGATGCTTCTTCACTGGCAACAAAGCGACTGCCGACCTGTACGGCTTCAGCGCCCAGTACCATGGCGGCAAGCATTTGTTTGCCTGTGGCAATACCGCCGGCTGCTATAACGGGGATCTTTACTGCTTCAGCAACCAAAGGAATTAATACCATAGAACTGGTTTCTTCCCGTCCGTTATGGCCGCCGGCTTCAAAACCTTCTGCTACCACAGCGTCACATCCGGCTGCTTCCGCTTTAATTGCAAAACGGGTGCTGCTTACCACATGCACTACTTTGACCCCCTTGCTTTTTAATATGGGGGTCCAGGTTTTCGGATTCCCGGCGCTTGTAAAAACAATGGGGATCTGTTCTTCGATGATCGTGCTGATATGGGCTTCAATATCGGGGTATAAAAGTGGGAGGTTTACCGCAAAGGGGCGTTGCGATGCAGCCTTATACTTTTGTATATGCTCTTTTAAAACCTGGGGATACATAGAGCCGGCCCCGATAATGCCCAGCCCCCCGGCATTGCTCACCGCACTGGCCAGGCGCCATCCGCTCGTCCACACCATACCCGCCTGGATGATGGGATAGTCTATTTGAAATAATTGTGTAATGCGGTTCGGGAACAAAGATGTTTATGTTTATCGTTTGATTTCTGATTTCTGATTTCTGATTTCTGATTTCTGATTTCTGATTTCTGATTTCTGATTT
>JAGIAQ010000030.1:0-9623 GCA_017744795.1 Niabella sp. | reverse complement strand
CTGAAACTTCTAAAGATACTGCATTTACGCCTGTTCTCCGCCTTCGGGTCCATAGAAAACCACCCAGGTAACAAAGTCGTCTGAAAAATTCAGGAACCTGTGTTCGGTGCCGGCCGGCACGAATAAAAAATCACCTGGCGTGAAATTTGTAATAATTCCATCGTTTAAAAATTCACCATTCCCCGAAATAATGATGTACACCTCGTCCTGCTTATGCGGGCTTTGATGATCAATCTTGTCAGGCTTATAGATTTCAATTTGCAGGCTCCCATGATTAAACAATGGAAGGAAGAGATTTTTTGAATCCTTTAATTGCAGCAACGCATCTTTAACGGCAACTTTCATGGCATTTTATGTTCGTTGTTTCTCGTCTGCCGTTTGATACGCAATGTTCAAGGGCATAACGCATGAAGCGTTCAGCATTGCGCGTTGTGCGTTCCGCATCCTATCCCAGGTCAATGCTCGTATTATCACCAATATTCAAACTGCGGGTTTCGCCTTTCAAACTGCTGTCGGAACCTATTAAAGAATCCTCCAGCACAATATCAAACAAGTTGGAATAGGCCCCTACTATTGAGTTACGGACGATCGACTGATCAACCAGGGTGTTCTCGCCCAATGTTACATTAGGCCCTACAATGGAATTTTTTATCACGCATCCGCCGGCAATGCTTACGGGTGGAATGATCACCGAATTTTCATATTGCAACGGATCAGCAGACGAACGGTATTTTCTCAGCAGCGTAGCGTTGGATCGTAACAGGGTTTCTTTATTGCCTGCATCAAACCAATTGTCTACCTTAAAAGCTTCAAACTGCACCCCCTTTTGGATCATGCAATCCAGTGCATCGGTAATGGTAAACTCTCCGTGCGTCAGCAAACCCTTGTGAATATTTGTAGCCAGACAGTCGAACAACAATCCCGTTTCCTTTATTTTATAAATGCCTACCATCGCCATATTTGATTTTGGGATATAGGGCTTTTCCACCACGGTTTCGATAAACCCGTTTGCATCAATTTCCGCAACGCCGAAATCCCTGGGATTGTCCACTTTCCGTATGCCGATCATGGAATGCGGGGTGTTGAGCACCAGTTGGACATCATATTCACAGATGGTGTCTCCCAGTGAAATAAATACTTCGTCGTTTTCGATAATGTTTTTCGCCAGGTTAATGGCATGGCCGATGCCACGGCGCTCCTGCTGACTTACATAATGCGCCTTGATATCCGGGTGATGTTCTTTTACATAGTCTGCGATCTTTTCTCCTAAAAAACCAACAATAAATATAAATTCTTCAATGCCGGCAGCTTTTAGCTGATCAACAATAAAACTCAGCACCGTTTTGCCTGCCAGGGGAATCAACGCCTTTGGCTGTGTGTAACTCTGCGGCCTTAGCTTTGTTCCCGCCCCGGCAACCGGTATAACTGCTTTCATTTAAATAGTCCTTTCATTAAAAATTCCGGAACTTTGAGTGGTCTCACAAAAGAGGCTTCCGTTCCTGTTTGGTGCGTGAAGTTAAGATTTTCGGTTTAATTTGTATCTGGTGGTCAAATTTGCGCTTTAAAAGAGCAGACTTAGTTTTAATTGTTTTATATCAAACGGTATGGATGCGCTTTTGGCCGTGATACTTGTACTGTTAGTGCCGGCTGTTGTGTAATCCATCGTTTGGTTCCCGGGACTGTAATCGAAGGAAAGCCCCGCGATGCCCCTTCTTACTGTAGCGCCAAATCCCGGTTTTACGCCAAAGCTGCTTTTAAATATATCACTTACGCCGTTTCCTGAAGAGGATTGATCAACTCTGTTATTGTAGGCGTTGAAGCCCCTGTTCTGTTCATTATACTGAAGTGCAATACCGCGGATCCCGGCCACTACCTGCGCCCTGATGTCTATTACCAATTGTTCAACCGGGTTAATTGATAATACGGGGCCCAGTTTGGTGGCAAGTGAAAGTACCACAGGGGCCGCAATAGTAGCATTAGGCTGACCAGCGGTATTGGCGTAGCTGGTCCAGCTTTTTTTAACGGAGTTGTAGGAGGCTGAAAGCATCGTCCAATCCAGTCCTACATTGATTTTTTTACCTTGCGATCTTTTTAGAAAATAGAAGTTTTTGCCTGTTTCAAATGCAGCGCCGGTGCCGGCTCCAAAATTACCTTTTAAAATATTACCCTCGGGAGAAAGGCTGTTGTCTAATGAATGGCCCACGAAACTGAGGCCAATACCGATATAAGTTTTGCGGAATGGGGAGCGCGACCTATTCGCTTGAGCAGAAGCAGTAAAAGGTATGATGATACCGAATGCAAACAGGATAGTCAGGTACTTCATTTTATTTGTTTTAACAGTTATAATGGTTGTCAATATTCATTACAAAGCTATCTTTTTCTTTTCCTTTTTGCGATACGAAAATTACAGTATTCCTATCCGTGAAAACACCTCTCCAGTTACATGCCAACCTGCTATCCGCTGTGAAACCTGTAAACTTTTAAACCCTTAAACTTTTATACTTACCACGGCACCCTTAACTTTGCGCCATGCAAACGGATAATATTGTATTTGACCTTATTAATAAGGAACTGGACCGCCAGCGTAATGGCATTGAACTCATCGCTTCTGAAAATTTTGCTTCCCTGCCGGTTATCAAAGCCATGGGAACTGTTTTAACCAATAAATATGCGGAAGGCTACCCCGGAAAGCGCTATTATGGCGGCTGCGAAGTGGTGGACGAGATTGAATCCCTCGCGATTGACCGCCTGAAAAAGGTCTTTAACCTTAGCTGGGCCAACGTGCAGCCCCATAGCGGTGCGCAGGCAAATGCGGCCGTTTTCTTTGCGGCATTGAATCCCGGCGATAAAATAATGGGGCTGAACCTGAGCATGGGTGGTCACCTGACACATGGTAGTCCCGTAAACTTTAGCGGTAAACATTACCAGGTTATTTCCTATGGTGTTGTAAAAGAAACCGGGCTGGTAGATTATGATGATCTGGAAGCCAAAGCACTGGCAGAAAAGCCAAAAATGATCATTTGCGGGGCCTCGGCCTATAGCCGCGATTGGGATTATGCCCGCATCCGCGCCGTTGCCGATAAAGTAGGAGCCATCGTTATGGCAGACATCGCACACCCTGCAGGATTAATTGCAGCCGGTTTGCTGAATGATCCGTTTGAACATTGCCATATCGTTACCAGTACCACACATAAAACATTGCGCGGTCCACGTGGCGGTATCATTATGCTGCGGAATGATTTTGAAAATCCCTGGGGGCATAAGGATCCCAAGGGCAATACCCGCACGATGAGCCAATTGTTAGATCTGGCTGTGTTTCCAGGTTTGCAGGGCGGCCCGCTGGAACATATCATTGCGGCGAAAGCAGTTTCCTTCGGCGAAATTTTGTCGGACGACTGGAAGGTTTACGGAAAGCAAATTATCGCCAATGCGCAGGCCATGGCAAAATCTTTTGTTGATAAAGGTTATAAACTGATCAGCGACGGTACAGACAATCACCTGATGCTGATTGATCTGCGGAACAAAGATCTTACTGGAAAAAAAGCGCAGGAAACACTGGATAAAGCTCATATTACGCTTAATAAAAATGCGGTGCCTTTTGATGATAAATCTCCGTTTGTCACTTCCGGTATCCGGGTAGGGGTGCCCGCCGTTACCACCCGGGGCATGAAAGAGGCCGATGTAACGCATGTGGTAGACCTGATCGATAAAGTGTTGATGAATGCAGATGATGCGTCGGTGATCGCTTCTGTAAAAGAAGAGGTGAAAGCATTTATGCAGCAATTCCCTTTGTATCCGGAGCTGGGTTAATTTATCGTTTGACGTTTGATGTTTGAGGAGCTTCGTCAAACGTCAAACGTCAAACCTCAAACAATTGAACATGATCCAAAGAAAACAAACTTTGTGGTTATTGCTGTCGCTGATCTGCGCAGCGCTGACCTTTGAATTTCCTTTTTACAACGGTACCGTTACCAATGGTACCGCAGGTGTGGCCGGTGCCGAAATAACAGCTTTGAACAATATCTGGCTGCTCCTGTTAACTGGTGGCATTATACTGCTGGGGGCGGCCGCCATCTTTCTTTATAAAAATCGAAAACTCCAGCTCCGTCTGACCTTTATCGGGTTACTGGCCTCCCTGGGATTGATCGTATTATATGTGAGTTATATAAAAAACTTCGAACCCGGTGGGCGGATATCGCTTTCGGCCTTACTAACGCTGGGGATCGTTATTGGCTTTTTCTTCGCCCAGCGCGGTATCCGGAGAGATCAGAAGCTGATCAAGGATCTGGACCGGTTAAGATAGAGGATGTTGTTCATGGTTTATAGCTCATGGTTCATAGCAATACACCATAAACTATCAACTATGAGCTATGAACTATAACCTGCTCCGCCACAACAAACTCCCATCGCCATAGCTCAAAAAGCGAAATCCGTTTTCCAGCGCATAATCATACACCCGCCGCCAGTCATCGCCTATAAAGGCCGCAACCAATAAAAGCAGAGTGGAGGAGGGCTGATGGAAATTGGTCACTAATCCATCCACAACTTTAAACGAATAGCCCGGCGCAATAATGATCTGCGTTTTCGCCACAAATGCGGATAACTGTTTTTGTTCCATATGATCCAGCAACGCATTTAGTGCGGCGGTCAAAGAGACCGGCGGCAATTCATAAACTTCCCACTGATTCAAAAAAGGAAGCGTTCCCTCAAAGTAATTCTTACGTTGCAATAGTTTCGCGCCCAGCCAGTACAGGGATTCCAGCGTACGTAGCGAAGTGGTACCGACGGCAACAACAGGGCGCCCTTCCTGCGCTATTATTTTCTTTATCAACCCGGTAGTTACCGAAATAAACTCAGCGTGCATTTCATGTTCCTGCATCACCGCGGCCTTTACCGGTTTAAACGTGCCGGCGCCTACGTGCAGTGTTACAAAGTCTGTTTGCACCCCTTTTTGTGTCAGTTGATCCAGCACCGTTTTGGTAAAATGCAGTCCGGCTGTTGGGGCGGCTACGGAGCCGTCGTGTTCGGCATAAACCGTTTGATAGCGATCGGCATCGGTTGCTGCTGCCGCCCTTTTTATATACGGCGGCAAGGGGATATGCCCGGTTTGGTGCAGCACTTCCGCAAAAGAAAGCGATGCGGGCGTCCAGCTGAATGCAATCTCAAAACAATCGCTGCGCTTTTCGATCTTATGAGCTTCCAGCAGGAGTTCCGGCTGCTGTTCCGGAAGGGCCAGGGTTAGTACTTGTCCGTTTTTCCACTTGGAGGCGCCACCTACCAGGCATAACCAGCGCACACGGCCCTGCTGCAGCATGGCTGTGGTTATATCTGCATAAGATTCATGAGGTTCCAGGCAAAACAGCTCAATTTGTCCGCCCGTAGGTTTCTTAAAAAGTAAACGGGCTTCCACCACTTTGGTGTCGTTAAAAACGGTTAAGGATCCCGCGGGAATTTGTTTATCAATGTGTTGATAAATGTCCGTACTGATGCTGCCGTTATTATAAATGAGCAATTTTGACTGATCCCGCTGCTGCAGCGGGAAAAAAGCGATCTTTTCTTCCGGAAGCGGGTAGGTAAAATCGGATATGTTCAGTTCTCTGGGATGCAAGGATATATTTTTAAAACGGCCTGCAAAGGTAGTCGATTTTGAACCGTTGCCAATACCATAAAGGCATAAATGAAAAGACATCCGGCAGGGTTTCTGTTTCATAATACGAACGATAATAACATGTTGACATATAGCTGATTAAATCAGTGCAAATCTGCGGAATCCCTGAGAACAAAAAAAGCATTGGATTTATTTACGCTATTGCCTATTTTTGCAGCTATAATAATTTTTTGAAAAACTAAATGCGCCAGGAGCGATCATGCCCTGTGTTCAGCGCCGTTTATTCTCCAAAAGCTATTATTAACCTATTTTTCGTCAAAGACAAAACCTTTTTTATGGCGCAACTCACCGAACCTATGTTCAGTATCAATGGGGATCCTGTGACCCAGTTTACTTCTTTTTCACTCAGTCAGAAAATTTTCGAGCATCACCAGTTTACGTTGGTTTGTCCGGCTCAGGCTATCGACGGCAAAGGGGGCATTTTTACCGCTTCGCAGGATATGATCGGCGGTACTTTTGGCGCCCGTATTTCCGGTGTGGGCCTGACGGGGCATCTCCTTTTCAACGGCATTGTTACCAGCGTGGAAACCGCGCGGTTTACCGGGCATCACGGGGATGTTATTATTACCGGTTACAGTCCTACCATTGTGTTGGACAGTGGTCCTCATTGTAAAAGCTGGGAAAAGAAATCGATTAAAAGCATTACGGAAGATGTGCTGAAGTTTTTCCCGCAAAACCTGCTGGAAGCCAAGGTGCAGCCGCTTTACAGTGAGGCATTGGGCTATACGGTGCAATACAGGGAATCGGCATGGAAGTTCTTGCAACGGATCACCGGCACTTATGGGGAATGGTTGTTTTGGGATGGCCGGAACCTGGTGGTAGGCCATCCGCGCGGCGATGAAAAAGTATCATTAGTGTACGGCAGTACTTTAAGCCGTTTTAATGTGACGCTGGAGGCACGGCCTACGGCGATGCAATATATGAGCTGGGATTACCAGAACAGCCAGGTGTATACCAGTCAGCCCCAGGGCGTGGCACAAAAGGCCGGGCTCAATCCCTGGGGTGAAAAAGTTTTTCAAAAGGCCCAGGCAGTTTACGGAACCCAGCCCCGGCAATGGAATTACCGGCATACCAATAACAAAAAACAGCAGGACGATCTGGCTACCCTGCGCAGTGCGGTGGAAAGCAGCAAGATGGTGCGTTTTACCGGGCAAAGCGGCAACCCGGGCGTAACCCTGGGCGGAAAGATCGAGGTCAGTGGCAGTAATGTATTTAGTGCCGGAACCGAGGGGTACGGCGAGTATTTGGTTACTGCCGTGAATCATTATGTGGACGCAACGGGAAATTATGAGAACGATTTTACAGCCGTGCCCGCCAGCATCAATGTGCCGCCGGTAACCATTCCCAATGATCCCATATGCGAAACCCAGAGCGCTATCGTAACCGACAACCATGATCCGCAGGGACTGGGCCGGGTACGTGTGAAAATGCACTGGATGAACGGGGCTGAAAAGACCCCCTGGATACGGGTGACCACGCCCCATGCCGGTGGCGGTAAAGGGATGTTCTTTATACCCGAAGTGGGTGAAGAAGTGATCACAGGCTTTGAGGGCGACAGCGCCACCAAGCCTTATGTGATTGGTACAGTGTATCATCAGCAAGCCAATACCAGTTTTAGTAATGCGGGAAATGATGTAAAAGCGTTGCAGAGCCGCAGCGGCAATAAGCTGGTGATGAACGATAACGAAGGTAGTGTGCACCTTACAGACAAAGGCGGAGCCGATATGAAAATGCACGGCGACGGAAATGCTACGCTGAACACCAACAAAGAACATGTTGTAAATGTAGGCACCAATCAAACCCATAAAGTAGGCGATAAGCATTCAACAGATGTTGGCGGCAGCAGTGTTTTGACCATGGATAAGAATGGCGTAATAGACCTCTCAGGAAAAACCAGTATCAAATTTAAGGTTAGCGAAACGGACTTTATAGAAATCACCGGGGGGCAAATTCATATAAAAAGCAAACATATTATTGTGGAAGGATCGGGTACGGCTAAAGCGGTGTTTAATGATTCGACTACAATCACAGGCTCTAATGTTGATGTTAATTGATTTCAATGGAAAAATCTATTCGATTCTCTTTATTTGAAAAGCTTAAAGGCAAAAATAAATATAGTTTTGATCAATCCAACACTGTCAGGCTTAACGATATGGTCTTTGCACATTCAAAAACTGAAGTGACTTTTGCGGTTGACTCTTTTAATGAAACGCAGACTCACATAGATTGCGCAGTTGACATTATTCAAAATGACGAAAAAAAAAGTGTTGACATTCTTCAGGAAATGAAAGAATATGCAAAAAAACTATCTGAACCCTTTGATACATACTCGTTACGAATAAACCAAAAAGGAGTAGTAGAAAATGTTCTCAATTTGCAGGAAATACGTGAAAAATGGGAAGCGATGAAAATGAAGCTTCAGGAAGACAACTTGTTTGCATCTTTACCTGAAAAAGAAAAAAATAAGTTTTTCATTTTAGGAGAAACTCATCTTTCGAACCCACGTGAGGTTTTGGAAGATGTCGCAAAATCTCCTTTATATGGCAATGTTTTCAATCAAATATACGAGCAGGACTATACTATTGAAAATGCTCATAAATATCAAACACGGCAATATCCTTCGGGCTTTTTCCGGGATATACAAATTCCTGTCGATTGTTATTTAACTATAAACGAATTAGAGACTTCAGTTTATGAATTAGTATTTGATGGTGCATTAAATAATCTGACCTATCCCAGAAAAGAAATCGCTTCGGCATATAAAGAAAATTACCAGAAATTTGGTGAGCCATTTATGTTTTATACTTTTGATGTTAAGGCCAGATACCTTATTGATCAGACTAACAATTTGTTTTCTGGTGTAAAAATTTATGTAAATGAAAGGGTAAATAACTTGCTGTCTTTCTTTTCAGAAATCAATATTAAAAGAATGGATGATATCAATTAACCTGATAAAAACATTGTAATGAAATATGTACATAAAGACGTTTATCTAGTTTGTACCAACGGCCTAAAAAAAGGGAAACTCGATGTTGCCGATCGAAAGGTAATGATTGTAAACCACAAATTAATAGCTACTAATAAAGATAAACCTATTGATCTGACGTGCAAATGGATAGCGATAGTTATGGCTGTTTTGGCAGCATTTGTTTTGGCTTTTTTTATGGCGGCAATTGTTGCTGCACTTTTAGCCACATTAATTGCAATACTAGGAACAAATTTGCTCAGTGCTTTAGGCGTGGGGCTTTGTAATAAAATTACGCAAGGTACTGACTGGCAAAATGTGCACCCTAAAGTTAGAATTAAAGGAATAAATCCCCTATTAGAAAATTCCACATTGCCTTGTCCGTTAGGGGGTACAGTTTTTATTTTTTTTGATAAAGATGCGGCAGAAAAGCAAGCAACTGCTTTTGCTGTAAAGAACTACACTGAAGTTTTAATTGCAGCTGGTGGAGGTGCATTTCTGGGAGCGAATGCAAGTTTATTGTTTAACTCCAATATAGCATTAAATGCAAGACTTTTTGGAGTTGGATTTAATATGGGCCTGATGGGTCTTTATTCAACAATAAACCCGGCGGTGGATAAGCTGCTTAGCCCCTATAGCGAAGGCTTAGGTAAAACACTGTACAGTAATAATAATGATGGGGATGCTTCCATATATAGTAAGACAAAAGATGAGCAAAATAAGGAGTATAAAAACGATCTTTACCCTTTTGATGAGGGACCAATAGCGCCTGTAAGAGATGCGGGCAAAGCGCTATTGCCTGATAAAATGAACGAGAAAGTATTTACGCGAAATGAGAAACGAGCAGAATACCTTAGAAAGCCTAAAGGTTCTTACGACAAAAATGGCACATACAGGAGGGATCGTTCATTGAGAGAAAAAGCAAAAGCAGAAACAGAGTCGACAAAAGGAATGCCCAGAGAGGAAAGATTGGCTCAACAGCAATCAATA
>JAGIAQ010000002.1:64470-119458 GCA_017744795.1 Niabella sp. | reverse complement strand
GTTATGGAACGGCTCGGATTGGGATATGAAACCGTAAAGGCTATCAACCCTTTAGTGGTATATGGGAGCATTAGCGGTTTTGGCGAAGAAGGGCCCTGGAAGCAGCTTCCGGGTCAGGACCTGTTGCTACAATCGATCTCCGGGATCAGTTTGTTAAATGGAACCGTTCATGAAAATCCTACACCCATGGGTGTTTCTATCGTTGATATTTTATCCGGTACACACCTTGTACAGGGGATCTTATCGCTGCTTTATCAACGCGCGGTATCCGGACAGGGGGGATCCGTAACGGTTAGCATGCTGGAGAGCGCACTCGATTTTCAATTTGAGGTGCTGACGTGTTATTATAACGATGGTAATGAACTGCCGCGGCGCAGCGCTGTGAACGGAGGGCATCCTTATGTGGGTGCGCCTTATGGTATTTATAAAACAGCAGACGCATGGCTGGCACTGGCAATGACGGATATTGTAAACCTGGGAAAATTGCTTGGATGCGCTGAGTTAACGAAATATGTAAACAAAGGCGAGTGGTTCGAAAAGCGGGACGAGATTAAAACAATACTGGCGGAGCATTTGCAAACAAGAGCCACTAAAGATTGGCTGGAAGTGCTGGAGCCTGCGGATGTATGGTGCGCGGAAGTATTGAGTTACGGAGCATTGCGGAAGCACCCGGCTTATCGTGCGCTGGATATGGAAATGACGGTTGTGAATAGCAAAGGCACCCGCATCACCACTACCCGCAGCCCGTTTAAGGTAGATGGCACATTGCTTAAAGGAACAATTGCCGCACCCTTACTGGGCGAACATACCGTTGCCATTGATAAAGAATTTGGGCTAAATCAATTGCAAAAACAGGATGCCGTTGTATCTTAGGCGATAAAAAAAATAATTATGATCATTGATACGCACATACATATTTGGGATACTGAAAAATCGAGCTACAATTGGCTGTCAGGCGCACCTGAATTATTAAAACGTACCTATACGATCGAAGAACTGGAGGCTCCGAGGCAACAGGCGGGTATTGATGCTGGTATTTTTGTACAGGCGGATGTACAGCTGGAAGATTCTTTTCACATGCTGGAAGTAGCCAAAAGAACGGACTGGATCAAAGGAGTAGTATGCTGGCTGCCGCTGGCGGATACGGAGGCGACCGGCCAGCTGTTAAAACGCCGTTTATTACAGGATGAATATTTTGTGGGGGTGCGTCACCTGATCCATGATGAACCGGACCCCGAATGGCTGCTGCGGGAACCTGTTATTGAAAGCCTTAAATTATTGGCCGCACATAATATTCCTTATGATGTAGTGGGTGTATTGCCGGTGCATATGGAAACGATTTTAAAAGTGGCCGAAAAGGTGCCGGACCTGCGTATGGTGTTTGATCATCTGAATGCGCCGCCAATCCGGGAAGGGCAACGGTTTGGCCGCTGGGGCGAACTGATGCAGGAGATTGCTTCCAATAAAAATATGTACGCAAAGATTTCGGGTCTGGGTACGGTAGCGGGAAGTGACCGGTTTAATGCAGATACGTTGAAACCGTATATCGAATTTATTATTAAAAACTTTTCCACCGATCGTTGTCTGTGCGGGGGTGATTGGCCGGTGTCCTTACTGGCAGCGGATTACGTTACCACCTGGCAGCGCTATAAAGAAGTACTGGCGGCTTTGCTGGATCGCAGCGAACAGGAAAAGCTGTATTCGGGTAATGCTGTTCAATTTTATAACCTGTAAGCATGCAGTTATTCAATGGTATATTTTTTCACGGCGCGGGGGCTTCATCAGCAGCCTTGTGCTATACGCCTGAAAAAAAAGTAAAGGGCTGGTCCTGGCAAACCTATTGGCTGGCGCAGGCATCTGTCTGCTGGCTGCTTTTGCCGATTCTTGTGGCGCTGCTTTCCATTCCATCATTAACCACTGTTTTACACGAAGCACCCGCATCCGCTATGCGCAATTCCTTTTTATTGGGGATGGCTTATGGCGTGGGCGGTACCGCTTTTGGTATTGCTATAAAATATATCGGGTTCTCCTTAACCTATGCTATTTCCGTGGGCCTGTCCTGCGTGTTGGGTACTTTGCTGCCGCCGGTTATGGATGGAACGATTGGCGATGTGATCGCCGGGCATGGAGGTAACTGGATCATAACCGGGGTATTTCTTGGTGCATTGGGTATTGCCTTTTGCGGGCTGGCCGGCTGGTTCAAGGAAAAAAAGAGCGCTGGACTGCAACCTGGTTTTTCATTAAAAAAAGGCCTGCCTTTATGCCTGCTCGCCGGTGTTCTTTCTGCGTTTTATGGTTTTGCGATCAATGCCGGTAAACCTATATCGGACATTGCGGCAAAATATGGTGCCGGTAATTTCCAGGTGAATGTTGTGTACATTTTTTCAAATACCGGTGCCTTCATCACTACTTTATTTTATACAATTTATTTACACAATAAAAATAAGACCTGGGGTCAGTATACCGGCAGCGTTGTAAAAAAAGGATTGCCTTTAAATTATTTGATGGCATTGCTTACCGGCGTGCTCTGGTACGGACAATTTTTCTTTTACGGGCTGGGACACATACAGCTGGGACGGTACCAGTTTTCAAGCTGGGCCATCCATATGATCCTGCTGGTGTTCTTCAGCTCGCTGGTAGGATTAGTATTGAAGGAGTGGAAGGGAACCAGCGGCAGTGCAAAGCGAATGTTGGCGGCCGCCTTGCTGGTTTTGCTGCTGGCGGTTATTATATTAACCTACGGTAATTATTTAGGGGGGATTTAATTATGGCTGAAAAAAGCACACCGATATGTATTGTTGGGGCCGGAGGCATTGTGAAAGATGCGCACCTTCCTGCCTACAAAATTGCGGGGTTTACAGTCAATGGCATCGTCAACCGCAACCGTCAAAAAGCGGAGGCATTGGCAACGGAGTTTAATATTCCCCAAGTATATGAAACGGTAGAAGCGATGGTGGCAGCGCACGGAACTGATGTGATCTATGATTATGCCTTACCGGCTTCCGAAACAATTGCTACGTTGCGCCAGCTACCTGATAAAGCAACGGTATTGATCCAAAAGCCTTTAGGGGAAAGCATAGAAGAGGCCCGCACGATATTGGATCTGGCGCATGCAAAACAATTGATTGCCGGGGTGAATTTTCAATTGCGCTTCGCTCCGAATGTAACCGAAGCAAAAAAAATGATACGGGAGGGAGTGATCGGAACCCTTACAGATATTGAGGTTTATGTAAATGTGTACACGCCCTGGAACCTGTGGTCCTTTCTTTTTGGAAAACCAAGGATGGAGATCAATTATCACAGCGTACATTATATTGATCTGATCCGGTCGTTCCTGGGAAGCCCCGATTCCGTGTACGCAAAGACCTTTAAGCATCCCGATTCGCAGGAGCTGGCGTCTGTAAAAAGCACGATCATTATGGATTACGGAGCGATGGTCCGGGCGGTTATCCATACTAACCACCATCATGATTTTGGTTACAAACATCAGGGGGCTCATATAAAAATTGAAGGAACCCGCGGCGTAATAAAAATGAGTTTGGGGGTATTGATCGATTATCCGCATGGCGTGCCGGATATTTTTGAATATGCTGTCGCAGGCAAGCAGCCGGTTGAATGGCAATCAAAGCAAATAAAAGGTACCTGGTTCCCGCATGCCTTCATAGGAGCGATGCAGCAAATGATGGATGCTAAAGAAGGGCGCATCGAACGGCCTGAGAATAGTATCGACGACGCTTTTGAAACCATGCGATGTGTGGAAGCAGCTTATATAAGCAGTGCGCGGGGCGGCGTGCTGCTTACGGAGGTGTGAGGCGGTTCATGGGTCGTGATTTCGACGAGTCCGCCCCAAGGTGGATGAGGAGAAATCTCATAGTCCCGGAATGATTGCACTCTCCGCTTTACTGATTTCGAAATGAGCCTTGCGTTAAGTACGAGAAGGAATATAAAAGTTAACGTAGCGTAGTTATCGTGAGCCGAGAGACGATAAACGTGAAGGGCCTCCGTCTCACCTTTATCGTCTCTCGTAACAGATATTGGCATCAGCGGCTCCAATTCATCTAAATATAAGTAACGTTTCTATTTTAATAATATCAGGAAAAGAGATGAGAATATTCGTAACGGGCATAATCCTGTTTTTTATTGTCGCTCCGGCAAAGGCAGTTGTCGTAAAAGACAAAGTACTGTTGGGTGTGGCCGCCAATGAGGCTCCCCGGGTTCAGTTTGGCGTGCAGTATCTGCAGAAAGCCCTTAAAGCAGTGGGGTATGAAGTACTGGTTGTAGCGCCGGGAACAAAATCCGGAACTGCGGAGCTTATATTGATTCAAACAACGGCAAATGCACAGCATTTAAAAAAAGAAGGGTTCACCATCACTGCTGCTCAAAAAAAAATAACCGTTGCCGGAGATGATGCGTCGGGTACAATGTACGGTTGTTTTGAGCTGGCGGATCGTATTAAGCGTTCCGGGAGTATTCCGCGGGAACTTAATTTTTCCGATGCTCCGGAAATGGTGCTCCGCGGACAGTGCATCGGTTTGCAAAAGCCCTATTACCTTCCGGGGCGCAACGTGTATGAATATCCCTATACGCCGCAAACTTTTCCCTGGTTTTATAACAAGAAATTGTGGATACAGGTGCTGGACTCCATGGCGCATAACCGGATGAATTCTCTTTATCTCTGGAACGGACATCCTTTTGCCTCGCTGGTGCGGCTCAAAGAGTATCCCTACGCCGTGGAAGTAGACGATGCTACCTTTAAGCTGAATGAAGAGATGTATCGTTTCCTTACAACGGAAGCGGACAAAAGAGGCATCTGGGTGATCCAGATGTTTTATAATATAATTGTTTCAAAACCCTTTGCAGAAAAGAATCATTTAAAAACACAGGAGCGCGAACGGCCGATCATACCTATTATTGCCGACTACACGCGCAAATCAATAGCGGCTTTTGTTGAAAAATATCCGCATGTGGGGCTGATGGTCTGTTTGGGCGAAGCGATGCAAGGCATCGGGAATGACGACATTGAATGGTTTACCAAAACCATTATTCCCGGTGTAAAAGATGGACTGAAGGCGTTGCATAAAAAAGATCCGTCAGCGGGGTCGGAAGAGCCGCCGATCGTGCTGCGCGCGCATGATACCGATGCGCCTTCCGTTATGAAAGCGGCCTTGCCCCTGTATAAAAATTTATATACCGAGGCGAAGTTTAACGGCGAAGCGCTAACGGATCCCCGCCCCAGGGGGCCCTGGGCGGAGCTGCATCAGACCCTGAGTAAACTGGGAAGTGTACATATTGCAAACGTTCATATTCTGGCGAACCTGGAGCCCTTCCGCTACGGGGCGCCGGATTTTATACAGCAATGCGTTATCGGGATGAACGAAGTGCTGGGTGCACATGGGTTACATTTGTATCCCGAAGCGTCGTACTGGGATTGGCCCTATACTGCGGATAGTGTTAAAAATGGAAAACGATTATTGCAGGTGGAGCGGGATTGGGTCTGGTATAATGCCTGGAGCCGCTATGCCTGGAAATCAAAACGACCAGAGAATGAAGAAGCCGCCTATTGGGCGCAGCTGATGGGCGGACAGTTTGGAGTAAGTGAAGAAAAAGGGAAAGCCATCCTGCGCTCTTATGAAGCCATGGGGCTGATTGCTCCCAAATTGCTGCGCCGTTTTGGTATTACGGATGGGAATCGCCAAACACTGACATTGGGGATGCTGATGACACAGCTGATCAACCCCTATCGCTATGGATTGTTTACGCTGCTATACGAAGGCGAAAGCCCGGAAGGCGAGATGCTGACGGAGTATGCTGATAAGGAATGGAACCACCAGCCGCATATAGGTGAAACACCGGTGCAGATCGCAAAAGAAGTGCGCAAACATGGAGATGATGCGGTGGCTGCCTTGCAGGGATTGGATAAAGAAGTAGTAAAAAATAAAGAAGAATTTGCCCGTATTCAGAATGATGCGGCTTGCTATAGGGCACTGGCCTATCATTATGCAGCAAAAGCAGAAGCTGCCTTATATGTTTTGCGGTATAAATATTCCAATGACTTAAAGGACCTTGACAAAGCAAAACCCTTGTTGAAAGAAAGTCTGGATTGGTATGAGCAACTGGTGCGCCTTACCAAAGGCAGTTATCTTTATGCCAATAGTATGCAGACCCAGCAACGTAAAATTCCCATCAGGGGTGTGAACGGTACGTTCAAAACCTGGGCAGAAGTGCTGGTGCCCTTTAAACAGGAATATGCACATTTTGAAAAAGCATTGGATTCTTTAAAAACTTCATCCAGGCTGGGAGCCAATACCAGAGCGGATTTGGCGAATGCTGCTGTACAATTGCAGGGTAATTATGAACGGTTTACGATCGACAGCCTGAGCACTGTTTTTAAAGATACTACCCTTGCGATTCGTTCCTATGCACCGGAACTGAAGGGACTGGCGGGCATAAAGATGGCCTTTGTTGAACAGGCTAAAAAGCCAACCACCATCTCCTTTACCAATACCAAACCGGTGAAAGTGCTGGTAGGCTTCTTTAAACAGCAAAAGGCGGCCTTTACAAAGGATACGGTTTATCTGAAAGCGCCGGAGCTGGAAACCAATGCCCTTGCGAATGACTACGGCCAGGCCGATACCAAAATTGCCAATGCATTGGTGATCCCCGGCATGCCACCGGTAGATATTCATGTATATGATTTTAAAGCCGGGGCTAATATGCTAAAACTGGAGCGCGGGGTTGCATTGATTTTGGGATTTGTTGATGGAGATAATATTATTCCTGTTTATGATGCCGGGTTGTTCGAAAGCGGCAATAAAAAACAGGTGGATTGGTTGTTTGAATAAGTTCCTTCGAAGTCATTTCGATGAGAGGGGTGACCAAAAAAGCTTCGCTGCGAAATTTTTTTGAACCATTAAGATTCTTTAAGCTCATTGAGAAAACGGCTTAATGAGCATCTTAATCCTTAATGGTTTATCATTTGTTGTGTAAAAAATACTTTTAGTCAGCCCCAAAGAGAAATCCCGTTGTTCGAGGGCGGGATCCCTCACTGCGTTCGGGATGACGCAGGTAAAAACAGATAGAATCAAAAACGATGAATAAATTTTTTTTAATAGCGGTTGTTTGTTGTATTGCCATAAGTACAGGCGGACAATCTTATTTTGATGTTACAAAATATGGTGCAAAGAAAAACACCAGCCTCAAAGCAACAAAGGCGATTGAAAAAACAATAGCGGCGGCGGCTGCGGCCGGTGGCGGTACTGTTTATTTCCCCGCAGGGAAATACCTTACCGGCCCCATTCATTTAAAAAGTAATATTACGATACTGATCGATGCCGGCGCCGAATTGCATTTCAGTGATGATTTTGACGATTACCTGCCGATGGTGGAAAGCCGCTATGAGGGCGTGGATGTAACCAGCTTCTCCCCTTTGTTTTACGCCAATGGCGCGGAAAATATCGCCATTACAGGACGAGGTATTATCGATGGCCACGGCAAAAAATGGTGGGATTTTGTAGAAAGTTATAAAGAAGGGCAACCCCGTACTAAATGGCAACTGGAATTCGACAGGGTGAATAAAAATATTTTATTACCCGATGACCCGCGTCAAATGAAGCGCGGTTTTTTGCGGCCGCCGTTTATCCAGTTGATGCACTGCAAGAATATCCTGATCGAAGGTGTTATCATTCGCAATTCGCCTTTCTGGACGATCAATCCTGAGTTTTGTGATAATGTAACGGTTCATGCCGTAACCATCAATAACCCGGGCAGCAATGCCCCCAATACCGACGGCATCAACCCGGAAAGCTGCAGTAATGTGCATATCAGCGATTGTCATATCAGCGTGGGTGATGATTGTATCACCATTAAATCAGGGAAGGATGTACCGGGGCGCTCTAAAAACCGTCCGGCAGAGAATTATACCATCACAAATTGCACCATGTTGCGCGGGCACGGCGGGGTGGTGATCGGCAGTGAAATGAGCGGCGGCGTTAAAAAAATTGCCATCAGTAATTGCATTTTTGATGGAACCGACCGGGGTATCCGCATCAAAACCGCCAGGGGGCGGGGTGGCGTGGTAGAGGATATCCGTGTCAGCAATATTGTGATGAAGAATATAGCGGAGCAGGCAATTGTGCTGGATATGGAATACGCCAAAGGCGCCGAAGAACCGGTTTCTGAAAGAACGCCCCAATTCCGGAATATCCGGCTGAGCAATATTACGGCCTACACGAACCAGGCGTTATTGATAAATGGGATCAGGGAAATGCCGGTGTCGGGCATCAGTCTCAATGATGTGGTATTTGAAGCCCGGCAGGGCATTGTGTTAAGAAATGCAACTGATATAGCACTGAACAATGTAAAAATAAACCTTCCTGCGGGTACAGCCCTTAAAGCAGACCAGGTGGAACATTTAGATGTCAATAATTTTGAAGTCGCTGTGCCAGCCGGCGATGCTTTTATGCTTCAGCTGAATAATATAAACGGGGCCCGCATCCGGAACTGCTGGCGCTCTAGCGATAACGCGAAATTTGCAACCGTCACTGGTGCTCAAACGCGGCAAATCATTTTTAAAAACAACGATGGTAAAAACGGACAGGTGTTCATAGGCAAGGAGGTAAACGGTACTGAGGTTGTAAAAGATTAAATTGAAATTGGGTTGAATGAATATCTTTATTTTTGACGGGTTTCGTAGGGTAATGTGACTACGAAGATGAACGAGAATTTGGCTCCGTAGGAGCATTGTGTTTGTAGAATGATTGTTGTTTTAGAGAGCGGCTCCATTAGGTGCCGCGTAAACACGAGGCTCCTATGGAGCCGTGATTTTCGGTACCCAACATGCTATAAGCGCGGTGCTCCTAACGGAGCAACAGGTTGGTAACAAAATAAAAATTTACGAATGAAGAATAGCAAAACGATTTTGTTTCTGGTTGCCGTTTTTGTGACGGTGCAGTTGCCGGCGCAGGACCTGAAACTTTGGTATCAACGGCCAGCTAAAGAATGGGTGGAAGCATTGCCCATTGGCAACGGGCGATTGGGGGCAATGGTTTTTGGCGGCGTGCAAACGGACCGGGTGCAGTTCAATGAGCAAACCTTATGGTCGGGCTACCCAAGAGATTACAATAAAAAAGGTGCGTACCGGTATCTGGATTCGATAAGAGGCTTACTGTTTGCCGGTAAACAAAAAGAGGCGGAAGACCTGGCGGAGCGGGAATTCCTGGGATTAAAGTCTGCCGACGGCGACCGGGAGGCCTGGATCAAAAAACAAAAGGAGATTTTGACGCAACGGTCGAATCCATCACTGGCTAACTATAACGATCAGTCCTGGAAAAACATTCACCAGCCTGACTATGACGGTTGGGAAAAAGATGGGCTCAATGAATTGGACGGTGCTGTATGGCTGCGAAAAACATTTGATCTGCCCGCAGGCTGGAAAGGGAAAGACCTGGTGCTGGACATTAATAAAATTGCGGACCTCGATTATACTTATATAAATGGTGAATTGATCGGTAGTCAGGACAATGATGCGGCGCGCAACTATAAGATCCCTGCATCAGCCGTGAAACCCGGCAGGAATACGATTGCGATACTGGTGCTCAACTTTGCAAACAAAGGCGGCATACTGGGGTATAAAGATGCCGGTAAGCAAATTGGTATTTATCCCGTTAACGGAAATGAAAAAGATAAATTGTCTTTAAACGGAGCATGGAAATATTTGATTCAAACCGATCAGGTTCCCGCCGTGGGTGAGTTTCAGGCAAGGTATCAGCCTTTTGGCGATGTGATTTTTCATGTTAACGCAGAGGAGTCGAAAGTTAAAGACTATCGCCGGACACTGGACCTGGCAACAGCTGTGTTGACCACTTCCTACAATTATAAAGGTGTTGATTTTAAACGGGCCTATATTGCCAGTCAGCCGCAGCAGGTGCTGGCGGTGAACTTTACGGCAAGCCAGCCCGGCTCTGTAAGCTTTACAACCGAATTGAGCAGCCCGCATCAGCATTATATTGTTGAAATGATTGATCCGCATACATTGGTGCTGAAGGTACAGGTGAAAGATGGTGCGTTGCGGGGCGAAAGCTATGTACAGGTGCACGTTACCAAAGGTTCAGTGGGGGTAAAGGATAATAAACTAATTGTTAGCAATGCCGATGAAGCCACCGTATTTATTGCGGCCGCTACTAATTTCAAAAATTTTAAGGACGTGTCTGCAGACCCGGCAGCACGTTGTAAAACAGCAATACAGGGTATACAGCAGCTGTCATTTGCGTCTGTATTGAAAGCGCATGTGAAGGAGTATCAGCAGTATTTTAATACACTGTCTGTTAATTTTTTTGGTGCGAAAAATCAGCCTTCGGTAAATGAATCATTGCCTACCGATCAGCGACTGGAACAATTTGCCCGTTCCGGAGATCCGGAGTTTGTGGCGCTGTATATGCAGTACGGCCGGTATCTTTTGATAAGCAGCTCGCGCCCGGGCTGTTACCCTGCCAATCTCCAGGGGATCTGGAACGAATTGTTATCACCCCCCTGGGGCAGTAAATACACCACTAACATCAATGCCGAAATGAACTACTGGCCGGCAGAGCTGCTGGGCTTATCTCCCTTGCATGACGCGTTGTTCAAGATGGTGGAGGAGCTGGCCGTGTCCGGAAAAGAAACCGCGAAAGAATATTATAACGCACCAGGCTGGGTGTTGCACCATAATACCGATTTGTGGCGGGGCACAGCAGCCATTAACGCTTCCAATCATGGGATATGGGTTACCGGCGGCGCCTGGCTTTGTTCGCATTTATGGGAACGATACCGGTTTACAAAAGATGAACGGTTTTTAAGGGATACTGCTTATCCGATCATGCGGGAAGCGGCGTTGTTCTTCAATCATTTTTTAATAAAGGATCCCGTAACGGGCTACCTGACCAGCACGCCCTCCAATTCACCTGAGCATGGTGGATTGGTGGCCGGTCCAACCATGGATCATCAGATCATCCGGGCATTATTTAAGAGCACTATTGAAGCGTCCCAAATTTTGAAAACAGATGAACCGCTGCGGAAGGAACTCGAAGAAAAATATCCACGGATCGCGCCCAATAAAATAGGCCGGTTCGGACAGTTGCAGGAATGGATGCAGGATGTGGATGATACAACTGATAAGCACCGCCATGTATCCCATCTATGGGGTGTTTACCCGGGCAATGAGATCAACTGGGAAACCACGCCGGAGTTAATGAAGGCGGCCCGCCAATCGCTTATCTACCGCGGCGATGCGGCTACGGGCTGGAGCCTGGGCTGGAAGATCAATTTGTGGGCCCGCTTTAAGGACGGGAATCATACCTATAAGCTGATACAAATGCTGCTGACGCCTGCAGGCAAAAGTGCGGGTAGTTACCCGAATTTATTCGATGCGCATCCGCCCTTCCAGATTGACGGCAATTTTGGCGGCGCCGCCGGTATCGGTGAAATGCTGCTGCAATCGCATACGGCATTTGTTGATATTTTACCGGCTTTGCCGGATGCACTTCCCAATGGATTTATTAACGGCATTCATGCCCGGGGCGGAATGATACTGGACATCACGTGGGAACAAAAACAATTAACGAAACTAACCATAAGAGCAATCGCCGATGGATCGGCTAAGTTGCGATACATGGACAAGGTACTTCCGTTTAATTTTAAAAAAGGAAAGCAATACAGTGTGAGCGCTGATTTTAAACGGATCGTTGAAAATGTGAAACAATAAACATAGTGGCGAACGCTGAGCACTGATTTTAGAGTTCTCACAGATTCCGCAGATTTCCACAGATTTTAAAAGCCTTCTGTGACAATCCGTGTAATCTGTGAGCCATTGGCTTAACATTTGTTGCTCACACATAAGACCAGAGCAGTGCCCGGATAGCCAATACACTCCTTCGTAATCCTCGGAGTTTTCTTTGATTGCGCTGTGGTTAAAAATTAAAATTCCGGCCTTACCACCTTTTCGGCCAACAATTGATTAACACTATCGCTATAATAAAAAACTACATCAGGATAGTGGTTTTTTGCAGCCCGCCATAAAAAAAATATACAAACTTTAAGGTTTTACAATTAAGGAATGTATGAAGGCGATTGCAATGCTTTATCAAATCCGGAGGGGCGCTGTTTTTATAGTGTTGCAGTTTCTTTTAAGCAACATTACGAGCGCGCAGTCGCGCGATACGATCTCGCTAAATGAAGACTGGGTGAGTATTGCGGGAGATACAGGATCACAAAAATATGCTGGATTCGAAAATACAGGGTATTCCACAACCGGCTGGAAAAAGATAGCCGTTCCGCATAACTGGGATGACTATTACGGATACCGGCGATTGCTGCATGGAAACCTGCATGGCAATGCCTGGTACCGGAAAAATTTCAGCCTTCAAAAGCAGCGTGGCAAAAGATATTTTCTCTTTTTTGAGGGCGTTGGCTCTTATGCTACCGTTTGGGTGAATGGTACCAAAGTGGGGACCCATGCGGGAGGACGCACTACGTTTACCCTGGATATAACAGATGCCGTAAAACAAAATGGAATCAATATTCTTGCCGTACTGGCCGAACACCCGGCCGGAATTACGGACTTGCCCTGGGTTTGCGGCGGTTGCAGTGAGGAGCGCGGTTTCTCGGAAGGATCGCAGCCAATGGGTATTTTCCGTCCCGTGCATTTAATTGTTACCAACCCGGTTTATATAGCGCCTTTTGGGGTGCATGCCTGGGCCGATATTAAAAAAGAGCAGACTCAATTATTTGTTGACCTTACGATAAAAAATACGGACGACCGGCCTGTTGATGCGCAATTGACTACAATAGTAAAGAACCGGCGACAGCAGGTGGTTGCGATTGATAGTAAACAAGTGCGATTAAAAACGGATAATACAACCCGGCAGGTGTTGTTGCTAAAGCCGCCGGAATTGTGGTCGCCGGAAGCCCCTTATTTGTACACAATAGAAACAATAATAAAAACAGGTGGTGTGGAAGCGGATAAAGTAAGAACTGATTTTGGATTCAGGACCATTCAATGGAAAACTTCCACCCACCAGTTTTTGTTAAACGGGCGCCCCGTATTTATAAATGGTATTGCAGAATATGAGCATCAGTTGGGGCAGAGCCATGCTTTTGCTGATGAAGAAATTGATGCAAGGGTGAAATGGCTGCAGGCAGCTGGTTTTAACGCCTTCCGCGATGCGCACCAACCGCATAACCTAAGATACGGCAGGTTGTTTGATCATAAAGGAATCCTGTGGTGGCCGCAATTGTCGGCGCATATCTGGTACGACACACCCGCCTTCCGGAACCAGTTTAAAGCGTCTTTAAAAGAATGGATATTGGAACGCCGGAATGACCCTTCTGTTATATTGTGGGGCCTGCAGAATGAAAGCAAACTGCCGGAGGATTTTGCAAAAGAATGCACGGAACTGATCCGGAGCCTGGACCCTACCGCATCGGAACAGCGGTTGGTGACTACCTGTAATGGCGGCAAAGGAACAGACTGGGATGTACCGCAGAACTGGACGGGCACCTACGGCGGAGATCCGGATACTTACGCACAGGATCTACGGAAACAGGTGCTGGTAGGGGAGTACGGAGCGTGGCGGACCATCGATCTGCACGCTGATAACAAAAAGCCGCAACCGGCTTCTTATCCGGAGGAACAAATGGTAGCCCTCATGGAAAAGAAGCTGTGTTTGGGCGAGCAGGCAAAGGACAGCAGCGCCGGTCATTTTTTCTGGCTGCTGAATTCGCATGATAACCCCGGGCGGGTACAGGGCGGTGAAGCGTTCCGGGCAATAGATCGCATTGGCCCGGTTAATTATAAAGGAATGCTGACCTCCTGGGAAGAACCAACGGATGTGTATTATATGTATCGCTCCAATTACGCATCAAAGATAACAGCGCCGATGGTCTATATCGCCTCGCATACCTGGCCCAGCCGGTGGACTGCGCCGGGGATCAAAGACTCGATTATTGTGTATTCGAATTGCGATGAAGTGGAGCTGTTTAATGACATGGAAGGGGCATCCCTGGGCAGGCAAAAAAATAAAGGCAAAGGCCATCATTTTCAATGGGATCAGGTTTCGATCCGTTACAATGTTTTGTATGCAGTGGGTTATGTAAACGGGAAAGCCGTTGCCCGCGATACTATAGTGTTATATCATTTGCCAAAAGCGCCGCATTTTGATCAATTGTACAAAGGGGTACAAAATATAACAGCGCCCCAAAAAGGCTATCAATATATTTACCGGGTTAATTGCGGCGGTCCTGAGTATGTTGATGAAAATAAAAATACCTGGCAGGCCGACCGTCCTTTGCCATCTGAAAACGAACGTCAGACTTTAAACTTTGAACTTCAAACAAGATTCTGGGGCTCTGTTTCGTGGGCCAATCGTTTTCCCGGTATGCCGGCGGTATTCGCCAGTCAGCGCCGCAGCTTTTCACCGATAAGGGGAACCCGTGATTGGCCGCTGTTTCAGCAGTTTCGTTACGGAAAATCGGAATTAAAATATTCCTTTCCGCTGCCTGATGGCGATTACAGGATAGAGCTCTATTTTATGGAACCCTGGTTAGGGATCGGCGGGGGCCAGGATGCAACAGGGATGCGGTTATTTGATGTGGCGTTTAATGATAAAGTAGTATTGAAAGATCTTGATACCTGGAAAGAGGCGGGAACAAATACAGCCTTAAAAAAAATAATCCCGGTAACCGTAAAGGGCGGGCGGCTGGTGATTTCCTTTCCCCGGTCAAAAGCGGGCCAGGCCGTCATTTCAGCCATTGCGATCGCTACGCGGGCAAACAAGATACAACCGGCGCCGACCTTTGAAAATATAAGAGATCTTAAAGGCAACGGTGTTCTGCAGCGTGCCTGGCTGGATATAGGGGATGTTCCTTTTACAAATGAAAAAAATCAGATCCACCAGTTGCCACCGGAACTTTTTGGAGCCAACTGGATCCAGACCGACCGGAGTCAAACGAAGGACTTATCGTTTCGTGTTTACCTTTCATCGGATGTTTACATAGCAATACCTCAGGAGCTGTTGAAAACCGCTGCCACCAAAGGTTTTAGCGATATGGGCACATGGTTGATAACCGATGAAGCCGGAGGAAGAAAATATGCGGTGTATAAAAAGCGCGTTGCCGCCGGTGAACAAATCTCATTGAAAGAAGCGGGCGTTTTTTTTACAGCGGTAGTGCCGGCCTCCGCGATGCAGCCTGCATTTGATCTGAAGCCCGTTGCATCTTACAAAACGGACGTAGCCGTTTTCGGACGGAGTGTCAAAATAACTGAAATCTCCGGCACGCCCCGGCTGGCTGTAACTACTAATGACACTACTTCAGTAAAATGGCCCATCAAAACAGGTGTGGCTGATATTTATAATATAACGCTGAAATATTATTGGCCGCAGTCGGCTAATGGTACTGCATTGCTGACATTATCCGATGCAGGAGGCAGCAGGATGGTTGCGCAGGAAATCTCCCTTAAATTTACGCAGCCGGGCAAATGGATGCTGGCAACAGTTAATACAGGCACTATGATCAATGCGGGGCATTATACCGTAAGTTTAGCCTTAAAGAATGCACAGGGATTGGTGGTGTCTAATATTGAGGTCCAATAAAATGCTATTATAAATGAAACGATTGTTTTTGGGAGCTTGCTTCTTGTTAGTAATGATTGCAGTGCAGGCACAATTGCAGCCCGTACAACTACGTTGCGAGTTCCGGAAAGACCCTCTTGGGGTAGCTATACAACACCCAGGCTTAAGCTGGGAGCTGAAAAGCGAAGAAAAAAACGTTCGGCAAACTGCTTATCGCATATTGGTTGCAGATGAACCAGAGCTGCTTTCTAAAGAGCAGGGAAATGTCTGGGACTCAAAAAAAATAAAAACGGCGGCTTCCATTCAGATTTCGTACAACGGCAAACCATTGCAGCCAGGTAAAAAATATTACTGGAAAGTAATGGTCTGGAACGAAAAGAATACCGCTTCTTCATTTAGCACTATCGCCTCCTGGCAAATGGGTTTGCTGACGGATGCCGATTGGTCTGGTGCCCGGTGGATTGGCTATGAAGTATTGCCGGATACCAGTATCATTCTTCCATTTGCTCATGGTAATGGTAAAAAGGATTGGGGGCAACGCAGGGATGTATTGCCAATGTTCCGGAAAACGTTTAACATTACAAAAGTAGTGGCAGACGCTGCGGTTTTTATCAGTGGTTTGGGTCAATTTGAAATGCGCATCAATGGGCAAAAAACAGGAGATCATTTCCTGGATCCCGGCTGGACGCAATTTTCCAAAAAAGCACAATATGTAACATTCGATATTACAAACCAGTTGCAGTTGGGGGAGAACGTTATTGGCGTGCTGCTGGGCAATGGTTTTTATTATATTCCCGGAGAACGCTACAGAAAGCTGACCGGCGCTTATGGCTATCCCAAGCTGATCGCAACCATTCGCATACGTTACAAAGATGGAACGGAGCAAACGATTGTTTCGGATAATAGCTGGCGCACCGCGCCTTCTCCCGTTTTCTTTTCCAGTATTTATGGTGGTGAAGATTACGACGCCAACAATGAAAAAACGGGCTGGGATCAAAAAGGGTATAATGAAACAGATTGGAAAAAAGCCATTATTACTACAGGACCGCCAAAATTGGTAGCGCAAATGGCACCACCAATTAAAGTAATGCAGTCATTCGATCCGGTTGGTAAAAAAGAATTATCAAAAGGAATATGGGTGTACGACCTGGGCCAAAATTTTTCCGGTATACCGTCGATAAAAGTTTCGGGAAAAAAAGGCGACACTGTTCGCCTGCGTCCTGCGGAACTCATCAATGCCGATGGCAGCGCCAATCAAAAGGCAACCGGATCGCCCCATTATTATACCTATGTTTTAAAGGGGGAAGGCGTGGAGGAGTGGCAGCCGCGTTTTGCGTATTATGGGTTTCGTTATGTGCAGGTAGAAGGGGCAACGCCGGAGGCGGATAATACAGGCCTTCCGGTTATTAAACGATTACAGGGCCTGCACATCCGCAACAGCGCCAATGAAATAGGATCCTTCAGTTGTTCGAATGAGTTATTTGATAAAACCAACGACCTGATCCGCTGGGCCATCCGCAGTAATATGGTAAGCGTTTTTACCGATTGTCCGCACCGGGAAAAGCTGGGCTGGCTGGAGGAAACACAACTAATGGGCGCATCCGTTCAATACAATTATGATATTGCCGCATTGATCAAAAAAGTAGTGCACGATATGATCGATGCGCAAACCCCGGAGGGCCTGATACCCGACATTGCCCCGGAATACGTACATTTTGATGGCGGCTTTCGCGATTCGCCCGAATGGGGAAGTGCCGGCGTGATCTTTCCCTGGTACGCATTTCAATGGTATGGCGATACGGCAATTTTAAGAGACGCGTACCCGATGATGAAGAAATATGTGCAGTATCTTAAAGGAAAAGCGAAGGATAATATCTTATATTTTGGATTAGGTGATTGGTTCGACCTGGGACCCGACCGGCCGGGTGTTTCGCAATTGACACCGGAGGGCGTTACCTCAACGGCCACCTATTATTACGACCTGACGATTCTCTCTAAAATAGCCCGCGTGTTAGGTGATAAAAATGAGATCCCCGTTTTTGAAGATTGGGCGCAGACCGTAAGAACGGCTTTCAATAAAAAATTCTTTAATACTACCACAAAGCAATATGCGACTGGCAGCCAGGCGGCAAATGCAATGGCTTTGTATATGGGGCTTGTGAAACCGCAGGATCGCACAGCGGTAGTGCGGAACCTGGTAAAGGATATTCGCGCGCACAACAACGCGCTCACCGGCGGTGATGTGGGCTACCGCTACGTTTTACGGGCATTGGAAGATGCGGGCTACAGTGACGTGATCTATGATATGAACAACCGGAGTGATGTGCCGGGGTATGGTTTCCAGCTGGCGCATGGCGCCACCGCGCTCACGGAGTCCTGGGCGGCGCTGCCTTCGGTTTCCAATAATCATTTTATGCTGGGGCATTTAATGGAATGGTTCTATTCCGGGTTGTGCGGCATCCGGCAGGCCGAAGGATCTGTTGGGTTTAAGATAATAGAAATAAGGCCCCATCCGGTTGGCAGCATCACCACTGCACACGCGCAGTATCATTCGGTATATGGCCTGATTGAAGTAGATTGGAAAAAAGAGGCCGCACGATTTACTATTACGGTATCTGTTCCTCCCAACACCAGTGCTACGATTTATTTCCCGGAAGGCTATGAGCGACAGCAAATAAAAATAGGTTCCGGAGCCTACAGTTTTACGGTAAAATCAAAATGATGCGAAAAATAGTTTTAGGACTGATCGGAATATTTTTAATAAATGCGGCCCTTGCGCAGCGCAGCGTGCCGCCCGTGGAAATGCAAAAGATTTATGAGGAGGTAAAAACACCTTATAAATACGGATTGGTGGTTTTGCCGCCGGATACTGCTCAGAAAGTAGATTGTCCTACGGTTTATAAACAGGGCAATACCTGGTATATGAGCTATGTTGTTTTTGACGGGCGGGGGTACGAGACCTGGTTATCTGCCAGCAAAGACCTGCTGCACTGGAAGACCCTGGGCCGGCAATTGGCCTTTACCAAAACGGGCTGGGATGCCAATCAGAAAGCGGGGTATAATGCTTTGGTTGATACCCGTTGGGGAGGCAATTATGATTTGGGAAAATTTAACGGCAGGTATTGGATGTCTTATATCGGCGGCGCCACCGCGGGGTATGAGCCCGAACCCTTATCGATCGGGATGGCTTACACAACACAGGTTCCGGTGCAGGCTTTGCAGTGGCAACGGCTGCCGGCGCCGGTATTGGGCGCGCAGGACGCTGACGTAAGATGGTGGGAAAACCGACATAAACTTTTTAAGAGTTACGTAATAGAAGATAAGGCCCGCCATACCGGCTATCGCTTTATTATGTATTATAATGCAGTGGGTGACTCCTTAAAAGATAACAAAAAAACAAGGTGGTATGAACGCATCGGCATGGCAGTGTCTAATGATATGGTGCATTGGAAGCGCTATCTGAAAGATCCGGTAGTTCACCATCCCGCAGGGATCACCGGTGATCCGATGATCCAGCGCATTGGCAACATATGGGTGCTGTTCTACTTCGGCGCATTCTGGACAGACCGGCCGGGCGCCTTTAATCGCTTTGCCTGCTCGTATGACCTGATCCACTGGACCGATTGGACGGGCGATAATCTGATTCAGTCATCAGTGGACTATGACAAAAAATATGCACATAAATCGTTTGTATTAAAACACAATGGGGTGGTGTATCATTTTTATTGCGCCGTAGATGCTAAGGATCACCGGGGCATTGCCGTGGCTACTTCGGTGGATAAGGGAAAAAGTACGCTCCGGTTTGGTCAATAAACCCGGAACGGATAATTAGGTTTTTGCCGGGAAATCGGTAAGGTGGTAAGTGGACAGTGATTGAGCAATAAGATCTTCCCGCTTTTCCGGCTTCCCGGCTAATAAGAACAGCATTATGAAATATATAGTACAGATAGGTATTTGTTTGTTATGGATGATGGGCATAACCTCCGCGCAGCAATCTCCCCGCAAGGTGATCGACTTTAATAAAGGCTGGCGCTTTCAATTGGGCGATAACACTGAATGGAAAAACGCGTCGTTCAAAGACGGAACCTGGCGCCTGCTGAACCTGCCGCATGATTGGAGCATTGAAGGCCGTTTTGACTCCATTAATCCCGCAGGCAATGCCGGCGGCGCCTTGCCGGGAGGCATAGGCTGGTATCGTAAAACATTTATTGCAGATGCTTTGCCCGGAAGCCTGATCAGTATTGAGTTTGATGGTGTTTACCGCGATGCGGAAGTTTGGATCAACGGGCACTACCTGGGTAAATGGCCTTATGGCTATAGTTCTTTTGGGTATGACCTGACGCCCTTTATAAAAGGGGGCGCGCAAAAAAATGTGATCGCTGTAAGGGTAGACAATAGCCGGCAGCCCAATTCAAGATGGTATTCCGGTTCCGGTATTTACCGGGAGACAAGGCTCGTTATAACAAAGAAGATCGCCTTTGAAAAATGGGGCACTTTTATTACGACGCCCCAGGTAAATAGTGAAAAAGCATTATTCAATGCGACAACAACGTTGTTGAATGTCAGGAAGAACGATAGATCAGTTGAAGTTCGTTGTGATATTTATGATCCTTCCGGCAATAAGATCGCCACGGCGTTACCAACAGGAAACTGGATCAATGACAGTACCTGCACTGTGCAGACTGAAATTAAACAACCCGGGCTTTGGTCGGTAAAGACCCCACTGTTATATAAAGCGGTATTTAAAATAAGTATAGCCGGAAAACTGATGGACGAATGGCAGGCTGCATTTGGCATCCGCTATTTCAATTTTGATGCAAAAAAGGGATTTTTCTTAAACGGAGAGCCGATAAAGATATTGGGCGTTTGCATGCATCATGATCTGGGGGCTTTGGGGGCTGCCTTTAACCGTTCAGCGGCAAAACGCCAGTTGCGCATATTGAAGGAAATGGGGGCCAATGCGATTCGTACCGCGCATAATCCGCCCGATCCGCAATTTTTGGATCTGTGCGATGAAATGGGATTTTTGGTTATGGATGAGTCCTTTGATATGTGGGCTAAGAAGAAGAACAAGTATGATTATTTCAGCGATTTTCCCGCCTGGCATCGCAGGGACCTGGAACATATGGTAAAAAGGGATCGGAACCATCCCAGTGTTTTTATGTGGAGCATCGGTAATGAAATAAGGGAGCAGTTTGATTCCACGGGTATCTTCCTGGCAAAGGAATTGACAGGCATCGTTAAAGCGCTGGATGCTACAAGGCCCGTGACCTGTGCATTGAGCGAGAATGATCCTGCAAAGAATTTCATTTATCAATCCAAAGCATTGGATGTTGTTGGGTTGAATTATCACATCGACTCCTACGCGGCTTTTCCTCAAAACTATCCCGGAGAAAAATTCATCGCCACTGAAACCGTCTCAGGATTGGCCACGCGCGGACACTACGACGGTCCTGCGGATTCCGTTCGTAAATGGCCCTCGTCTTCCAAATTTAAATATGTTGAAAACGGTAACCCGGACTTCACCGTTTCTGCTTATGATAATGTTGCAGCCTACTGGGGGGCCACGCATGAGCAAACCTGGTGTATCATAAAAAAATATGATTATTTGTCTGGTGAATTTGTTTGGTCCGGCTTTGATTTTATCGGCGAACCGGTGCCGTATCCTTACCCTGCACGAAGTTCCTATTACGGAATTGTAGACCTGGCTGGCTTTCCAAAGGATGTATATTATATGTATCAAAGCGAGTGGACGCAAAAACCGGTACTACATTTAGTACCGCACTGGAACTGGAACAAGGGGCAGACAGTTGATGTAATGGCTTATTATAATAATGCAGACGAAGCGGAGCTTTTTTTAAATGGAAAAACACTGGGTCGCAAAAGAAAGGCAGATACTTCCTTTCATGTAACCTGGCACGTACCTTATACGCCAGGAACGCTAAAAGTGGTGTCCTATAAAAACGGAAACAAGGTTTTGGAACGAACCGTGAAAACAGCCGGGGCGCCCGCCCGGATCGAACTGTTGGTTGAAAATAGAAACATTCACCTGGTGGAGAATGAATTGGCATTTGTTACCATTCGCATCGTGGATAAAGACGGGAACCAGGTGCCCATGGCCGATAATCTGGTTAAAGTAACGACTACCACAAGTGCAAAAGTGGTGGCCATGGATAATGGCTACCCTGCAGACCTGGAGCCCTTTCAGACGGATCAGCATAAAGTGTACAATGGCCTGGGGCTGGCGATAATAAAAGGCCTGCGCAAAGGTACTGCGACCATTAGCGTTACAGCGACAGGACTGGGAGCTGCAACCGTCGAAGTTCTAGTGAAATAAAGGCCGATTGCCTGTAATTAAACGTAAATCATACAAATAATATATTACATATTAATCCTTTCTGAAATTTCTTTCCGGAATCCGCTGTTAGCGGGGTTTCCGCTTTGACAACGCATTCAAGGGCCTTAGAGGGCTCCTGCTGGTGAACGCAAACCATTGCGTAAAATAGGAAAATATTCCATTTTCTTAGCGAAACATGACATTGCTTGCTTTTGCAGGACGTTCTATTTTTAACGTCAGTTTCAGGAAATCATTTTTTAACTCCTTCAACGGTTGTACTATGCTCTGGTTATTTAGAAAGGATGGCTCGCGTTTCATTGGAAAATTTGCTTTAACAGGAATGCTGATCGTTGGCGTAGCCCACGCACAGCAGGGATCGCCTGAAGCGGCAATGGCGTATAAAAAAAGTATCGATGCCCGTGCGTATAAAATTGTTACGCCGCTGGGGATAAAAGATTCTGTAAAGTTTTATAAGGTGCGGGATGCCGTAGCACAACAATATATAGACCTGAGCGCAATTGACGCGCGGGATGCTGCTGCCGTAAAAGCGATCAAAAGCACAGGGAAGGATAAAGCAGCAACAGACGCGGCGTTAGCGGACGAGCAAAAAAAAGTTACCGCCGAAAAAACGCAACAACACAAGACTTATTTAACACAACTGTCTAAATCCCTGGATGCCGGACAGATTGATGTCATTAAGAATGGTATGACATACAATGTATTGCCGATCACTTATAAGGGATACCTGGAAATGATCCCCAGATTAACGGCTGAAGAAAAGAGATACATTATGGAGGCGTTGACGGAAGCGCGGGAGCAGGCAATGGATGCCGGATCTTCAGAGAAAAAACACGCATGGTTTGGAAAATACAAAGGGCGCATTAATAATTATTTATCATCACATGGCTATGATGTAAATAAAGAAAGCAAAGAATGGCAGGAACGTATGAAAACACAGCAACCAAATAAATAAATAACAAAAAAACAGAAAAGCCATATGTTCTACAAAACAATTGTAAAAGTCGCGTGCATCGTAATGATCACCTGTTGGGGGTTACAGGCACAGGCGCAAACGAAAACTATCTCGGGACAGGTTGTTGACGATTCCACCGGAGAAGTTATTTCCGGCGCCACCATTAAAGTAAAGAATGGCCCGCAATCGGCAGTATCGAATATGCAGGGTATTTTTACCATGAATATACCTGCTGCAGGAGCTACGCTGCAGTATTCCCATGTCGGTTACGAATACGGGGAATTAAAAGTAATGCCGGGGGATAACATTAAAGTAAGCCTCAAAAAACAGGATAACAAGCTGGATGAGGTAGTGGTGATCGGGTATGGTACCCAGCGGAAGAGCCATTTAACCGGAGCCGTCGGAACGGTTAATATGGGAACCATTGAGGATATCCCTGCGGGCAATCTTTCTGAAACCCTGCGCGGGCAGATTCCCGGTGTTAATGTTTCAGGTGGTTTTGCAAGGCCCGGACAGCCCGCTACGATCGATGTTCGCTCCCCGGTCTTTTATTCAAAAGATGGAGGATCAAAAGATCCATTATATGTGATCGATGATATTGTGCGTACCAAAGCTGATTTCGATCTTTTGGATGTGACAGAAGTGGAAAATATTTCGGTATTAAAAGATGCTGCTGCTGCCATTTACGGGGTGTTAGGCGCCAATGGTGTCATTATTGTGAAAACCAAGCGGGGTAGAGCCGGAAAAGCCAATGTTACCTATAGCGGTACTTATGGTACTACCAATGCTATTCAAATGCCAAAAATGCTGAATGCTTACCAGCAGGCAAACTACTTAAACGCTTATTATCTCGGCAATGCAAACTATGATACTGCCAAGTATAATGCTAATAATTCAACGTTTACCCAGGATGAACTGAATTATTTTAAAACGGCGCCAAGTTATAACTGGTTGGATATGGCCTTCCATAGTGCGCATGAAACAAGACATACGGTTAATGTTAGCGGTGGTGGTGAGAATGCTACCTATTTTGCCGGTTTAAGCTATATTGATCAGAATAGCAATTTTGATGGGCTGCGTTACAAGAGATATACGTTTCGTTCCAGCAGCGATATTAGAGTGGCTAAAGGATTAAAGTTGGGCCTCTCTTTAAGCGCCAACCTTTCCGATCTTAAAAATACTTTTAATAAACAGGGAGGCGAATCATTGGATAACGACTGGAAAACATTGATTACTGCATCGCCGCTATACGCACCAACAGTAAACGGGTTGCCTATTTTGATCCCCAATTCCGGTACGAACGCCAGTATCAATAACTACAATTATTTTGGTGTACATGGAGCAAATAACTATACCAGTTCTATAGGCACTACCGTTAATTTTCAGGGTAGCCTTTCTTATGAATTCCCTTTTCTTAAAGGACTAAGAGCTTCCGTTAATTTTAACAAAAATCTGAATTACGCTTTTGGGAAGCAGTATGGCACTTTTTATAATGTTTACCAATTTAATATGTTGGGCACGCACAATCATATCATGGATACAACATATAATAAGGTGTACTCGATGAATAATGGTGACCGGATACGTCTTAATCCCACATATACCAATTCCTACCAGTTAAACGGCTTGCTTAACTACGACAGGCAATTTGGAAAGCATCATGTAGGGGTACTGGCCGGGTATGAACAAAGCGAATCATTTACAGATGGCGTTGCAGGTATGGTACAGGGGGTATTGATTGGAGGGTACGACAACCAGAATTTTGCTACGGGCGCCCAGACATCTGTGGAAGTTACTTCAGAAACCGGACGTCTGGCTTATTTTGGCCGGTTAGATTATAATTATTCCAATAAATATTTATTGCAATTCCAATTTCGCGCAGATGCCAGCCCCAATTTTGCCCCCGCGAACAGATGGGGATATTTTCCATCCGGGTCTGCCGGCTGGGTTATATCTGAGGAACCATTCTTTTCGGGTTTAAAGGATGTAGTAAATAGTTTGAAATTAAGATTCTCCCTTGGGCATTTGGGGGTTGATGATACCAAAGCCTATCAGTGGTTAAGGAATTACGGGCTTTATACCAGCCGCTCTGCTGTCTTTGGCGGCGGATCAGACAGAGGTAATGCGATAGCAACGAATCTTGAGATCGCAAATACTAATGTACGCTGGGATGACCAGGTTAAATATAACGGAGGTATTGATGCAGCCTTTTTGCGCAATCGGTTAACAGCTTCCGTTGATGGTTATTTGAATCACGGCTATAACATGTTGTCTAACCTAACCTCTTCGCCTTCGTTCCTGATTGGAGCAATCATTCCGTCAGAAAATTTTGCCTCAATAAATGTATTTGGGGTAGAATCGTCTGTAGGTTGGAAGGATCGGATCGGAAAAGACTGGGGGTATAATATTACTGTGAACTTTAACTGGGCCGATAACAAGCAGCTGATCGCAGACGTTGCAGCATTGAACAAAGGAACTTTTACAGATCCTAACGGCAAATCAACGGATATGGGATATCTGGGGTATCAATACCTGGGAATGTTCCGCACCCAGGCTGATATCGATGCTTATGTAGCCAAATATCATGTTACCAAAATGCTGGGCTATACAGTAGATCAATTAAAGCCCGGAATGCTTTACTATGCTGATGTTCGTGGACCACAGGATAAAACAACCGGCCAATATGCGGCACCGGACGGAGTTATTGATGTTAATGATCAGACCTATATCCGCAATAAACAAAACAATCATTATGGTATGAACTTTAACTGGGGCGTTTCCTATAAATCGCTTGCGCTCACTGTAATGACAGGAATGAGCTGGGGTGGTATTAATGCCGTAGAGTCAGCGGCTACAAAAGTGGGCAATCAAACCTACATCAACCGTCCTGCGTTCTGGTCTGACGTCTATACCCCGGATAACCCGAATGCGGCTTATCCCAATCCGGCATTTTCATCAACCTACGATGTGCCAAGTGCTTTCTGGTGGAAAAGTTCATTTACACTTCGGGTAACCTCGCTCAATCTTTCCTATACGCTACCGCAGCGGATCGTTAGAAAAGCAGGCTTTAACAGCGCACGATTTTTCCTGATGGCGATCAATCCTTTCAATCTGTACAATCCATACAGTTATAAAGATAATTCGCAGGGATCATTTGATGCGTTCCCTCAATTGAAATCTACCAGTTTGGGTTTAAGTGTTAACCTGTAAATAAAAATAAAATGAAACTTAAAATATCATATATAGCTTTACTCGGCGCAGCAATTGCGGTGGTATCCTGTAATAAGGTGTTGGATAAAACCCTGCTCAGTAATATGTCGCCCGACTTTGTTTTTGCTGACTCGAATCTTGTTCAGCTAAATCTTAATAGTATTTACGATGTTAACTTACCGGCCTTCGGTGGCCAAAATACAGGGAGCAGCTTAAGCGGCACGCAGTCGCAATTGTCTGAAGAAAGCTCCGGTAGCTCCACCATCATGACGGGAAATATGAGTTTTGGAACGGACGAACCGGCAGATTATGGAACAGCATTGAGCGCTAATAACCCCCCGAGCACCAACTGGGGCAAAATAAGACAGCTGAATACTTTTATACAATCGATAAATGCCAGCTCATTCTCACAATACACTAAAAATAAGTTTAATGGACAGGCATTATTTTTCAGAGCATTCCGTTACTGGGATATGGTGCGAATTTACGGTGGGGTACCGCTTTTGCTGAACCCATTGCCGGGGGTTGGGCAAACTGCGAGAGATTCAGCATTACTTCCAAGAAACCTGACGTCCGAATGTTTTACGCAAATGATAAAAGACCTGGATTCCGCAATTGCCTATCTTCCAGCAAAATGGCCATCCACTGCAGATTATGGTAAGATAACATCAGGTGCGGCTGCTGCATTGAAGGGGCGTATATTATTGTATTATGCAAGCCCTATGTTTAACCCTAATGATTTGCCGGAACGTTGGCAGGCAGCGTACAATGCTAATTTACAAGCCAAAACGCTTTTAGACGCAAATGGGTATGGCTTAAATAGCAGTTATAAGAATATGTGGTTCACGAAAGGAGCTAACGGTACAACCCTGGCCATTAGCAACCCTGAAGCGGTATTTGTTACAGAATATAATACAACTGCCACCGATCAACAAAATAAAAACAATGGCTGGGATAAATCCTGCAGGCCGCAATACCTGCAAGGTAGCGGTTCCAACACACCTACCTGGGAGTTCGTGAGTGCCTATCCTATGAAGGATGGGAAAATGCCAGGGATTTCAACAAAATATGTTTATTCCGATTCATTGTATTACAAAAACAGAGACCCCCGGTTTGACGCGACCATTGCATATAACGGTTGTAACTGGCCGCTGGATGGCAATGCAAATTTAAAGGTATGGACCTACTATGAAACCAGCTCTAAGTCAAATGAACAAAACGCTTCAAATACAGGATTCTATTGTCGCAAAGCTGTGTCTGAAGGGACTTTCACGCAGGGTAATCCTCAATACAGTGGAACGGATTGGATGGAGATCCGCTATGCGGAAGTGTTGTTAAATTTAGCCGAAAGCGCAGTGGGTGTAGGTAAAACCGGTCAGGGAGATGAGGGTTATACGGGGCTTATCGCGATAAGAAAACGGGCTGGAATTGAAGCAGGTTCGGATGGCCTTTACGGCTTACAGGCAGGTATGACGCGAAGCCAGCTATTTAACGCTATCTTATTTGAACGCAAAATTGAATTTGCATTTGAAGGAAAACGCTTTTGGGATTTATACCGGTGGAAGCGTAATACAGATCTGAACGGATGGTATCGGAACCGTATCCGGATTGTTTTAAAAACAGGAACCGGAATACCTACGGCAGCGCAATTGAAAGATTTAACTAATGCTGCCTTCAGGGATAACCAAAACCTGGATAGTATGACGGCTAAGTATTTTACCACGATAAGAAATGACAATCATGATAAATCAAATTCTGTTACCGTTTTAGATACATATCCGATTAATTTCTTAACCCAATATTACTTTTTCCCGATCCCGATGAAGGCGATCTCGAATGACCCGAACCTGCAACAGAACAATAACTGGGGCGGAGGTTTTGATCCGTTAAAATAATTTTCACAGCTAAACCAATACCGAGCTATAAGCTATAATTTGATAAATTAACAAGAAGTATGATAAATAAACTAAAGATTGGAGCATTGGTATGCTGTATTGGTTTAAGCGGAGTAGTGGCGGCCCAATATCCCCAGGTTTCAAAAGAAGACCAGGATAAGGCAAAGCTGTTGATGGATGCTGCGGAAAAGCATTCAGACAGTATGTGGGCCATCGCCTATCCCATTGTAAAAAAAGAAGCGACGGAAGGCCGGCCCTATGTTCCCTGGGCTTCAAGATATGATGAGTTGCCGCATGCGCCGATTCCCGCTTTTCCCGGAGCCGAGGGCGGCGGAAAAGTGGCACAGGGTGGCCGCGGGGGCCGCGTGATCGTGGTAACCAATCTTAATGATGACGGGAAGGGAAGCTTTCGCTGGGCCTGTGAACAGGGCGGCGCAAGAGTTATTGTATTTAATGTGGCCGGCATCATTCATTTGAAATCGCCGGTTATTGTGCGCGCGCCTTATGTTACTATTGAAGGACAATCTGCACCGGGTGATGGCATTTGTATCGCGGGCGAAACGGTGTGGATCAATACCCATGATGTGATCATCCGTTACATGCGCTTCCGCCGGGGTGAAACCTGGGTAGGACGCAGGGATGACGCGATCGGTGGTAACCCCGTGGGAAATATTATGGTGGACCACGTGTCCGCAACCTGGGGACTGGATGAGAATATGAGTATGTACCGGCATATGTATAACGACAGTACTGGGAAAATAGAAGATAAGTTCGGCACCGTAAATATCACCATTCAGAATTCCATTTTCGCCGAATCATTAGATACCTGGAATCACGCATTTGGAAGCACCCTGGGCGGCGAGAATTGCAGCTTCATGCGCAACCTCTGGGCCGATAATACCGGGCGTAACCCCTCTGTGGGCTGGAACGGCATTTTTAATTTTGCAAACAACGTTATATTTAACTGGGTGCACCGTTCTGTTGACGGTGGCGATTACCGGGCACAGTTCAATATCATCAACAACTACTTTCAACCCGGGCCGGCAACGCCTAAAGATAATAACGTGGGGCACCGGATCCTGAAACCTGAAAGCGGCCGCAGTAAATTAAAATACCATGTGTATGGCCGCGCGTATGTAAACGGGAATATCATGCAGGGCTATCCTGAAATTACAAAGGATAACTGGAATGGCGGCGTACAGGTAGAAGAGGAGAAAAATGCGGGCGAGCATACGGCGTATATGAAACAGTTGAAACCGCTGATGATGCCAGAGCTTACGCTGGTGGATGCGCAAACGGCGCGGTCCTTTGTATTGGAAAATGCTGGCGCTACATTGCCCCGGAGGGATGCGGTGGATGCGCGTATTGTAAAACAGGTGGAAACCGGCAAGATCAATAATGTACCTTCCTGCCCCCTGCCTAAAACGCAATTTGTGCACCGCCGGCTGCCTATTGATTCGTATAAGATCGGTATTATCACTGATCCCTGTCAAACCGGCGGCTACCCTGATTATAAAGGAACGCCTTATAAGGATTCCGACAGCGATGGTATGCCGGATGATTATGAAAAGAAAAACGGGCTCAATCCAAATGACGCTTCCGATGCCGCAGTTATTGCAAAGAACGGGTACAGTAATATCGAAAATTATTTGAACGGCCTGGTAAACGTTAAGAACGTGGTGCCGTCTAAATAACTTTCAGTACTGTCATTTCGAAGGTGCATTGAAAGTGTTGTTCGCGCCGGTAAGGCGAAGAAACGATAAGTGATTAAAAAGTAAAAGCTTTCCACTGGCCCGCAGATTCTCGCGGATCTTCGCCGGGGCGAAGCGCAGATGACACTTCCTTCTTCTGCGAAAATCCGCGGCGTCTGTTTCAAAATAGTTTTTAGCCCGCTGATCAGCGCAGATCTTTTTCTGTGTATATCAGCGCGAATCTGCGGGAAACCTGTGTCGAACATACAAAGTTGGAGCTACTTTCCGATCAGAAATAATGAAGGTGATTGTTACAATAGTACAAATCGTATAAATAAAAATAAATAATGAACAGGAATTGGTTGTATGTATTAGGATTTACCGGGATGCTGCTTTCACAGAAACAAGCGGCAGCCCAATACCCGGTTATTCCGAAAGCGGTGGAAGATTCTGCGGATGCGGTTATGGCCGGTTATCAAAAACTTTCTGATAAAGCTTGGGCTACAGCCCTGCCTATAGTAGAAGCGGGCGAAAAAGCCGGAAAGCCTTATGTGCCGGGCGCTTCAAAGTCATCAGACCTTCCAAAGGCAGCGCTCCCGGCCTTCCCGGGCGCGCAGGGGGGCGCGGCCTATACTTCGGGCGGACGCGGTGGAAAAGTTTTTGTTGTAACAAATCTGAATGACGATGGACCCGGCAGTTTTCGCTGGGCCTGCGAACAGGGTGGTCCGCGGATCATTGTTTTTAATGTAGCGGGGATCATTCATTTAAGCCGCCCACTCAATATCCGCGCACCCTATCTTACTATTGAAGGGCAAAGCGCCCCTGGCGATGGGGTTTGCATTGCCGGTGAATCGCTGTTGATTGATACGCACGATGTGATCATCCGTTTTATGCGGTTCAGAAGAGGACAAACGGAAGTTACCCGGAGAGATGATGCCGTGGGGGGAAACCCTGTTGGGAATATTATGATCGATCACGTTTCTGCCAGCTGGGGGCTGGATGAGAACATGAGCATTTACCGGCACGTATACGACCGGCAGTCGAATGGCAAAGGCGAAAAATTACCAACCGTAAATGTTACCATTCAGAACTCTATTTTTTCAGAAGCACTGGATACCTGGAATCATGCCTTTGGCAGCACCATTGGAGGAAGGAACAGTACGTTTATGCGCAACCTCTGGGCTAACAATGTGGCAAGAAATCCTTCGGTGGGCATGGATGGCGATTTTGGCTTCGCCAATAATGTGATCTTTAACTGGTGGAACCGCAGTGCAGACGGTGGCGATGATAAATCCTTCTTTAATTTTATCAACAACTATTACAAACCCGGACCAATCACCCCAAAGAATCAGCCCATTGCCTACCGTATTTTAAAACCCGAATCCAGCCGGTCAAGAAAAGATACACTGATCTTTGGGAAAGCCTATGTAAACGGAAATATTGTAGAAGGCAATGAAAAAGTTACGAAAGACAACTGGGCCGGTGGGGTACAGCTGGAAGATAAGGCTGATGCGGCCGTTGCGCTGAGCCGGATCAAAGTGGACAAGCCTTTTCCAATGGCCGCCTTTCCGATACTGACAGCAACACAGGCCTACGATTATGTATTGAAAAATGCAGGGGCGATATTGCCCGTGCGCGATCCGGTGGACCGCCGCATCGTGGAAGACGTAAGAACAGGGAAGATCACGTACAGTAAAGATGCAAAGCCGGCCCCGGTTTCAAAATACCTGAAACGCAGGCTGGCGCCGGATTCGTACAAAGACGGGATCATTGCAGATATCCAGCAGGTGGGCGGTTACCCGGTTTATAAAGGCACACCTTATAAAGATTCGGATAATGACGGTATACCGGATGACTATGAAAAGAAAAAAGGGCTGAATCCCCATAACGCTGCCGATGCTCCTGCCATTGCAGCAAACGGATACAGCAATATTGAGAACTACCTGAACAGTTTAGTACATTTGGATACAGTAACACCCCGGTAATCCGGGGTTTCTTTATTCAGTGTTTCAGTGTCTCTGTGGCTGATGTGGTTGCCACAGAAGCACTGAACACCATTTGGCCCGCTATAGATTATAGTACGATAAAAACAATATTTTGAAAACAATATTTCTCTTAATAACGGCGCTGGCAATTGGTTCAGCGATAGCAGCACAAAAACCCAAGCCACCTAAACCGGTGTTGCCTGTTACCGCAGAAAAAGGGAAGCTGGTGTATACCACTGATGCTAATACGGGCGATCGCATTCCCGATTATTCTTATTGCGGGTACAAGGCTTCCGATGAACCCATTCCATTGGTTCCGGTGAAGGCTGTTGTGCCGGTTACAAACGAAGATGCAACGGCTCTTATTCAATCTGCTATTGACTATGTATCTGCTCTGGCGCCAGACAGGAGTGGGTTTCGTGGTGCGGTGTTGTTGCAAAAAGGAACGTACCCGATCACAGGGCAATTGCTTATAAAGCAATCGGGCGTGGTGTTGCGGGGGGCTGGTGCTGCAGGAGAAACAGTGCTGTTTGGCAAAGGAAGCATTCGGGATGCCCTTATACGCGTGGCAGGAACCGATGACCGGACGCATAAAAAAGAAACGGCCATTGCGCAGGATTATGTACCGGTAAATGCCATTTCCTTTTCGGTAGCCGATGCCAGTACTTTTAAAGTTGGTGACGATATCACCATCAAACGCCCCTCCACACAGGAGTGGATCGATCTGTTGGGCGTGCGCAGCTTTGGTGGAGGGCTCTCTGCATTGGGATGGAAGCCGGGTGAAGTAGATCTGAATTTTGGTAGAACAATAACAGCTGTGGCCGGAAATAAAATTACGATTGATGCACCCTTGACGAATGCTTTTGATAAAAAATATGGCGGCGGTACTGTTGCAGGTTTCAGCTGGCCCGGGCGGATCGAAGATGTCGGCATAGAAAATATTACACTGGTATCTGATTTTGATAAACGATATCCAAAAGATGAGGATCACCGCTGGATGGCCATAACGATGGAAAATGTCCGGGATGCCTGGGCCCGACAGGTTTCGTTTAAACATTTTGCCGGCTCGGCAGTTTATCTTTTGGAAACAGCCAGCCGGGTAACGGTTGAAGACTGTATTTCGCAGGAACCGGTTTCCGAAATTGGCGGACAAAGAAGATATACTTTTTTTACAAGAGGGCAGCAAACCCTGTTCCAGCGCTGTTATGCGGTTAATGGCTATCATGATTTTTCCGCGGGGCATACGGCGGCAGGCCCCAATGCTTTTGTGCAATGTTATTCCGAACGGCCTTATAATTTCTCGGGTACCATTGATCGCTGGGCCTCCGGTGTCTTGTTTGATGCGGTAGTGGTGGATGGTAACGCCATCCGTTTTGGGAACAGGGGGCAGGACGGGCAGGGCGCCGGCTGGTCGGCTGCCAATTGTTTGCTTTGGAATTGCAGTGCTGCGCGTATTGATTGTTATAAACCACCCACAGCCCAAAACTGGGCATTAGGCTCCTGGAGCCAGTTTGCCGGCGATGGCTATTGGGCGGAATCAAACAATACACTGGTGCCCCGGAGCTTTTATTACACACAATTGCAGGAACGGTTGGGAAAACCTGCACTGCAGCAGTCGTTTATTCTAAATGTGGAATCTGAAGCATCCAGCAGTCCGTCCGTAGCGGTGGCGCAGCAATTAACCAAAGAGGCAATAAAACCAAAACTGCAAATGATCGAATGGATCCGGCAGGCAGCGGTACATAATGCGATAAGCACTGAAGCAAAGGGCGCGAAAATTATTGCTAAAGTAGTGAACCAGACTAAACCGGCCGTTACAGCTGCATCCATGCAGCTACAGAACGGCTGGCTTACAAACGGTACCGGAGCGGTGCTGAAAGGAACGGTAGAAGAAGTGCCCTGGTGGAACGGAGGCGTGGAAGCGAAGGATCTGGAGCAGGCCAAACGCAAGTTGGCCATCACCCGCTTTGTTCCGGGGCGCATCGGGCCCGGACTTACCGATGACCTGCAGCAGGTAGTGGATTCTATGAAAGCCAATAACATTGTAGGCCTCAACCAGCACTATGCTTTGTGGTATGAACGGCGGAGAGATGATCATGAGCGCATCCGGAGAATGGATGGCGAAGTGTGGCCGCCTTTTTACGAACTTCCCTTTAAACGGACAGGAATTGATTCTGCATGGGACGGCCTGAGCAAGTATGATTTGACTCAATACAACCAATGGTACTGGAACCGCATGCAGCAGTTTGCCGCATTGGCCGGACAGAACGGGATAGTATTGTTGCATCAGAATTATTTTCAGCATAACATCATAGAGGCAGGAGCCCATTATGCCGATTTTCCCTGGCGTACAGCCAACAATATCAATAACACCGGTTTTAACGAACCGGTGAATTTTGCAGGCGACAAGCGCATTTTTTACGCCGAACAGTTTTACGATGTGCAGCAGCCTGAACGCCGGAAGCTGCATCAGCAGTACATCTGGAAGTGCCTGGACAATTTTAAGAACAATAGTAATGTGATACAGTTTACGGCAGAAGAGTTTACCGGGCCCCTGCATTTTGTACAATTCTGGCTGGAAACGATTGCTGACTGGGAACAAAAAAATAAAAAGGAATATATCGGCCTAAGCACCACTAAAGATGTGCAGGACGCCATACTGAAAGAGCCGAAATATGCATCCACAGTGAATGTTATCGATATTAAATACTGGCATTATCAGGCTGATGGATCGACGTATGCTCCGGAGGGCGGTAAAAGCCTGGCGCCCCGTCAATGGGCACGGTTATTAAAACCCAAGCCCAGCTCTTTTGAACAGGTATACCGGGCCGTAAAAGAATATCGCGCCCAATATCCTGATAAAGCAGTTATTTATTCTGCAGATGATGCCGATAAATTTGGTTGGGCCGTTTTTATGGCGGGCGGCTCTCTGGCAGCATTGCCGGGGGAAACAGATAAAGGCTTGCTTACGGCAGCCTCGGAAATGAAGCCAGGTGTTAATGGTAATGACTACTATGTGTTACAGGGTAGCAAGGGATTGATTGTATATAATAACAGATCAGGGAAGAGTCAAATTAATGTGCCGTCATTACATGGTAAGGCAAGCGTGCATTATATCAGTGCTAAAACGGGAAAGCTGCTCAAAACTGAACGAGTGACCGTTGAAAATAATGCGATCAGCCTGGTCTTTCCGGGGGAGGCTGCCATAGCATGGATCGTGCAATAGGAGCGTTGCTTTCAAATTCAAAATGGATTGTTCCGGAGACCTACGCGTCAAGATAAGCCCGAAGGGCTTTAATTTGAATAGCCGTGAGCGAAGCTCGCGGTAAAAAATGCTGAAGTGGTTCAGTGCTTGGTGGCAAAAAATGTGGCGATCAAAGAAAACCCGCAGGCGCTAAAATAATTGCCCGGAAACTTGGAGATATGCAATATTCGTCATATGTTTGAAAACGTTTACATTTTAACGAATGCTTTGTGATGGCTGGTACTACAAAATCAGATTTAAAAGATGTGGCGCGCAGCGCAGGTGTTTCCATAGCAACCGTTTCCCGGGTAATTAACGGGGAAGCTGTTGTAAAGGAGGCCACCCGGCTTGCCGTGAATGCTGCGATCAAAAAACTGGGCTACCGGCCCAACCGTGCAGCGCAGCGTCTGCGGAGTACGCACCGGTCCCGTAAGCTCATTGGCTTGCTGATACCCGATATTCATAACCCTTATTATATTGACATCATCAGCGGGATTGACGCCTATGCGTCTGCCCACGGCGCCACGATCATCATTGGCGATTTTTCCCAGGATGCCCGCAGGGAAAGGATCTACATCGATACCTTAAGGAGTGAGTCGGTAGATGGCTGTATCGTAGCTACAACACCCCGGACAGAAAAGTATGTTGAAAGCCTGATCGGGGAAGGGTTTCCCGTTGTATGTATCGACAGGGAGTTAAAAAATCTTATAACCGATGTGGTCAAATCGGATAATGAAACAGGAGCTTTTGCGGCAACGGAACATCTTATTAAACTAGGGCATAAGCGGATCGCTCATATTGCCGGTGATCTGCAGATCCCCACATCTCATGAACGCATTGCCGGCTACAGAGCCGCTCATCAGCAGTATAAATTGCGGGTGGATGAAGGGCTGATCATCAGCAAACACTCCAATTATGAAAGCGGGGTGGAATTAGCCGCCCAGGTCTTGAAAATGAAAAAAAGACCCACAGCCATTTTTACAGGTAACAATCTGCTTACACTGGGGGTATTGGAAGTACTGCACGGACAGGGAGTTAAAATACCACAGGAGATAGCGATTGTCGGGTTTGACGATATGTATTGGGCCAATTCATTAAACCCTGCACTTACAGCGGTTCGGCAATTTGGATATGAAATAGGGCACCAGGCCATCGAATTATTGTTCAAACGAATTGAAGCGCCGCAACGTCCGCCCGTAAGTCATATTGTTAATACCCAATTGATGATTCGTAAATCCTGCGGGACAAAAAGTTGATTTTTTTTTAAATAGAATGTAAACGTTTTCAATAATAGTCTTTTAGAAAAGCCCGGACAGTTGATCCTGATGGGAGCTGCGAAGGCCAATTGCCATAATAGAATAAAATAAACAAGCACATGAATCCAAGACTCATTTTCAGACTTGCCTTATTGGTAGTGTTTTGTATCGGATGCTGCGTTGCCGGTCATGCCCAAACGCGAGCGCTGAAAGGTACAGTTACTGATAAAGCTACCGGGCAGCCGCTGGCCAATGCTACGGTACTTATAAAAGGAACGAATCGCGCCGCACTGGTGGCCACAGATGGAAGCTTCACGATCAGTGACGCAAAACCGGGGATGGTAGTAACCATCAGCTATGCGGGATACGCCACCCAAGAGATCACCATTAAAGAACAGGCCGAATTGAATGTTGCATTAAACAGTGTTGCCGGCAATTTGGATGATGTCGTGGTGATCGGTTACGGAACGGTTAAGAAACGGGATCTGACCGGCGCTGTGGTGTCTATAAAAAGCGCAGATATTACTGCCCGACCGGGCCCAAACCCAATGGAATCATTGCAGGGCAGGGTTGCCGGTTTGGATATCACCCGTTCCTCCGGACAAGCGGGAGCCGGCGTTAATATGCAGTTGCGCGGTAACCGCTCTTTTACAGCCAGCGGTACGCCCCTGTTTATAATAGATGGGTTGCCGGGAGATTATGCCACTTTAAATCCGTATGATATCGAATCAATCGATATATTGAAAGATGCGTCATCGACTGCCGTGTATGGCTCCGCCGGATCGAACGGAGTTATTATTATCACAACAAAAAAAGGTAAGGCCGGAAAAATAAATATCGACTTTAATAGCTATTATGGTTATAATGGCTGGTCCGTTACCCCCAAAATGCGCTCCGGCGATTCTTATCTGCAAACCAAGCGAGACGCCTATAAGTATGTATGGGATGCGACAAATAACAAATGGACAACCACCGGGGCGCTTTGGCAGTCGCCGGCAGACGATGAGAAAATTTTTGGTACAGACCGGTATGCTATTTTTAAGAAAGGCAATTTTGTGAACTGGGCAGATCAATTTCTGCAAAAAAATGCCGCTACTCAAAATTATAGCCTGAGTGTTTCGGGCGGTACAGAGAAAACCAAAGCCTATGCCTCTTTCAACTACACAGACGAAAAAGGCCAGTACCGGGGCGATGATTATAAGCTCTTCTCCACCAGTATGCGCATTGATCATAAGATAAGAGACTGGATCACGATCGGAAGCACCGCCCAGATATCCTATGTAGACCGGAATAAAGCCCAGGATAAACTGGAAAACGCCCTCGTGACCGACCCTCTTGTAAAGCCGTACAATGACGATGGTACCCTGAACACGAACCTGGGAAATAACGTGTACAACCTGCTGCTTAACTATCAGCCGGGCGTATATGCAAACCTGGACAATAATCTGAAGGTTTATGTAAACCCGTATATCGAAATCAAACCTGTAAAAGGCTTAAGCTTTATTTCCCGCGTGGGTAGCTGGCTTACCTATTCCAATAATTACCGGTTTGATGGTGTTGGCTCCGTAAACTATACCTACAATAACGCAGGCATTGCCACTGCGCAGATTCTTCAGAACCGGTCATTGGGCTATCAGTGGGAAAATATCCTGACCTATAACTTCAAAGTGGCAAAAGATCATGATTTTACCCTTACAGGGGTAAGCTCCTGGTACGACAATAAAAATACGTTAACCCGGATGAACCAAAGCAACATCATATCTAACAATTTTAAGTGGTACAATTTTACCGCAGATGTGAATTCGACTTCCTGGTCTTCGTATAATATGTCAAAGACTCTTGGTTTTGTTGGCCGGTTGAATTATTCCTATCAGGGAAAATATCTTTTATCGGCCTCCATTCGCCGGGACGGGGCCTCTTCATTATATGAAACCAACCAGTGGGATAATTTTCCTGCCGCGGCAGCGGGCTGGAGAATTTCTGAAGAGCCCTTTATGGAAGGTACAAAGGATTGGCTGGACAATCTTAAACTACGGGTAGGCTGGGGCGTTACGGGAACGGCTAAGATTGATCCCTATGCATCAGTAACCTCGCTTGAGAGCAGCAATATGTCGCTGGGTGGTGTAGCGCAGCCGATTTACCGCAGTTCACAATATATTACCAACCCTTATTTGGGATGGGAGAAATCGTACAACACCAATATTGGTGTGGATGCCACCCTTTTAAAGAATCGTATCGATCTGGCGCTGGATCTTTATAACACAAAAACCAACGGCGTTATCTGGAGCGTTCCTTCCCCCATAATTTATGGAACATATAAGTTCGGTACCCAATATCAAACTTACCTCAATATCTGCCAGACCCTGAACAGGGGGTTGGAACTGTCCGTAAATACCCGGAACATTATTAAAAAGGATTTTGAGTGGACATCCTCCGCGGCATTTTCCTATAATAAAGAGAAAATTCTTAAACTGATCGGTGGTGTTGCCAATAATATCACCAATGACGTGTACACCCTTACCATCGGTCAGCCCGTAAACTCGTTCCGGAATTATAAGCTGGACGGTGTTTGGCAAACAAGCGAAGCAACTGACGCCGCTGTGTTTGGAAAACGCCCCGGTGACCTGAAAGTAGATGTGCCCGGAATGACCCGGCTGGATAATGGTGTGTATGTAAAAACGGCTGCAGATGGTACCCAAACCTATTATTATAATGATCTTACCGCGGCGCAGAAATACAACTCCAGCCTTACCGCTGCCAACTCAAAATATAGCTATAGTGCCAATGATTACCAGGTGCTGGGCCATAATTCTCCCGACTGGTCGCTTGGGTTCCAGAATGGATTTAAATACAAGAATATTGATCTGACGGTATATGCGTATTTCAGATGGGGGCAAATGATCAATTATAATATGCTGGGGTGGTACCAGCCCAGTGGCTTTGCAACCAACGCAAGCCCCTCAAGAACGATTCCGGAATATTTTAATTACTGGACACCGGAAAACCCCACCAATGATTTCCCGGTGATGAACTATCAGGCCACAACCTCTTCAATGACGGGCTTTGCCGGCCTTTCCTATGTGGACGGTTCTTTCTTTAAAATTAAAAATATCACCATAGGATACACTTTGCCGTCGAACCTGATAAAAAAACTGGCGCTGCAGAAGTTTCGTTTATATGGCACGATCACCAATCCGGTGGTCCTTGCAAAAAGCCCGCTGCTAAAACAATATGACCCGGAAATGAACGGCGTGCTCAGCTACCCGTTAACCAAACAGGTGGTGCTTGGGCTGAACGTGACATTTTAATCATTGAATTCATAAAACTTGCAAATGAAAACTAATAATATAAAAAGAATAGGCTGGGCATTGCTTATCGCAATATTCGCAACATCCTGCAGTTTAAAAGAGTACAATCCTTCGGCTTTATCGGAAGAAAATGTATTGCGCAACTTTGATGGCTGGAAGGCCTATCAGTCCAATTGTTATACCGGGCTTTGGGGATCGCTTATCGGGATGCCTTACGGGATCGTTTCTGAAGTGGGCACAGATCTGTGGACCTTCCCCTACGGCAACCATAATCAATACAAAGATGTAATGGCTTATGAGGAATTTACAACCAATTCCGGTATTGTAAAAAATGTATGGGATTATGCCTGGGGTTCCATAAAAGACTGTAATAAAACAATTCAGCTTGCAGCGCAATTAGTAGATGGGAATGCCGCTGATATTACAGTGCTGACCGCAGAGGCGCGGCTTTTAAGAGCGTACTACTATTCTGTACTGGTAGCTCAATTTGGTAAGATTCCTTTGGTGTTAACCGATAGTCCTGTTAAAGACCCAAACCCCAAGCGCAATGATATTGCTGAAATTTATGCCCAGATCGTTGCGGATTTACAAACTGCTTATCAAAACCTGCCGGTAACGCCTTATGGCGGAAATGCAGCGCGGGTTACAAAGAAAGCGGCGTTTGGACTTTTGGCCCGCGTATACGCGCAGGGAGCAGGAGAGGGGTTAAGTGAAAATGGGAAATCGTACTGGCTGCGTGCAAAAGAAGTGGCAGACAGTCTGATCAACAATAGCGGTGCATTGAATGCCACGCTGTACAATGATTTTTCGATGGTGTTCGCCGCGGCGAATAACCGGAAGAACGCGGAGGCTTTGTTTACTGCTTATGGCCTGGATCCTTACGACGCTTCGTATGATTATTTTACAGGGAACTCTAAACCTAATATATACCTCCACTATTACCCCAAGCTGGATGATGCTTTCGGAACTTCCGACGTCTTCAAAAGAAGCGTAAACTCCAATACATCGAATGCGTACTACGGGCGTTTGAACCAGCAATTCATTGCACCTACTAAATACCTGGTAGATTGCTTTAATGCCCAGTATGATAAAAGATGGGAAAATACCTTTGTCACAGCATTTGCCAACTATTCCGGTGTGCAGGCCATTGCAAGTTTGGGCACGGGTGTGCCTTCTCCCGCTAATGTATCGTACAGTGCCGCTACCATTACGCTTACTGCGGCAATGTGCACCAAATATGGTATCGACGCTTCGCATGTGGGAGAAAAAATTTATCCCTATGCCGATGTAAATGCCCGTAATGCATCTAAAAACGCAACCTGGCAGTATATTCCGATGATCTGGAATAAAGGCGCGCATGCTGGCGCCACTTCGGATCTGACCACTATTGCCAATGCCAATGTGAACCCTTACCCGTTGGCAGCAGATGAAGACCGCTTCTTTGCTTATTTAAGCAAAGATCCGCTGACAGCCGCCGATAAAAAGACCCGCAGGTATGTAACCGTGAATATTAATGATTTATTCGATCTGGCTGCAGACCCCACCGGAAGCACTTATAAAAGTGTTACAACAACAAACGGGTTCCCATCGGCAAGTTTGGCCAACCTGTTTCCTGCCATGATGAAGTTTAACCACAACTTCGACGGCGGATGGCTGGGCGGTAATTTTCAGCAAAAACTTGGCAACATTATGATCATGCGGATGGCCGAAGTATATTTAATTGCAGCGGAAGCAACGCTTCATGTAAATAACGACGGAGCTGCCGCGGCCAACTATCTCAATGTGTTGCGCAAGCGCGCCTGCCGGAATATTGCCGACTTCAACGCTGGCACCGGCATGCAATTGACAACGGCTTCGATGAACGATGTTTTTGATGAATACGCCCGGGAATTGTGCGGTGAATATAATCGTTGGGCGCTTTTAAAACGGAACAAAGCGTTCGAGACACGCTTGCAAAACTATAACAGGACGGCTTTTACAAATTTTGTTCCTGCCAAGCACTACAATCGACCCATTCCATTTGGTTTCCTGAACCAGATTAATAACGCAGATCAGTTTGGAAATAATGGATATTAGATACCAAAAAGCCGGGAGTGGAACAGATGGAGGAATCCGTTAAGTTAATGGAAATAATTATTGGAGCGACTGTTTTCCCTGGCGTTCGGTTTAACTTAGACAATATGAAACGATCCCTTGCGATAGCTTTTTTGTGCAGTTTTTTTTCGGTGACACTTCGGGCGCAACAATTACCGTCGCTGCAGGTGGCGGCTGATCATCATTATTTTCAAACGGCGGATGGTAAACCGTTTTTCTGGTTAGGTGATACGGGGTGGTTGTTATTTTTAAAGTGCACACGCGAGGAAGCGCAACATTACCTGGATGTGCGGCAACAGCAGGGATTTAACGTGATCCAGGCGATGGTACTGCACACCGTTGCGGCCAAAAATGTTTATGGAGATTTTGCCGTGGCGAATGGAGATGTTTCAAAACCGATAGTAACGAATGGAGCGGACTTCAAAGACAGCGCGCAATACGATTTCTGGGATCATGTGGAATTTATTATAAATGAAGCGGCGAAGCGTGGGATTTATATGGCATTGGTTCCGGTATGGGGCAGCAATGTAAAAGAAGGAAAAGTAAGCACTGCACAGGCGGCAGTCTATGCAAGGTTCCTGGCCAACCGGTTTAAAAAGTATACTAATATCATCTGGATGAATGGAGGCGATATCCCGGGAGATGAGCATATGGAAGTGTGGAACACCATCGGTACTACATTAAAAAAATATGACCCGGCACACCTGGTTACTTTTCACCCACGTGGGCGTTATAGTTCTTCAGATTGGTTTCATAATAAAACCTGGCTCGATTTCAATATGGTACAAAGCGGGCACCGCAATTATGCGCAGGATACTACTACCGGAGAAAAGCATCACTACGGAGAAGACAACTGGAAGTATATTAAAAATGACCGCTCGCTGGTACCCGTTAAACCGGTGCTGGACGGAGAGCCTTCTTATGAGCATATCCCCCAGGGACTGCACGACAGCCGGCAGCCCAAATGGACTGCAGCAGATGTAAGGCGCTATGCCTATTGGAGCGTATTTGCCGGTGCTGCCGGGTTTACCTATGGAGATAATGCAGTGATGCAGTTTTATGCAGCGGGCGAAAAGAACGGCAGTTATGGTGTGCAGGAAAATTGGAAAGCGGAACTGACCGCACCCGGCGCTACTCAAATGCAGTTTGTAAAAGAGCTGGTGCAAACGTATGATTATTTCAGTCGCGTGCCGGCACAGGAGCTCGTCGTGAACAACAACCGATCGAAATATGATTACATACTGGCTACAAAAGGCAAAGGATATGCAATGGCTTATACGTACACAGGCAAACGTTTTAGCGTTGATTTATCGAAGCTCGGATTTAAACCCGCAAAAGCAAAATGGTATATCCCCGCAAGCGGGAAATATATACCGGCGCAATTAAGTAAAGCTACGGGTGTATTGTCATTTGCTCCGCCTGCAGCCAAGGCTGACACAGACGGCACAGACCGGGTTCTGGTGTTGGAAAAATAATCGTTGATTGGTCGCCCGATGGCAAGCGGTTCGCGAAACCCTCTGTGGTTCTGTGCTTCAGTGGCAAAAACAGTGGCCTTTGGGGTGGTTCGGAGAAGTCTCGCAATAAATTTAATTCAATAAAAAAGACAAATTGAAAAGGGTTATAAGCGCAGTTGTTTTAATGATCATTATAAGCTCCTGTTCCAACAGGGCTTATCTGTTCACTTCCTTTCATGAACCGGCTGACGCTGGCTTAAGAATGCTCTATAGTTATGACGCATATCACTGGAAAGATTTTGATACGGTTTTCCTGAAACCGGAAGTTGGGAATCAAAGGGTAATGCGCGATCCCTCGATGGTACAGGGACCGGATGGAACCTTTCATTTGGTGTGGACCAGCAGCTGGCGCGATGATAAGGGATTTGGGTATGCGTCTTCAAAAGATCTGATACACTGGAGTAAAGAAAAGTTTATACCGGTAATGGAGCACGAGCCAACCACCGTAAATGTTTGGGCTCCCGAATTATTTTATGATGCACCCCGTAAACAATATATTATCATATGGGCCAGCACTATCCCCGGCCGCTTTGAACGGGGCCTGGAAGAAGAGCGTAACAATCACCGGATGTACGTGACCACCACAAAAGATTTTGAAACCTTTACGCCCACGCGGCTATTCCTGGATCCGAAATTTAGTGTTATTGATGCAACGATCCTGCAAAGGGCAAAAGACGATTATGTACTGGTTTTAAAAGACAATACGCGGAACGAGCTGGATATAAAAGTGGCGTTCAGTAATAATCCCCTGGGCCCCTGGCGGGATGTATCTAAAGCCTTTACCGAAAAGTATACAGAAGGTCCCACAACAGTAAAGGCAAAAGACCAATGGCTGATCTATTATGATGCGTACCGGAAAAAGACCTACGAGGCTTTCGGTACCAAAGATTTTATTCATTTTGAAAATGTGAACAACAGGATCAGTGTACCGGAAGGACATAAACACGGCACGATCGTTCCTGTAAAGAAAAAAGTAGTGCGGCGATTTGTCGAACGATTTAAAAAATAAAGCTAACATAGCCCCGGATTTCAATCCGGGGTAAATAAAACAGCATGCAATTGAAATATTATATAGCGGCATTTTGGGTTTTAGTCGGGTGTGCCCTGCACGCCCAGCACGATACGGTTCGCTATACCGGCGAAACATTATCCAATGTCGATTATCACAATGGACAGCTGACACCCGCCGTTGGGGTGCATAATATACAGGTATTCCGGGCCAACCGGGAGCATCCGGAATGGGCCGGCGGAATGAACTGGACCTATAACCATCAACCCATGCTGGTATACTGGAACAATACGTTCTATCTTCATTTTCTGAGTGATCCGGTAGGTGAGCATGTGGCGCCCGGCGCTACCTTTCTGGTAACATCCAAAGATGGTTACAAATGGTCGGATCCTGTAGCTATTTTCCCGGAATATAAATTGCCGGATGGGTTTACAAAAGAAGGCCGTACAGAAATAACGCACAACAGCTACGCGGTAATGCACCAGCGGATCGGTTTCTATGTTTCCAAAGAAAAACGCTTGTTTGCTTTGGGCTTTTACGGTATTGCGCTGGGTCCCAAAGACGATCCCAATGATGGCAATGGTGTAGGTCGGGTAATCCGGGAAGTTAAGAAGGATGGGAGTTTTGGCCCCATTTATTTTTTAAGATACAATCACCGGTTCAGTGAACAGAATACCAATTATCCGTTTTATAAAAACGCAAAAGATAAAGGCATTCAGGCTGCTTGCGAAGAAATACTGGCTACCCCTTTATTAATGCAGCAAATGGTGGAGGAAGCTGACAGGAACGATCCATTGATACCGATAAAGAAAGAGTTGAAAGCATTCTCCTATTACCATCTGCCGGACGGGAGGGTTGTGGGGCTTTGGAAAAATGCGCTGACCAGTATTTCGGGTGACGATGGAAAAACCTGGAAGTATGACCCACTGAGGGCGCCGGGCTTTGTAAATTCAAATGCAAAAATATGGGGCCAGCGAACCAGTGACGGCAAGTTCATCACGGTATATAATCCTTCGGAATATCGATGGCCGTTGGCGCTGTCAGTAAGTGATGATGGTCTGCACTATAAAAACCTGCTGCTGGTGAACGGAGAAATTACTTCCCTGCGCTACGGGGGCGCTTATAAGAGCTATGGCCCGCAATATGTACGGGGCATCCAGGAAATTAATGGGAAAGGGCCCGATGGAAATGTTTGGGTAGGCTACAGTATGAACAAGGAAGATATTTGGGTGGCAACCATTCCCATTCCTGTCAGAAGTAAAGTGTCGGGTAACGTGGACGATGATTTTTCGCAATTGAAAACAGGCGCTGAGTTAAATAACTGGAATACCTACAGTCCGCTTTCGGCGCCGGTTTCCATAAAAATCATTGCTGGTAAAAAAGTATTAAGTTTGAGTGATCAGGATCCGTTTGACTTTGCAAAAGCAGAGCGGGTAGTTCCCGAATCCGGAACAATGAAAATAACGTTTGATATAACGCCGGGACAGACTGCAAACGGCCGGCTGGATATTGAGTTGCAGGATGCCCGTAATACGCCCTGCGTGCGGATCTCTTTCGATTCAACCGGATCAATCATCACGAAAGCAGGCTACCGCGACCGGTCGCTCACCAAATACGAGGCCGGAAAAAACTATAAGTTTGTTATCGATGTTGATGCAGCAAAAAGATTTTACACGGTATCCATTAATGGGGCAAAACCGGTGAACGGCATTTTCTTCGCCCCGGTACATAAAATTCATCACGTCACTTTCCGGACGGGAAGGGTGCGCAGGTTTCCTGATGCGGACACGCCCACTGATCAGGATTATGATCTGCCCAATGCAGGGGAAAAAGTTAAAGAAGCGAATTATAGTCTGCATTATTTCAGTGCTGAAACAAAATAAAGCGATTGGGTGAAAGTGCCCCGATAATACATCTATCGTGCGGACACATTTCTTATAGATGAATAAATAACCTGATACTTTCTCACCACGGGATATGCGATATCCTAACAGGAGATATTTATTGAAATAAGGCGGCGTAGCCCGGAGGGCGTAAGGTGAATAGCCCCTGGCGAAGCCAGGGGGAGGATGTGTAAAGAGTGCGGCCCCGGAGGGGTCGAATGTATAATATTTCGGGTGCATCGCCCTAAAAAATGGTTACAGGTTTTAAGATAATCAGGTTGTGTATTTACCACGGTCATCAGTCATGTACCACCCCGCATACGATTGCATAAAAAAGTAATATACTCCATCAGCTTAATTATATAGTACAACCAATGCTGTAATAAGTAGAATAACTTTATTTGGATATAAAAGTCAAACAAATAACAATGCCGCGATTGCTTTTTTAGATAAGATCGTATTGCAGTCATGATAGACCCGACGGCGCTTTAGTGCCTTCGGGTCTGCGTAAAGAATCGTAGCGTATAATAAATTATAATATGGCAGATACTCCTGTTTCCACGCTCGGCGTCATTATCGGTAATCGAGATTTCTTTCCCGATAAGCTGGTGGCCGAAGCGCGCATTGAACTGATTGAATTATTTAAACAACTGAATATCCGGGGTATCTTTTTAGAGGATGCCGACACAAAACTTGGCGGTGTGGAAACCTTTGCAGATGCGCAAAAATGTGCATCCCTGTTTCGGCAACACCGGGAGGCAATAGGAGGCATATTAGTGGTGCTTCCCAATTTCGGTGATGAAAAAGGCGTGGCCGAAACGTTGAAGTTGGCAGGCCTGAACGTTCCGGTGCTGGTGCAGGCTTACCCGGATGATCTGAATAAACTGGATGTGGTAAACCGCCGGGATGCCTGGTGCGGCAAAATATCTGTGTGCAATAATTTATACCAATATGGGATCAAATACACCCTTACCACCAAACATGTAAGCCGTTTAAATGATCCGATATTCAAAAAAGACCTTTTGAATTTTACATCCGTATGTAAAGTAGTAGGGGGGCTGAAAAAAGTGCGTATCGGAGCCGTGGGCGCAAGGCCTACAGCTTTTAATACCGTTCGGTACAGCGAAAAAATTTTACAACGCAACGGTATCTCCGTTACAACCGTAGATCTCTCAGAGATCCTCGGCAATGCCAATAAGTTAACGGCGAACGATCAGTCGGTGAAAGATAAGCTGGAGCAGATCCATGCCTACACATCTGTAGGAAAGACGCCCGGCGAAAAACTGGTTCAGATCGCAAAGCTGGACGTGGTGCTGCGGGCCTTTATGCAGGAAAATGCGCTGGATTGTACAGCCATCCAATGCTGGACTTCTTTACAGCAAAATTATGGGTGTAATGTTTGTACCAGCATGAGCATGATGAGCGAGAACATGCTGCCCAGCGCCTGCGAAGTGGACGTTACAGGAACCCTGAGCATGTACGCGCTGCAATTGGCAAGCGGTTCTCCAAGCGCCCTGGTAGACTGGAATAATAATTATGCGGATGATGAGAGCAAATGTGTGTTGTTCCATTGCGGCAACTGGGCCAAATCCTTCCTGCCGGATATGAGCATCAGCACAGCGCCAATCCTGGGCACTACCGTTGGTACAGAGAATACCTACGGCGCGCTGGATGGCCGCACACCTGCGATGCCATTGACTTACGGGCGGATCAGCACGGATGATTGCAAAGGCGTGATCAAGGCTTATGTGGGTGAAGGCGCACTGACCGATGATGAGCTGAAAACTTTTGGTAACCGGGCAGTGGCGCAGATCAATAATTTACAGGGATTGATGAACTATATCTGCCGCAACGGTTTTGAACATCATGTGGTGATGAATGCCAGCAAAACGGCCGGCATCCTGAAAGAAGCTATGGAGAATTACCTGGGCTGGGATACTTATGTGCATGAACAATAATACGCAGCCCGCTCTAACCTTGAATATTAAACCTTGAACATTGAATTGTTGAAGATGACAGTAAAAGAATTAAAACAAAAATCCGCAGAGTATCGCAAAAGGATACTTAAATACATTGTAAAGGCAAAAGCGGGTCATACCGGCGGAAGCTTATCCTGTACAGATATTCTGAATGTTTTGTACAACGGGATTATGAATGTATTTCCCGAAAATTTTTCGTCGCCGGACCGGGATCGGTATATTCAAAGTAAAGGCCATACCGTTGAGGCATTGTTTGTGGTGCTTGCTGATAAAGGATTTTTCCCGGAAGAAGACCTGAATACTTTATGTCAGTACCAATCGCATTATATCGGACATCCCACCCGCAAAGTAAACGGCGTTGAACAAAATACAGGCGCGCTGGGGCACGGCCTGCCCATCGCCGTAGGCACCGCTATTGCAGGAAAGCTGGATCGAAAAGACTATAATGTCTACACATTGCTGGGGGATGGGGAGCTGCCGGAAGGCAGCAATTGGGAAGCGGCGCTGACCGCTGCTCATTACAAGCTTGATAATCTTTGTGCGATTATAGATAAAAACAGTTTGCAGATCACCGCACCTACGGCGGATGTATGCAATACAGACCCACTGGATGAAAAATGGAAAAGCTTTGGCTGGGCGGTAAAAGAAGTAGATGGCAATGATGTAGAAGCATTGAGAAAGGTGCTGCACCAGCATCCGTTTGAAGCGGGTAAACCCAGTCTGCTGATCGCCCATACCACAAAAGGCAAGGGGGTAAGCTATATGGAAAATGTTTTGAAATGGCATCATGGCGTTCCATCAGAAGCGGAATATGAACAGGCGATAAAAGAGCTGGATCAGGTATTGAAGACCTTATAGAATATAAAATTTCTTTCCTGGTTCGCCGGGAAGCCGAAAAGTCGGGAAGATTTTGTTTTTCAATTACCGCTTTACCGCCTTCCCGGCCGAAAATGAAAACAGATATATAAAACAATGGCAGAACAAATTAATACAACATCCTACAAGCCCAATCTGGAAGTATATTCAGAAACCTTGCAGCGGCTGGCAGAGACCGATCGAAATATTATTGCGGTTACCAGTGATAGCCGCGGTTCCGGTAAGCTGGTGCCCTTCGGAAAACGCTTTCCCCAACAGATCGTTGAAGTGGGCATCGCAGAACAAAACCTGGTGGGAGTGGCCGCCGGACTGGCTTCCTGTAATAAAAAAGTATTTGCTACCTCACCCGCCTGCTTTCTTACGGCGCGGGCATTGGAGCAGATAAAAAATGATGTGGCTTATAGCAACAATCCTGTAAACGTTATCGGCATCAGTGCCGGTGTTAGTTATGGCGCTTTGGGAACCACGCATCATAGTCTGCACGATTTTGCAGCGCTCAGGGCGATCAATAATATTATTGTGGCGGCTCCGGCTGATAACTGGGAAACGGAACAGGCTATTGAGCTGGCGGCAAAAACAGAATTGCCGGTATACCTGCGGTTTGGCAAGAAGCCCATGCCATTTTTAAAGGAAGCGGCGGATGAAATATTCGCATTTGGTAAGGGACGTATCATTACGGAAGGAGACGCGATCGCCATCATCGCCTGCGGCGAAACAGTACTGCCTGCATTGGAAGCGGCGGCTTTGTTGCAAGAGGAGAACATCGCAGCTACGGTAGTCAGCATGCACACAATAAAACCGCTGGATACGGAATTGCTGTCGGCCGTTGCCCGTAAATGCCAGGCGATCCTTACGGTTGAAGAACATAGCATTTATGGAGGATTGGGAGAAGCCTGCGCGGCTTATTTGTTGCAGCAGGGTATGGGCAAACCGTTTAAGATAATGGGCATTCCGGATGAATATACGGTTACCGGATCGCAGGGGGATATCTTCACACACTATGGGATCAGCAAAGCGGGTATCGCGGAAGCGGCCAAAACCTTGATCGGGACCACAATACAGGAACAAAATTAAAAGAGGCATTATTAAAATAAATAGCAGATTGATGAAACAAACGATTTGCAAACTGTTGGTTATTTGCTGCACTATTTTGCTATTTGAACAATGCGGACAAAAAGCCAACTCGTCCGGGCAAAAAAAAGTTGCGATTGTGATCTCAACCCTGAACAATCCCTGGTTTGTATTCCTGGGAGAAAAGGCGGCCGAAAAAGCACGTGCCCTGGGCTACGAGACGAAGCTGTTCGATTCTCAGAATAATACGGCGCTCGAAAGCGATCATTTCGATAATATCATCGTGCAGGGCTATAACGCTATTTTATTTAATCCTACAGACGCAGACGGATCAGTAGCCAATGTGCAAAAGGCAAAAGCGGCGGGTATCCCGGTGTTTTGCATGGACCGCGAGATCAATTCCCTGGCGGCGGCTACTTCCCAGATCCTTTCCGACAGTTATGCGGGCGCCGTTGCTATTGGAAAATATTTTGTGCAGACCCTGCACAAGAACGGCAATTATGTAGAATTGCTGGGCCTCGTGGGCGATAACAATACCTGGGCCCGCTCTAAGGGATTTCACAGCGTGGTGGATCATTACCCGGGATTAAAAATGGTGGCCCAGCAAAGCGCGGATTTTGACCGGAACAAAGCAATGGAAGTAATGGAATCGATCCTTCAGGCGCATCCGGATATCGACGGCGTGTTCTGCGGGAACGATGCCATGGCCATGGGGGCTTACCAGGCGCTGCTTACAGCAGGTAAGGCTGGCAAAGTAAAAGTGTTTGGATTTGATGGCGCCGATGATGTGGTGAATGCCATCAGACAGGGCAAAGTGGCGGCAACGGGCATGCAGTTTCCGGCAGTAATGGCGCAAACAGCGGCAGTCTTTGCGGATGAATATATCAAAGGCAAACGGTCGTTCCCGCAAAAAGTGCCGGTGGCGGTAGAATTGGTTACCAACAAGAATGTTGGTGATTATGCGGCTTACGGAAAGAAGTGAACAACGTAATTAAATAATGGGGTAGTGAAAAAATTATTGAAATATGGAATCGGGATCGTGCTGCTTGGCGCTGCACTGTACAATTCTGTTTATATAAAAAAGCTAAGCAGCATTCGCTCAGCCTCAGCAAAACTGGATGTTAACAACTATGTTGATCAATTATGGAAGGACAGGCTGCCCGCTAAACTGGACAGCGCAGTTGATGTTAGTATATTGAAAAATGCCCTGGAAACAGGCGGTAGCAAGGCCTTTGATCAGTACACCAACGCCCTGGCAATCGGCAATTACCGGTATGTGTTGGTAAAAGGCACTGCCATTGTGGATAGTGTACATGAAGATGATCTGTTGATTACCATACAATCTGCACAGCCCTTTAATGCCACTCTTCAAACAGAATTTGTTTATGGGAATACGCTTCGCGATGCTTCCCGGTTGGTAGACCTGGCGGCTTTTCCGAACACCAGTGATCTAAACAGCATCTCCGAGGCAATGAATGAAAGAGTGCGCAGTCAGATTGCATCCGAATGGCGGCCGCTGTTGAAACCGGGTGTCCGGTTCGAATTTACAGGGGCCATAGAGCTAAATAAAGAACATCTTCATTTTGATACTATTGAGATCATACCAGTACGAATAAAAATATCCCCCGATGCTGGTCGCTAAAAATATAAGCAAAAAATTTTCGGGTATCATCGCACTGGATAAGGTGAACCTGGAGCTGCTGCCCGGCAGGGTGAACGCAATTATTGGAGAGAACGGTGCGGGCAAATCTACGCTAATGAAGATCTTCTCCGGGGTATACACCGAATATGAAGGCTCACTTCTCTATAAAGGGAATGTCGTTCGTTTTTCTTCCACCAAGGATGCGGAAAAGGCTGGGATCGTTATTATTCACCAGGAGCTGAACCTGGTACCGCAGCTGACGATTGCCGAAAATATTTTCCTGGGACGGGAGCTGCTCAACCCCTTTGGATTGCTCGATAAACCGAAAATGAAAAGCGAAACAAAGCAGCTGCTGCAGCGGGTACAACTGAATATACCGCCGGGTACACCTGTTGGTAAACTAAAAGTGGGGCAGCAGCAGCTGGTAGAGATCGCGCGGGCGCTGCATACCAATGCGGAATTGATCATTATGGATGAACCGACTTCGGCAATTACGGACCGGGAAGTGGAACATCTGTTTAAGATCATCGATGAATTGAAGGCGGCGGGTAAAACAATTGTCTATATCTCTCATAAATTAAAAGAGCTCTTTTTAAAAGCCGACCGCTACATCGTTTTGCGCGACGGAAGCACGGTTGCTGCCGGAGATATGAAAGAAGTGACCCAGGACACGCTGATTGAAATGATGGCCGGACGCAAAATTGTCATTGAACGGAACAGTGCTGCTGTTGATTCTGCTGAACCGCTGCTGGAGTTAAAAAATATCAGCCTTAAAAATCCGTCTGTGTCGTCGGCCTGGCTAGTAAAAGATGTCAGCTTTACTTTACACAAAGGGGAGATCCTGGGCCTGTATGGATTGATGGGCGCCGGAAGAACCGAACTGATGGAAACTCTTTTTGGGTTGCATCCTAAATTAAGCTCCGGCACAGTGCGCATCGATTCTTTGCCCCAAAGGCTCAAATCCCCTGCGGACGCCGTTGCTGCCGGCATTATGCTGGTTCCGGAAGACCGTAAACGGCAGGGGCTTTGCCTCGACCTGGCCGTTCGGCCCAATACAAGCATCACCGTGTTGGAAAAGCTGCAGGCAAATGGACTGATGATCAGTAAAGCAAAGGAGCGTTCCTTAGTAAAGGAATACATCAAACAGTTAAATATAAAAACAGCGTCGCAGGAAACCTTGTCGCGGCACTTAAGCGGCGGCAACCAGCAAAAAATCGTTATCGCGAAATGGCTTGCAAAAAAACCAAAAGTATTACTGCTGGATGGACCCACACGGGGTATTGATGTGGGAGCAAAAGCAGAGTTATATAAATTGATAAAAGAGCTGGCTGCTACGGGCGTAGGCATTATCGTTGTTTCTTCGGAAATACCGGAGATCCTCGCCCTCGCGCATCGCGTATTGGTCATGTGTGAAGGGGAGCTTACCGGAAACCTCCCCGTCGCAGAAGCAAGTGAGTCCGGATTATTACAGTTGGCTATTCATAAAAATTAATGTCTGGAATGTCGGAAACTACTATCACCTATAAACAGCGGATCAAAAGCCTGCAATCGCTGATAGCACTGGTGGTGCTATGTATATTGCTAAGCGTGCTTACCGATAAATTTTTTACGACAGACAACGGATTAAATATACTTCGGCAAACGGCGGTAAATATTTGTGTAGCAACAGGCATGACCCTGGTGGTGTTAACAGCGGGTATCGATCTTTCAGTAGGCTCGGTACTGGCGCTTTGCGGGGCGATCGCGGCCGGGTTGTTGAAAAACGGATGGGTATTTCCATCTGCTGATCTTTATATCGGGTTTACGATTTTTGGGGTGTTGCTGGCGGCTATTATTGCAGGTGGCGTCCTGGGCTGGTTCAACGGTTTTGTGATCACAAAATTTAAAGTACCTCCCTTTGTGGCAACGCTGGCAATGCTTACCATTGCTCGTGGGCTGACCATGTTGTACACTAAAGGGCAGCCGATCAGCAACCTGGGAGCAAAATTTGCTTTTATTGGGGCTGGGTCCTTTTTGGGCATCCCGGTACCGGTCTGGATCGCGCTGCTGGTGGTATTGCTGGCGGCTTTTATAACAAAGCAAACCCGGCTGGGCCGTTATATTTATGCCATCGGCGGCAATGAAACTGCGGCAAAATTTTCGGGTATTAATATTCCTAAAGTAGTCATAATGGTGTATGCGCTGGCGGGTATGATGGCTGCCGTGGGCGGTATCATTGTTACCTCCCGGCTCGATTCTGCACAACCCAATGCTGGCGTCAGTTACGAGCTGGACGCTATTGCGGCGGTCGTTATCGGCGGCACCTCACTGAGTGGTGGCCGGGGTACAGTTTGGGGTACAGTGATGGGCGCTATCATCATTGGCGTGTTAAACAACGGCCTGGTGCTGCTCAATGTTTCTCCTTTCTGGCAGCAGGTGGTAAAAGGCGGCGTAATCCTGCTGGCGGTTATTATTGATAAGATCGGTAATAAAAATGATTAATAAAATAATGGACCCAGCTGCAGGTCATGTGGCGTCAATCTGGAGCCTGTCCCGCAGAAGGCGGGATCGCACAGCGTCGGCTTTGGTGCATGGGGCAGCGGATATACTTACCATAAAGAATTAACAAATCATAAATGTCTTTTATTCTTTCCATAGATCAGGGCACAAGCGGTACCAAAGCATTGGTAGTGGATGCTTCGGGACAGGTGCTGGCCCGGGGCGCCGAACCGCTGCATACCTATCATTTTGGTGAGGGGTTCGTAGAACAGGACCCCATTGAAATTTATCAGAACGTGCTGGCTGCGGTAGCGAAATGCCTGGATGCCTTTGTGCATAATGGCTGGGCCACAGAAGCTATCAGCACTATCGGCATTTCCAACCAGCGGGAAACTTTTGTGCTATGGGATAAATACGGGGAGCCGCTTTGTCCGGCTGTGGTCTGGCAGTGCAAGCGCTCTGTAGCTATTTGTGAACAATTAGAACAACAAGGATTATCCGGGCAGATCAGTGCCGCAACGGGCCTGGTTATTGACCCTTATTTCTCTGCCACCAAGTTGATCTGGCTGGTGCAGCAGAACGCAGCAATAAAATCAAAAGTCCAAAAGGGAGAAGCTCTTTTTGGAACCATTGATACCTGGTTGCTGTATAAATTAACCAACGGGCACAGTTATTTTACCGACCATACCAATGCATCACGCACCTTGTTTTTTAATATCCACTCACTGCAATGGGATCAGGAGCTGTTGCAGGTATTCGGACTTAACACTGTTCGGTTACCGGAGGTAAAACCCTCGTCGGCACATTTTGGTACCACCACAGTAAATGGTTTATTAAAACGGGAAGCGCCCATCACCGGTATGATCGGAGATTCTCATGCCGCGGCATTTGGCGAAGGCTGTTTTACGGCAGGCTCGGCCAGTGCGCTGGAGTCGACGATC
>JAGIAQ010000002.1:0-64460 GCA_017744795.1 Niabella sp. | reverse complement strand
AAGCCACACTGGGTACCGGGTGCAGCATTTTGATGAATATCGGCAACCAGCCCCTGGCTTCAAAAAGAGGAATGGTAACCACGATAAACTGGAGTATTAAAGATCGGGTGGATTATGCGCTGGAAGGTGTGATCGTGACCTGCGGCGCCACACTTGAGTGGTTAAAAAAAGGACTGCAATTGTTTGAGGATAGCCGGATGACCGCCGCCATGGCTGAATCTGTGGCTGATAACGGGGGCGTTTACCTGGTGCCGGCTTTCAGTGGACTGGGCTCTCCGCATTGGCAGATGAACCGGAAAGCATCTATAACGGGGATGAGCTTCAGTACTACCAAAAATCATGTTGCACGGGCTGCGTTGGAGTCAGTCGCCTACCAGGTAAAAGACGTGATCGCGGCTATGGAAGCGGACACGGGTATTGCATTAAAAGAACTGATGACCAATGGTGGCCTTACAGCTAATACCTTTGTAATGCAGTTCATGGCTGATCTGCTGGATAAGCCGGTATACCAAAGTACTATGGCCGATGTATCTGCTTTGGGTGCGGCTTATATGGCCGGGTTGGAGGCAGGAATATTTGAGGATTTGGAAACATTGGTGAACCTGGAAAAAAATAAAAAACAAAACGGGCCCGGTTCGGGAAAAGAATTGGCCGCGGAAGGGTACAAAGGCTGGCTGGACGCCATCGCCGGAAAAATATAAATTGAGAAATGATGCGGATGGATAAATTTTTAATGAGGTTGCTGGGACTGTTTATTTCTGTACAGGCTGCTGCACAGCCGCTGGTGCTCCGTAATGCAGATTTCAAACACTACGTGGATGAATTTAACACCCTGCCGCAGGAAGCTGCTGCCCAGGCAATCCCGGATACGGACTCCTGGAACTGGATGCAAAAGAATATTCCGTTGTTTAGCTGCCCCGACAAAAAATTTGAAGAGATCTATTATTTCCGCTGGTGGACCCTGCGCAAACATATCATTCAAACACCACAGGGTTTTGCCATTACAGAGTTTTTAATACAGCGCTCTTATGCCGACAAGTATAATCTGATCAGCAGTGGCCTGGGGCATCACATTTATGAAGCGCGCTGGTTGCACAACCAGCAATACCTGGATGATGATCTGTTGACCTGGTATCGCGGTAATGAGGGCAAACCTTTGAAAAAATTGCGGGCCTTCAGCAGTTGGAACAGTGATGCTATTTATAACAGGTTTCTTGTAAACGGTAATGCTGCATTCGTTAAAAATTTATTGCCGGATCTGCAGGCTGATTACCAGTTGTGGGAGGATGAAAAAAGATACCCCAATGGTTTGTTCTGGCAATATGATGTGCGGGATGCCATGGAGGAAACCATCAGCGGCGGACGTAAAGAAAAAAATCCGCGGCCATCCATTAATGGTTATATGTATGGGAACGCAAAAGCCATCGCCGCTATTGCAATGCTGACCGGTAATACCAATTTGCAGCGCCAGTATCAGGAAAAAGCGGATACGTTGAAAAAATTGCTGCAGCGCGATTTGTGGAATAATAAAGCGCTGTTCTTTGAAGTGCGCAAAGAGCCGGCAGATACACTGGCCAACGTAATGGAAGCCATCGGTTTTATTCCCTGGTATTTTAATATGCCCGATGGCTCCTATAGCAGTGCGTGGAGCAAATTAATGAACCCGGCGCATTTTAACGCCCCTGCGGGTATTACCACTGCCGATCGGAGCCATCCTGCCTTCCGCATGCATGGCTGCTGCAAATGCGAATGGGATGGCGCCGTGTGGCCCTTTGCAACCGCGCAAACATTAACGGCAATGGCTAATTTGCTGAATAACTATAAGCAATCATACGTATCTAAAAAAGATTATTTTCTTCAGCTAAAAAAATATGCGGCCGCGCAGCATAAAAATGGGGCGCCCTATATTGGCGAGTATATGGATGAAAAAACCGGTCAGTGGCTTACGGCAGATGAGCGGGGCCGTTATTACAACCATTCTACTTTTAATGACCTTGTAATTACCGGACTGGCAGGATTACGTCCCCGCGCAGATAATCAGGTGGAAGTAAATCCTTTGCTGCCGGCTGGTGCATGGGATTGGTTTGCCCTGGATAATATTTTATATCATGGGAAAATACTAACCATTATCTGGGATAAAACGGGACAAAAATATCACAAAGGAAAAGGCTTATCCGTTTGGTCTGATGGAAAACTGGTAGGACGGTCAGATAAATTGGGTATTGTAAAAGGCATATTGAAATGAGCTATAAATGGATCATAAGTTTAGGGGTGTTGTTCTGCGCACAGGCGCGGGCACAGCTTTCCGTGGCAAAGATCATCGGCAACGATATGGTCTTGCAACAAGGACAGCCGGTTCCGGTATGGGGGCGTGGCACACCTGGTGAGATGGTCACTGTAACTTTTAAAGAACAAAAGGAAAGGGTTACAGTAAAGGCTGACAGCAGCTGGAAAATAGCGTTGCGACCACTGAAGGCTTCCTTTGATCCCGCCGTATTGGAGATTGTTTCAGGAAAGGAAACGATAAAACTCAATAATGTCCTTGTAGGGGAAGTGTGGTTGTGCTCGGGGCAATCCAATATGGAGTTTGCCATGCGCAAAATCGGAAAATTGCAACCGCCTCCCGGCGCTAACTGGCCGGTAAAAGAACTGGAAACGGCGCATAATAAAAATATTCGCATTTTCCTGGTGGATCGTAAAAAAATGCAGCCGGATGCAACGCACGCCGGATGGGCCGTTGCAGAGGATGATGCACTGCGCAGTTTTTCTGCCGTCGGTTATTTTTTTGCTAAGGAATTGCAGGCTCAATTAAAGGTACCGGTGGGAATGATCTCCGCGGCTATACCCGGCAGTCGCATCGAGCCCTGGATGCCTCGGGAAGCTTTTACCGCACTTGATTTTTTTAAACAACAGACAGATAGTACACATAAGATTGACGGAGACCCCGGCAAGTTCTACACTTCTATGATAAAGCCGTTGATCCCTTTTGCGGTAAAAGGCTTTTTATGGTACCAGGGAGAATCCAATTGCTTTCTGAATGAGCGATTGCAATACACGTATAAAATGAACGCCCTGATCAATTACTGGCGTAAAGAGTGGCAAAACCCCGCCCTGCCATTTTATTATGTACAGATTGCACCATATAATTATTCAAAAGCCTCCGACAGGCCTTATACAGTCTTCAGCGAGCCCGAATTTTGGGAAGCCCAGCAGGCAGCGTTGAAAATTCCGAATACCATAATGATCAATACAATGGATTTGAATGATAATCCTGCGGATCTGCATCCGGTTGATAAATGGGATCTGGGCAAACGCCTGGCACAGTCGGCCTTAAGTAAAACCTATAAGATATTAGCTGCAATGCCCATGGGGCCGGTGTTTAAGGCCGCTAAAACAGAGGATGCCGCGATGGTGATCGACTTTGATTATACCGGACAGGGATTGATGAGCAAAGATGGGAAACCGTTAAATTGTTTTGAAATCGCGGATGAACAAGGGCAGTATGTCCCGGCGATAGCAGTTATAAAAAACAATAAAATTTGGGTATCCGCTGCGGGTATAAAAAAACCGGGCGCGGTACGCTTTGCCTGGCGGGAGGATGCAAAACCCAACCTGTATAATAAGGATGGATTGCCGGCGTTGCCGTTCCGGACCGATAATAAATTGATGACAGCGTTTAAGCCGGAATAAATGGGCCGGGAAGGCGATAAGACGGTAAATTAACAGCAATAAAAACTTTCCGCTTTTCTGTTTATTAATTGTGATATAAGAATTGCCGGGACTTGTACTGTAGTTGAAGAGTGTGACACAAGGAAGACGATAGGAGCGCTGAAGCCGACAAAATTAAAACGAAATGAAGCGAATTGTTTGTTTACTTTTTTTATTCCTTGCAACGCAAACATATGCGCAGCAAACGGAAGTACAGTATCTGTCTGGTAAGGGAAACAATGATCCGGTGCAATGGGATTTTTATTGCACAGGGGGGATGAATGCCAATAAATGGACCAGCATTGGAGTGCCCTCCTGCTGGGAGCTGCAGGGGTTTGGGAAATATAATTATGGGTTTGCGAAGGACAGCGCCAAAGGAAAAGAAAAGGGCTTGTATAAACGCCGCTTTACGGTGCCCAATGGCTGGAAAAATAAAGTGATCAATATTGTTTTTGAAGGCGTAATGACTGATGCGGAAGTAAAGGTGAATGGGAAGTCGGCCGGTCCCATACATCAGGGGGCTTTTTATGCTTTTCGATACGACATCAGCAAATTATTGAAATACGGTAAAGAGAACCTGCTGGAAGTAACGGTGGCCAAACACTCGGCGAATGAATCGGTAAATGCGGCAGAGCGCAAGGGCGATTTCTGGATCTTTGGTGGCATCTTCCGGCCCGTGTGGTTAGAGGCATTGCCGCAAACGCATATTAATAGTGTAAAGATCAATGCCGGTGCAGAAGGTATATTTACTGCAGCAGTGCGAACCAATGCATCTGACAAGGAACGCATGCTTTTTGAAATTTACGATAGTGGAAATAAAAAGGTGGCGGCGCATGATGCAGTTAATGTTGCGCATGTAAACAGCGGAACATTCTTTGCTCATGTCCTCGTTCCTGCCATAAAATCCTGGAACCCCGAAGCCCCCAGTCTCTACAAGGTAGTTTTTACGTTGTTTAAAAATGGACAGCCAGTGCACCAGGTTGTACAAAAATTTGGATTCCGAACCGTTGAATTAAGACAGCGTGACGGTATCTACATCAATGGTGTCAAAGCAAAATTCAAAGGGATCAACCGGCATTCGTTCCGGCCGGAGACCGGTCGCACTATGAGCCTGCAGAACAGTATTGAGGATGTGCTGCTGATAAAAGAAATGAATATGAACGCAGTGCGGATGAGCCATTATCCGCCGGACGGGCATTTTTTGGATGTATGTGATTCATTGGGATTGTTTGTGATGGATGAGCTGGCGGGCTGGCACGGGCATTATGATACGCCAACGGGAACAAAATTATTAAAGGAGATGATTGATCATGATGCGAACCATCCTTCGGTTGTGTTGTGGTCGAATGGAAATGAGGGGGGGCACAACTTTGACCTGGATTCATTATTTACAAGTTTCGACATCCAGCAGCGGCCGGTGGTACATCCCTGGCAATTGTTCAACGGTATTGAAACACAGCATTACCGTCAATATAATTATGGTGTGGGTAATTATGATAATGGTCATGATATTGTACTGCCGACGGAATTTTTGCACGGACAATACGACGGTGGCCATGGGGCAGGGCTGGAAGATTACTGGGAGAAAATGTGGCGGGATCCGTTACATGCAGGTGGGTTTTTATGGGATTTTTCGGACCAGGCCGTAGTGCGTAAAGATCTGAATGATTCACTGGATACGAATAAGGGAAATGCTGCGGATGGTATTGTAGGGCCGCATCACGAAAAAGAGGGAAGTTTTTATGCAGTAAAACAAATATGGAGCCCGGTATATTTTGAGCGAAAGGAGCTTACGCCGGAGTTTGATGGCCGGTTTACTATTGAAAACCGGTATTTGTACACCAACCTGGACCAATGCAGCTTTAGCTGGAAACTGGCAAAGCTGTCGTTTGGAAAAGAAACGGCAATAACCGGTGTTTCAAAAGCACCTTCGATAGCGCCCGGGGATAAAGGTGTTTTAAAGATGAACCTGCCAGATGTCTGGAATAGCTACGATGTACTGTACATAACGGTTACAGATAATCATAAGCAGGAACTGTTTACCTGGAGCTTCCCGATCAGCCGGCCTGCTAAAATTGCCGGGGCACTAGTAAATAAGAATATTTCCGGGCAACCGGTTACTATTACAACTGTGGGGGAGCTTTATAAAGTGCGTGTGGGTGAAATTACGTTGACGTTCAATAAAGCTGATGGCTTATTAAAAGGAGTTCAGAATAATAAAGGAGTGCTTCCTTTATCGAACGGCCCGGTGATCGCCGGCGGCGCTACCAATTTTGCAGAGCTGTCCTATCATTATGATTCGGCTAAAAACCTGGTACTGGCTTCTGCGTATCATAAAAAGGCGAGTTTTAATACCCTTCAATGGACTATTCATACCAATGGGTGGGTGGAACTGCAGGTGAATTATTTCCCCGATTCTTTACATACAAAAATGCTGGGAGTCAATTTTGATTTTCCGGAAAAGGAAATGCGCTCGGTAACTTATATGGGCAATGGTCCGTACCGGGTATGGCGCAACCGGATGCAGGGGACTTCTCTGGGTATCTGGAATAAAAAATATAATAATACTGAAACCGGGGAAACCTGGAACTATCCGGAGTTTAAAGGATATTATTCGGGCTTTTATTATGGACAGTTTAACAGCGGTGCGCAAAGCTTTACGGTAGCGACTGAAACGGAAGACCTTTTCCTGCGGTTATATTCAGCCAAATGGAAAACAGACCCCTGGCATAACTATGAGCCTTGGTTTCCAAAAGGAGATATTTCTTTTATGCAGGCGATCCCGTCTATTGGCAATAAAACGCAAACCCGGGAAACGACCGGACCCATGGGGTTGGATAATATTTATTATGACTATGATAAAGATCCAGGCAGGGCATTAAAGATGACATTGTGGTTTAACTTTAATTCAAAATAGTAATTGATGATGCGGTTCAGATTTATGCTGTTTTTTATCGGACTTGCTTTTTTTGCCCGGGCCCAGCTTCAGGTGCAAAATCTTACGGTGGAGCAGCTGGCTTCGCCGATTGGTATTGCTACTTTGGAACCACGCTTTAGCTGGCAATTAAGCTCTGATAAAAGAGATGTAAAACAGACTGCCTATGAAATATTGGTTGCAAGCTCTAAAGCAGCGCTTGAAAAGAATAGGGGTGATGTGTGGTCGTCCGGAACAGTGAATAGTGATAACACGCTGTTTGTGCCTTTCAAAGGCAGTTCATTGCAATCAAACCGTTATTATTATGTAAAGGTAAAATCTGTTACAAACAAAGGCGAAGAAACCTGGAGTAAGCCTGTATTTTTTACCGTTGGATTTGTAAATCCGTCTGACTGGAAAGCAAAATGGATTGGCTACGACGGAAGTTTCGCATGGGATAGTATTACAACCTGGTCACGGCTTTCGGCAAGATATTTTAGAAAAGAATTTCCGGTCTCCAAAAAAATTAAAAAGGCTTTTGTAAATATTGTGGGGCTGGGTATGTACGAGTTAATGATCAATGGCAAAAAAATAGGGGATGCAGTGCTGACACCGGCTCCAACCGATTATCGTAAGTCTGTATTAAGTAATACGTACGATGTTACGGAGCATATTAGTGCCGGTAAAAATGCAATGGGCGTGGTAGTAGGCAATGGCCGCTTCTTCACCATGCGTCAAAATTATAAGCCGTATAAAATAAATAATTTTGGTTTTCCGAAACTGTTGCTTCAATTGGATATTATTTATGAAGACGGAAGCAAAGAAACAATCGTTTCAGATCAAAGCTGGAAGTTTACGGCAGACGGACCTATCCGTACTAATAACGAATATGATGGTGAGGAATATGACGCCACAAAAGAGCTGGGTGCCTGGTCGTCGGTAAACTATAATGATGCTAGGTGGATGCAGCCGCAACTTGTTAAAGCGCCTTTGGGCAAAGTGCAGCCACAGCCTAACCCCTCTATGAAAGTGATGGAAAGAATTCAGCCGAAGTCGATCAATAAATTAAAAGGTGGAGTTTACATTTTGGATATGGGCCAGAATTTTGCCGGTTGGCTGCAAATTAAAGTGAGCGGTAAAAAAGGAGACAAGGTAAAAATGCGTTTTGGTGAAAGTTTACAACCTGATGGAACGTTATATGTAGCCAATCTCCGGGATGCAAGGGCAACAGATGTTTATACCGTAAAGGGAGATGGAGAAGAAGTTTGGCATCCGCAATTTGTATATCATGGTTTTCGATATGTGGAAATAAGCGGGTGGCCAGGCACGCCGGATGTTAACGACTTTGAAGGGCAGCTGGTTTTTGACCAGATGCAAACAACAGGACAGCTAATAACGTCTAACGCAACGCTCAACCAGATTCTAAAGAATGCCTGGTGGGGTATTGCATCCAATTATAAAGGGATGCCGGTGGATTGCCCGCAGCGGAATGAGCGGCAGCCCTGGCTGGGCGATCGCACACAGGGTGCACTGGGTGAAAGTTTTCTTTTTGACAATGCCACTCTCTATGCTAAATGGCTGGATGATATTGAACAATCACAAACAAAAGACGGAGCAATCCCTGATGTGGCACCAGCCTTCTGGAATTATTATAGCGATAATGTTACCTGGCCTGCGGCTTATATCCTGGTAGCGGATATGTTGTACCGGCAATACGGAGATCAGCAGCCGGTCGTAAAGCATTATTCCTCCATGAAAAAGTGGATGAACTATATGCAGCGAAAGTATATGAAGAATGACCTCATCACAAAGGATAAATACGGGGATTGGTGCGTGCCCCCGGAAAGCCTGGAATTGATTCGTTCTAAAGATTCGCTGCGCAATACTGATGGAACGCTGATGGCCAGTGCCTATTATTATCGACTGCTGGAAACGATGAAGCGGTTTGCGGTGCTTGCCGGTAAACCGGGTGATGTAAGGGGCTATGATCAATTAATGGTCCGTATAAAAACAGCGTTTAATAAAACATTCCTCAAAAACGGAGATCATTACGATAACAACACGGTAACAGCGAACCTGCTGGCTTTGTATTTTGGAATGGTGCCGGAAGCTCAAATAACAGCGGTTAAAAACCGGCTGATAGAAAAATTGAAGCGGGACAATATGCATATTAGCACCGGCGTTATCGGTACGCAGTGGCTGCTGCGCGGGCTTACAGAATTTGGGTACCCGGATGCGTCATTTACATTGGCAATAAATACAACCTATCCCAGCTGGGGCTATATGGTGGAGCAGGGTGCCACAACTATATGGGAATTGTGGAACGGCAATACCGCCAATCCGCAAATGAATTCGCAGAACCATGTGATGTTATTGGGCGACCTGATCACCTGGAGCTTTGAAGACCTGGCGGGTATTCAAACAGACCCTGCGGCTCCGGCATTTAAAAAGATCCGGATGCAGCCGGTTTTTGTAAAAGGGTTGGATTCTGTTACAGCTTCCTATGATTCACCTTATGGCAGCATTAAAAGTGCCTGGAAGCGTACCGGAAATAGTTTAACCTGGAATGTTGCGATTCCGGCAAATGCATCGGCATCGGTGGTGATCCCGTCCAGGGAAATAACTGAGTCGGGCAATCCGGTGAATGGAAAAGCAGAGGGAAAGGCTGAGGTAACCCGCCTGGAATTGGGAAGCGGTATATATTCTTTTAAAGCAATCCTTAATAAATAGAAAGATGAAAAATATTTTATGGTTTTGCTTAGTATTGCTATGCTGTAAAGCAAATGCCCAATCCGCGGGCGGGACGGATGAAGTGCAACAGAAGGCACAGCGCTGGACAGATGGTTTAACCTTAGCGGACAAGGCAAAAGCGAAACGGGTACAGCAGGCAATAGTAACACATCTAAAGGCGGTGATAGACTGGCATAATACGCATCCATATACGTTGGTGCCGGAAGGAATTAACCCTGCCACGGGTAATAAATTGTCGAATATGGACCGGCAGATAATCGTCTGCTCATCAAAACCGGCGGCAATTCATACGGCATTGATGCAAGTTTTAACTACAGAACTCAATCCGGAGCAGGTTACGTATATTTTGGATCAATACACGATCGGGAAGGTCGCTTTTACTTTAAAAGGATATGAAGCTATCGTGCCCGACCTTACAGAAACAGAACGAACCGCCATCCTGAAAAACCTGGAACAGGCACGGGAACAGGCGGTCGATTATAAAAGTATGAAAGAGATCTCTGCTATATTTGAGATCTATAAAACAAAATGCGAACAATACCTCAACAGTAACGGTCGCAATTGGAGACAGTTGTTTAAGAACTATGTGGATAAGGTAAAGGCAGAGAAGGCAAAGAAAAAGGGTTGATGCCGCCCGCACTGTAGCTGAGGAAAAAAGGATAAACTAAATTTAAACCACATAGATACAGTAGAAAGCATAGCGCTTAAGGCAGCATAGATGCACCGCCGTGGCGGTGAACATAGCTACTGTGTTTTTATGTTTCCTGCGATCTATCGTATCCTATGTGCCTATGTGGTTAAAAAGCTAAACAACTTCGATAAATAATAAATAACGATGATGAAAAAAATAAATCTGTTGACCATTTGTTTTTTGTTTATAACGGCATTAGCCACAGCGCAAACCAACCGCTGGAAAGAGGGCATCCTGGTAGATGAATTTATTTATGATACGGCTTCCTTCCCGCAGGCGCATGCCTCTACTATTGCCGCAACGCCTGATGGACTGATCGCTGCCTGGTTTGGTGGCACCCGGGAAGGGTATAAAGATGTTTGCATCTGGACCAGCCGCCTGGTCAACAACAAATGGACGGCGCCTCAGCTAGTCGCCGATGGGATACTGAATGATTCTACCCGTTACGCCTGTTATAATCCGGTGTTGTATTATGCCCCTACAGGAGAGTTGTTGTTGTTTTATAAAATAGGGCCCAATGTGGCGGGGTGGACTGGCTGGATGAAGCGCTCAAAGGATAATGGTAAAACCTGGAGCCCGCGGGAAGCCTTGCCCGACGGCTATTTGGGACCTATTAAAAACAAGCCTGAATTGATTAACGGCGTATTGGTTTGTCCGTCCAGCACAGAAGTAGGAGGATGGAAAGTGCATTTTGAATACACAAAGGACTGGGGGTATACCTGGACAAAATCAGCACCCATTAATGACGGGAAAACCTTTTCAGCTATTCAACCTTCTATTTTAAAATATAAAAATGGATCATTGCAGGCGCTGGGGCGCACACGAAATACCGTTATTTATCAAAGCTGGAGCAAGGATCAGGGGAAAACATGGTCGCACATGACCGCCTTGGATTTGCCGAATAATAATTCGGGAACAGATGCGGTAACATTAAAAGATGGTCGCCAGTTGTTGGTGTACAATCATGTATTGCCGGACTCCACCTGGGTAAAAGGGAAAGGACCAAGAACCCCGCTGAACGTAGCTGTTTCAAAGGACGGTAAAAACTGGTATGCGGCGCTGGTACTGGAAGATTCGCCCATTAGCCAGTATTCCTATCCATCGGTGATCCAGGGTAAAGACGGTATGGTGCATATTGTATATACCTGGCGCCGGCAGCGAATAAAATATGTAAAGATTGATCCGTCGAAGTTGAAACTGACGCCCATAAAAAATAAAAAATGGCCGGGGGGCCTTGCGACCAAGGGAAAAGTAACGGACGATTAATAAGATAGCTATATGAAACATATACCCCTGCTGGACCTGATCATTATTCTGCTGTACCTGGCCGCGATGGTATGGATCGGCTTTTATTTTTCTAAAAAGAATAAAAGCGCCGATCAGTTTACCAAGGCATCGGGCCGTATCCCGGGTTGGGCCATCGGGCTTTCCATCTATGCTACTTTTTTGAGCAGCAATACGTTTTTGGGTGTGCCGGGAAAGGCTTTTGGGTCGAACTGGAACGCTTTTGTATTCAGCATCTCCATGCCTTTTGCAGCAATATTTGCCGCTAAATATTTTGTACCCTTTTACCGGAGCACCGGCGAAGTATCGGCCTATACTCATTTTGAAAAACGCTTCGGCCCCTGGGCGCGCACCTATGCGGTGATCTGTTTTGTGCTTACGCAATTTGCCCGAATGGGATCGGTGTTTTTTGGAATGGCATTAAGTCTGCAGGCATTGCTGGGCTTTTCGATGGCTTCCATTATGGTGGTAATGGGCATCTGTATCATCATTTATACGGTGATGGGCGGGATGGAAGCCGTGATCTGGACGGAAGTGGTACAAGGCATTTTGAAAACCCTGGGAGCCTTGCTGATCCTTTATCTTGTTTTAAGAGAGATTCCCGGTGGTATCGAAAAGGTAGTTGCTATTGGAAAAGCGAACCATAAATTCAGCCTGGGGGATGCTTCTTTTGATCTGACAAAATCCGGTTTTTGGGTGATCTTATTATACGGCTTTTTTATCAACCTGAATAATTTTGGAATGGATCAAAACTATGTGCAGCGCTATCATACGGCGATGAACAGCACCGAAGCGAAGAAATCCATCTGGCTATGCGTAGCGATGTATGTGCCGGCATCGTTACTATTCTTTATTATTGGTACCTCCCTTTTTGCCTATTACCAGCAGCACCCGGAACTGACGACGGAGATCACGCGCATGGTGGCAACGGAGCGTCTGGGTTCGGGCGCGTCACCATCAGCAATCAATACATTGGCCGCCTCCCTGCAACCCGCAGATTATGGCGATAAGGTGATGCCGCATTTTATGGTGTATAAGATCCCACAGGTATTTTTGGGATTGATCATCGCCGCTATTTTATCTGCCGGGATGAGCACGATCAGTTCGGGGATGAATGCCTGCGCCACGGTGTTTACAAAGGATATTTACAAACGCTATTTTGATCCTGCAGCGGAAGGGAAAAAAGAATTAAACATCCTGTACTGGGGCACGGTTATTTTTGGACTGATCGGTTTGGGTACCGGACTGGCCATGCTGGGTATTAAAAGTGTGCTGGATGTGTGGTGGGAGCTGTCCGGTATTTTTTCCGGGGGGATGCTGGGATTATTCTTGCTGGGACTGATCAGTAAAAGAACTACGAGTGGACAGGCGGCTATAGCAGTCATAGCAGGCGTGCTGGTGATCCTTTGGTTTACCTTTTCGTCGAAAATACCCCCTGCTTATGCCTATTTAAAGATCGGGCTGCATATTAATATGGTGATTGTAGTAGGTACGCTGACGATTTTCGGAGTGGGATGGTTGTTGTCGTTGCGGAATACAAAGGCAGTATCATAACGGGTTTGAGGCCACAATTTGTGACCTCAAACTTTCCAGGAACGTCATTTCGACGAGTCCGCCGAAAGCGGATGAGGAGAAATCTCGTAGTTTAAGAATAAGATTCCTCCTTTCACTGCGTTACAGTCGGATCCGATAGCTATCGGATGACGATAATAACGACGATAAGTGCTCACATCGGGCTGGTCTTATGGTATCAGCGTTCCCGGAAAATCATAAATGGTTTCGCAGCAGAGCTGTTCCATTACCTGTTTTAGTTGCGCTTTAAACATGGCAATGGTATGATCGCCGCCGGATTTTCCCAGCGCGCCCACGCCATACATAAAGGGGCGGCCCATAAAGGTGAAATCAGCGCCACGGGCGAGCGACCGGCCGATATCCGGGCCCGAGCGAAGTCCGCTGTCGATCATCACCTTGTATTTCGATTTAAATTTCTCTGCCAATCCTTTTAAGGGCTTGATGGTAGACTCACCGGCATCAATTTGACGACCACCGTGGTTGGAGATGATGATCCCGTCCACGCCAATGCCCGCGCATAACTCCGCGTCGTGCTCGTTTACTACACCTTTTACCACCAGTTTGCCTTTCCATTTATCCCGGATGGCCGCTACTTTATCTGCATCCACCCGGCCGGTAAAAGTGGCGTTCATAAACTTGCCCAGTTGCTTCATATCCATTCCCTTTTTCATGTAAGGCTTTAATGTAGCAAAGGAAGGAATGCCCACACGAAGGGTCTCCAATCCCCATACGGGATGCATGGCCGCCTGAACAAAATTATTGATGGTATTTTTGGGCGGCATGGAAAGTCCGGCTTTTATTTCGCGATAGCGCAATCCGAATGAAGGCACGTCAATCAATACCACCAGGACCGGACAATTCACTGCTTCCAGCCGTCGCAGAATATCATCGCGCAGTTCGTTCTCTGTTGGATGATACAACTGGAACCAGAACTTGCTTTCTGATACCTCGGCAATACGTTCGATGCTGCTGGTGGAAACGGTGCTAAGTATATAAGGAATGTTATGTTTTAACGCTGCTTTTGCCAGTATTTCCGGAGCATTGGGCCACATTAATCCTTGTAAACCTACCGGTGCAATACCGAAAGGAGCGTCGTAAACATGACCGAACAGCTCGGTGCGCATATCTACTCCTTTATGCTTTTTCAGATATTGAGGCATCAGGAAAACGTGTTTGAAATCTTCCTCATTTCTCCAAACATTTAGTTCATCATTACAGCCGCCTTCGAGGTAGTCAAAAGCAAATTTGGGCATTCTTTTTTTTGCCTTTCTTTTTAAGTCGGCCACTGACGGATACTGCGGATTGTATTGGAGTAAATTTGTGCTCATAATTTTATATTGGCGAAAAACCTGTTATAGAATCAGCAAGATTAACAAATAATTTCCGATTTTCTGTCCTGTGCCATCCGGCCGGGGTGCTCCTTGAATAAATTGTTGTATTATTTGCCAATAAAATACAGTTAGCTACCTTGCTCTTTTGTTGTTCGGGTGACAAGGAGACTTGTGGGACTAATGAACATTGGTGCGGGTCGCACCAGTCGCCAAAGTCCCACCAATGGGCTTGGTCTGCTGCCTCATCTCATTTTGCCACCCCCCTGAAACACCTTTTTCAAATAAGCCACATTAGCGCCATAGTTATACTTTACATCTTTTGGGTGCTGGGCATCGCGCGACCGTTCCACCACCAGCCAGCCGCTCCATTTCATTTGATCCAGTGTTTTTTTTATTTTGTATAAATCGATCTGCGGATCGTTCTGGAGCCATACGCTGTCTTTATTGGTACAATGGATCATGGCGATATTCTTTGCCCCAAGTATCTTTAGTTCTTTATAAAGATCCAGGCCTTCTTTCAATGGGTTTGAAAAATTAAAATAGATCTTTATTGCAGGAGATCCAATTTCTTTCAATAGCGCTACTTCTCCTTTTGCGTCAAGTGCTGTTTCAATAGCAATGGTCACACCGGCTTCCTGCGCCATTTTGCCTGCTTCTTTTAAACGGGCAACAACCGCCGGTCGCTTTTCCGGATTTTTTTTCAGATCGCATTGCACACCTAATGGCAGGAACGCTGTTTTAACATTCATCTGTTTCATCGTATTGATGCAAGCTGCTATCGATTCTTTATAGTGCTCTCTTCCGCAAAAGGATTGCGCATAATAGCCCGTCATGGCCAGGGAGGGAATCTCGAGGTTCAGTTCTTTAGCGGTTTGCAGGTATTTTTCCCGTACAGAATCTATCGCCAGCTTATTATCAAAGGTCTCCCGGTCGCCCAATCCGCCCATGTCAATTTCAATGCCATCGGCATGCAGCTCCTTTGCCAGCGGCAATGCGCCCAACTTCTGGCGTTTCAGCAACATCAGGTCGATCAGCGCTATTTTATATTGCTGTGTTTTTTGGGCAATACCCGTTATAGGCAAAACAATAATAAGGAGATATAAGAATGCTTTTTTCATATTATGTGAAGTTTGTTTTTTCTCACACCTGCCCGTCCGGTCAGGCGGGGATTTCGCAGATTTGCACAGATTTTAAAGTTCTTCTGTGGTAATCAGTGAAACTTTTCTACAGCGGAGCAAGCATTGCGGACGAAATGACTATGAACCATAAACCATGAACTATCTCACTGCTGCCTCAAAAACCTTTTCCAAATTGTCGAAACCTTTTACTGCGCGGGCCGGCAATTTTTCACCATGATCTCCGAACACATATAATTTTTTCTCGTCTTCAATGGTGATGCCTGATTCATCTATAGTGCCCTGTTCGTTTTCAATAGCTTTTATATTCAATCCCAGGTACTGCGCCATAAAATGATACACGGCAGTTCTTTTGTTGATGCCGAAATCGTGTTTTTCGGCAGGTAGATGCACATTCTGGACATCTGCTTTCTTTCCATACCAACTGTACATTTTTTGCAGGTAAGGAAAATCATGCTCCGGCATTTTATCCGTCCAGTCGCCACCATCGCTCACCAGCAGTTGCGGGCGTGGCGCCGCCATAGCAGCGATCTCCACATTATCGGTTCCGCCGCCACAACTGTGAATATTCATGCCGCTTTCGCAGGGGCAGCCGCCATAGAAATAAGAAGAGACAGAAACCACGGGTGCCGATACTTTGATACGGTCATCAATCGCCGTCATCAATTCGGTATGACTGCCGCCGCCAGAGCCCCCGGTGATGCCCACTCTTGCGGTATCTGCATCTTTTAAAGCCAGCAGGTAATCCAGTATGCGGATGGCGCCCAATGCTTGTATGGTCATGGCCAGACTACGGCGATGGTCTTCCGGCTTGAACTGCAATAATGATTCGCCCCAGGCAAACAGGTCATAGCTAAAGGCCATAGCGCCCATTTTTGCGAGCGCGGCGCAACGAATCTGACAATCCGGTCGGTAGCGCTGTTGTTGCCAGTGGCCGTCAGGGTTCAGGATCACTGGGATCTTCCCTTTATAGGCTGCCGGTTTGTATAAGGATCCGTTGATCCATACACCCGGCAAAATTTCAAGGGCAATATTTTCTATCGAGTACCCATTGTATTTCCGGATGGGCGTGATAATAGGTTTGTTGATAGGCCAGGCCGGTAACTTTGCCAGCTGCAATTTTTCAAGAATACATTGTTTTAATTCTTTTTTGCGCGTTTCCCATTCCGGCAGATTTTTATATTGCGCCGCAATGCGATCCAGCTCGGCCCAGCCGTCGGCTACAGCCCAGCGATAGTACTCATAATCGCCGATCTTATATTTTTTGTCGCCATCCTTTTTTACTTTCAGATCAAAAGGCGCCAACACGTTGTTCAGGGTTTCTTCCACATCCGGGCGAAAGCGCCAACGGGCATAGTTCAATATTTTACCTTTTACCAATGAATCGGGGTAGCGAATAGTAATGCCATAGCGTGTTTCAATATTTTTTAACACCTGAGTTAAAGGCTCTGCATATTTGTTATCGGTGTTCTCCTGTGCCCGCGTAAAAAAGCTGAGCAGGATTCCTAAAAGTACAAGAGTGCGACGCAAGTAAAGCATAATAGTAATTCTGAAGCTGGGGAAATAATTAAAAAATCAATTCAGTAGATGGTGTGTGAGGACACACACCATGGCAAATTACAATCTTACGGGCTGAATACCTAACCGGTCGCACCAACCCAGGAACCGGTCGTAGAGTGCATTCACTTCCTTTTTCTGATCCGGCGTCAGATGCAGTGCATAGGCCCGGCTGATGGTGCGCACCGGCAGTCCGCGCTTTTCCAAGAAATATTTCGCGCTCATGGGGTAGGCCTGGTGGATCATCGGATCCACGCTTGTCAACTCCGCCTGCAGCCATTTTGCCGTTTCCTGTTGCTCGGGATTGTTGGCATTTTGTACCATCCAAACCAACACTTCAGGATAAAAGTTTCCGGATATGGACGACATTCCCTTTGCGCCCTGTTGCATGCTGAACAAGGCGTTGGGCGTATGCGCATCATAAAACTCGAGGGAGCTGTTGGTGGCGTTTAACACATCCAGTTTGGCCTGCACATTTTCGTGCGTGATGGAGGTATCCTTGTGATACACCAACCGGCCGGATTGCAGGAGTTGTTTGAAAACACCGGCACCCAATATACGTTTGTAGGGGGCCGGACATTCGTAAATGCCCAGGGGAATATCATTTGTAAGGGCAAATAGTTTTTCAAAATTGCGCAGGAGTACCTCATCGGGCTCATCTACTTTAGCAAAATGCCCACTGATCATTATAACAGCATCAACACCTGTATTGTAGATTTTTTTTGTAAATAGGGCTTTGTCTTCTACCGTGAGTCCGAAGGAGCCGGTGGCCACTACTGGCACGCGTCCGTTTACACATTTTACTACGTGATGGGTCAATGCCAGTCGCTCTTCTTCAGTAATGCTGAACATTTCGCTGCTAAGGCAGTTGGCGAAAAAGCCCGCTACGCCTGCTTCCAGATAAAACGCCACGAGTTCTGTTACGGCATCATAGTCGATACCTGCTTTCAGATTAAAGGGCGTGATCATTACGGGTACAAACTTTCCTGCAATCGCTTCCATACATCATTTATTTGAGGCCGATAAAGTTTGTATATTTTTTTATGTATCGACTGCACGATCGTACTAAAAAGATGTAGGATTTTGTTATTTTATAAAATACCGCCCCCGATCATCAGCCGGAAGATACCCACCACGATCACGATGATGCTGAGTGTTTTACCGGCCGAGGAATTGCCGATAGCCGAAAAGATCAACGCCAAAATGCCAAAAGGGATCACCAGCCAGTACAGCCAGCCCAGCAAAGGTATAAAGGCAATAACCGCCAGCACACTGGCTATCAGGGCAAACAGAACTCCAAATAATTTCATCATATTGTATATATTTTATGATAAAGCAAAACTAGCATCAGCAGGCGCCCGAAGCCAGTGTCGATCGGCAAAGCAATTGATAATGCCGGTGAAAGGTAACATTATTCCCTTTAGTAAAATTTTCCAGTATAATAGTGATTACAGGCATCTGTATTCACCCGCTTTGGAGTACATTTATTCTTTGTTTAAAACAATAAAACAGTGCCATAGTGAAACGGTTGGACGCCGCTTTAATTACAATTTTTTTTCTTGTTGCTTCGCTGTATAGCAAAGGACAGGTTTATGTGGCGCCCGGCGGAAGCGATGCGGGCGATGGCTCTGTAAACGCGCCAAAGGCAACGTTGAATGCGGCCATACGTCAGGTGCGGGAAGAACGGCGGTTAAAAAAGACAATTGACAAGATCCTGCTCAACGGCGGTACTTATTATTTAGATGAACCGGTAGTGCTAAAACCAGAAGACAGCGGTACTCCTTCTGATCCGCTGGTAATAGCAGCTACTCCCGGGCAAGTACCTGTTTTGAGTGGCGGCATCCTGATAAAAAACTGGAAGAAAAGTATTGACCCCATCAATGGCCTGCCACAGCCAGCGCAAGGTAAGGTATGGGTGGCCGATGTACCAGCTTCAGCCGGAGTTATTCCGTTTCGCCAGCTGTGGGTGAATGGTAAAAAAGCAATAAAAGCTAAAAGCGCTCAGGGCAACAGCATGCAGCGTATTCTGAACTGGGATAAGAAAACGGGAACCGCGATTGTTCCACTGCATCCATTTGAAAATCTTGAAGTAACCGATGGTCTTGAATTTTTCATACACCAATGGTGGGAAGTGGCCAGCCTGCGCATCCGTAAGCTGGAAAAAGCGGGTGACAGTTGCCGCGTTTATTTTTATGAACCCGAAAGCCGTATTCAGAATGAACATCCCTGGCCCGCGCCCTGGCTTTCAAAGGAAACGGGGAACTCCGCTTTTTACCTGAGTAATTCCCTTTCTTTTTTGGATGAGCCGGGGGAATGGTATTATAATGCCGCGGAAAGAAAACTTTTTTATTATCCGCGGGCGGGTGAAGACATGACAGCTGTGCAAACAGTAATTCCTTTTTTGGAAAATATTTTTGTCGTTCAGGGTACACCGGAGCACCCGGTTGAAAATGTGACGATCAAGGGGATTCGTTTTGAACACAGTGCCTGGAACCGGCCAGGCCTGCAGGGACATGTGCCGCACCAGGCGGGTTTGTACATGACGGATGCTTATAAACTAAAACCAGCCGGCACACCGGAAAAGCCTTCATTGGATAATCAGGCCTGGGTAGGACGCCCCGAGGCTGCTGTAGCTGTTTCGTTTGCAAAAAATATCCGGTTTGACGATAATCGTTTTGAACACCTGGCTGCAACCGGTCTGGATTTTAAAAAAGGAGTGCAATCTTCCTCCATTACCGGCAATCTCTTTAAAGATATTGGCGGCACAGCCATCCAGGGCGGCTATTTTGGAGATGACGGTGAAGAGATACATAAACCTTATAATCCTGCCGACCAGCGGGTAGTTTGTGAAAACATCACAATTATCAATAACCTCATCACGGATGCAGGTAATGAAGACTGGGGCTGCGTGGGCATCGGCATGGGATTTTCGAGGAATATAACGATTGAACATAATGAGATTGAAAATGTCCCTTACTCTGGGATAAGTATGGGTTGGGGCTGGACGCCTGCTAAAAATATAATGGAGCAGAACCGCATCCGGTTTAACAAAGTACATCATTACGGCCGGACCAATTATGATTGCGCGGGCATTTATACCCTGAGTGCACAGCCGGGAACGATAATAGAGGAAAACTATATTGATAGCATTTATAAAGCGCCCTATGCGCACCTGCCCAACCATTGGTTTTATTTGTATACCGATGAAGGCTCGTCGGGCATCACTGTTCGGAACAACTGGACGCCTGCTCAAAAATATTTGCAGAATAATAATGGTCCGGATAATCATTGGGATAATAATGGTCCGCAGGTTGCTGCAACGGTGAAAACGAACGCAGGGCTCGAAAGTAGTTACCGGGCATTGCTAAAAGAAAAAACAAGCGGCAGCGTTCACCAGGACATCAATAAACAACGGAAAGAGCTGATCGAACTGGTGAGCAATAGTAAAAAGACCATTGATGTAAAAAAACTGGAAGCATTCCTGAAGGGGAAAAAAGTGCAGCAGGAGACGGTCAGTAAATGGAATAATCATGTTGTAGTCTATGGGTTTGTAGCAGATGCAAATGGATTGCGGGGACAGCTACAAAAGTTATTTCCGGATGTAACCGTTAAAGTGTACCAGGACCTGGTGTATGAATTTGACCGGCTGGAACGTTGCCCGGATGCAGGCATAGCAAAGGATTGGACGGACATTATTATGACGGCAAATCTGGTTGCCGATCCCAAAAAGCAACAGGAATATCTTGATTACCATGCCACACAATTTGAAAAATGGCCGGAGGTTTCCAGAGGGTTTTGCGACGCCGATTTTCAGCAATTACGCGTGTTAAAAAATGGGAGACAATTAATGCTGGTGATCAGTATTCCCAAAGGGAAAATGCTGGACGAGCTGAACCCCAAAACAACGGAAAATAATCCGCGGGTGAATGAATGGAACAAAATCATGAGCGGCTACCAGGAAGGGATTGAGGGAACGAAAAAGGGAGAAACCTGGGTGCTGTTTAGGTGAATAGGAAATGGTGAATAGAAGCTCCGTAGGAGCGTAATATCTGTAGCGCCGCTGTAGATTCGGACATGAAATATTTTTAATAAAAACAAACACATGTTGAATATCGGGATTGTAGGATTAGGGGAGGGCCGCAGCACGATGTCGGCCGCATTGCAGAGCAAAAAATTGCAGTTGAAAATGATTTGCGATGCCAATGAAGAATTATGCAAACAACGTTGCCGGGAGTTCCGGTTTGACCGGTACACCACGCGTTATGAAGAGTTGTTGAACGACCCGGACATCGATATTATAGCCATTTACACGCCGGATCATTTGCACGCACAGCATGTGCGGCTGGCATTACAGCATGGCAAGCATGTGGTTTGTACCAAACCTTTTATTGATAATCTTGCGGATGCAAAGGAATTATTGAAGTTGCAGCAGAAAACCGGGAAAAAGGTTTTTGTAGGACAAAGTTCCCGTTTTTTTGAGCCCTACAAACGGCAGCGGGCTGATTTTGAGAAGGGTCTGATCGGTGAGCTGATCACCGTTGAAAGCCATTATAATGCTGACCACCGCTGGTTTTTAAAAAAGAAATGGGCATTGGAAAAATCGTTCAAATGGCTCTACGGCGGCTTAAGCCATCCGGTTGATTTTATCCGCTGGTACCTGCCGGATATTGAAGAAGTAATGGGCTATGGGATGATCAGTGCCAATGGTAAAAAAGCCGGATTGAAAAACGAGGATACCATGCACTTTATTTTCCGGAATAAAGACGGACGCGTGGCCCGGGTGAGCGGTGCGTACACTGGCCCGGTGCAGCCCACTGCCCGGGAAAGCGAGATGAGCTGTATTTTGCGCGGGACGGAAGGTGCCAGCCAGGCAGATTATCATGAGCTGCGTTATGCCATCTCCAATAAGAAAGGCGACCAGCAACTGATCACCTGGGGCGATGAGCAGTTGAATCATTATTTCCGTTTTGAGGGGCAAAGTCACCATGCCGGTGAATATCAGAATTACCTTGAATATTTCGCGGATAGCATCGTCAATAATACAACGGCTTATCCCGATATGCGCGAGGGGATCGGCACTGTGGCCTTGTTACAGGCGATGGATGAAAGTTTACAAACGCGGCAGCCCGTTCAGGTAAAGGCATTGCTGAAACAGCATGGGCTGGGGAAGTTGTAGAAATAGTGAATGGTGAATAGGAACAGCGCCGTAGGCGCGCAACATTTGTAGCTGATAGTAGCACAACAGTACAAGCGAGCGTGGCAAGGATGATGATAGTAGTACAACAGCCGGCAAAAAATAAAGAATAAAAAATTAATGAATCATCTTATTTCAAAATTACAACCGATCGATTATGCCATTGTGGTGGTATATCTTGTGGTATTGCTGGTGATCGGTTATAGGGCCAGCTTTGGCAAAAAAAAGAAGCAGGATGAAACCCTGTTTCTTGCTGGCAAGTCATTGAACTGGTATAATATTGGGTTCAATATGTGGGGCACCAATGTGGGACCCTCGATGTTGCTGGCCTTTGCCAGCATCGGTTATGCCACGGGCATTGTAGCCGGTAATTTTGAATGGTATGCATTTGTATTCCTCATGCTGCTGGCGATGGTTTTTGCGCCAAGGTATTTAGCCAGCAATGTAACCACCATGCCGGAATTTATGGGGCAACGCTATGGGGAAGACACGCGTAATATCCTGGCCTGGTATGCCATGGTGAAGATGCTGATTTCGTGGTTGTCATTGGGTTTGTTTGCAGGCGGTTTCCTCGTGCGACAAATATTAGGCATTCCCATGTGGCAGTCGGTGATCGTGCTGGTATTGTTTGCCGCATTGTTTGCGGTAGCCGGTGGGTTAAAAGCCATCGCGCGGGTGAATGTATTCCAGATGATCCTGCTGATCATTGTGTCCTGTATCCTTTGCGTGCTGGGCGTTCAAAAAGTGGGCGGGCTTTCCGCCTTGTTTGCCAAAACGCCGGCTTCTTACTGGAGCCTTGTGAAACCCGCGTCGGATGCGGGTTACCCGTGGCCGGCTATCTTGTTGGGGTATCCCGTTTCGGCGGTTGCTTTCTTTTGTACCGATCAGGCGATGGTGCAATCGGTATTGGGCGCACGCAACCTGGAGCAGGGGCAGCTGGGCGTAAATTTTATCGGGTGGCTAAAAATATTTTCAATTCCGTTGTTTATTATTCCGGGAATTGTTTGCGCCGTGCTTTATCCGAATTTACCCAGCGCAGACGAGGCCTATATGACGATGGTTACGAATTTATTTCCGGCGGGATTGAACGGTTTGGTAATCGTGGTGCTGATCGCAGTGCTGGTGGGCACCATCGGCTCTTCATTAAATGCGCTGAGCACTGTGTTTACAACGGATATTTATGTAAAGAGGATCAATCCAAACGCAACCAATCGGCAGATCATAAAAGTGGGAAGGCTTACCGTGCTGGCGGGCTGCGGGTTTGCGATATTGATGGCAGTCGCTATTGATAGTATCAAAGGCCTTAATTTATTTGATGTGTTTCAGGCCGTGCTGGGCTTCATTGCGCCGCCGCTATCGGCCGTATTCCTGCTGGCGGTGTTCTGGAAAAAGACGACGCGCCGGGCGGTCAACTTTACACTCTCCTGGGGATCGGCCATCAGCCTGGGTATCGGTGTCATTTATTTATGGGTGTTGCCGGCAAAACAATATCATTTTTGGCCGCATTATTTATTGTTGTCTTTTTTTATTTTCCTGCTGCTCGTAGTCCTTGCTATAATGCTCTCCGCAACAGATCCGAAGCCGGTTCGTACGGCAATAGCTACGCAAGAATTAGCAAAACCCACCCGCCGCGTAAAAATTGCCTGGGCGGCTTTATGTATTGTAATGATTGTATTGTATTTAATATTTGGTTCATAATATGGAAAATAATTTTTTTTGTTGGCGGGCTGTAATGCAGGTAGCATCGGGGTTGTGTCACTCACTTGTGCACCAGTGCAAAGCTCGGCTTTCTTTGTTTTCGCCGTGGCGGGTGTCTTCATCTGCCATCAAAACCTTCATCCTCCTTTGCGCCTTTGCGTCTTTGCGGTTGACTACGGCGGCTCAAACCTGGATCTGGTATCCCGGTGATTACGAGATATGGCTGGCCAATCAAATGCAGAACCGGCGTACCGAACGGGGTACTTTTTTCCCGGTGTTCTGGAAAGTGGATAGTCATTATCCGCTGATGGATTTTCATAAAATAGTGGAGCTCTCTCAACCCGAAACGGTACACATCTATGCCGAAGGCAAGTATAACATAAAACTGGATGGGAAAGCGTTTGAAGGCACACCGGCTGTGATTACTGTTCCGGCCGGGAAACACAAGATCAATGTAAAAGTGTTTAATCAATCCAGTCCACCCGTCATTTATGTTCAGGGAAGAACGGTTAACAGCGATAGCAGCTGGCTGGTAACTTTTGAGGATAAGGAATGGATCGATGAATCGGGAAAAACCTCAGATGTTTCTACAACTAAATGGCTGAATGCCGGGCATTGGAATTTTAATACGCCGGACAAGAAGCCTTCATTATTTAAATTGCCCGTACAACCATTAAATGCGGTCAGCGCGCAAAAAAGCGGGAATAATTTACTTGTAGACTTCGGAAAAGAAACCTTTGGTTTTGTAAAGCTGCGGGACGTTCAGGGAAAAGGCAGACTGACCGTGTATTTCGGCGAAAGTAAAGAAGAAGCGTTAGACCCGGAACATGCAGAAACCCTGGACCGGTTGGACGTAGATCAGCAAAATCCTAAAGATACCAGCTTGCAATTGTCTAAAGCCTTCCGGTATATCAATATCGTGCCGGAAGGTTCGGTAAAACTGTCCGGAGCCTCCATGTTGTATGAGTACAGCGATCTGCCGGACAAAGGAAGCTTTAAATGCAGTGATGAAGAAATTAATAAAATTTACGAGGTAGCAAAATACACCCTGCACCTCAGCACCCGCGAATTCTTTATCGATGGCATCAAGCGTGATCGCTGGATCTGGAGCGGAGACGCCTATCAGAGCTACCTGATGAATTATTATCTAATGAATGATAATCCTACGGTGACCCGCACTATGTACGCGCTGCGCGGTAAAGATCCCGTTACCAGTCATATCAATACTATCATGGATTATACGTTCTATTGGTTTCTTAGCATCTATGATTATTATCTCTACTCAGGTGATAAAAGTTTTATTGTGCAAAACTATGACCGCATGAAGAGCCTTATGGATTACGTGCTGGGCCGCAGGAATAAGGATGGCTTGCTGGAAGGGCTGCCCGGTGACTGGATCTTTATCGACTGGGCTACGGGCCTGAGCAAGAAAGGGGAGGTTAGTTTTGAGCAATTGTTATTTGCGCGCAGCCTGGAAACGATGGCGTTGTGCTCCGGACTAGTGGATGAAAAAGATGCCGCCGCAAAATACCAGTCGGAGGCAGCAGATGTAAAGAAAAAACTGTTTGATTATTACTGGAATGATCAAAAGAAGGCCTTAGTGCATAGCAGGATCAATGGTGCGCCAACGGATAATGTAACCCGCTATGCGAATATGTTTGCGGTGTTCTTCGATTATTTTAATGGGCAGCAAAAAACTGCTGTAAAAAACTCGGTGCTGCTCAATAAAAATGTGCCGAAGATAACAACACCTTATATGCGGTTTTATGAGCTGGAAGCCTTATGCGCATTGGGGGATCAAAGTATTGTATTAAAGGAAATGAAAAATTATTGGGGCGGCATGTTGCGTCTGGGTGCTACATCTTTTTGGGAGGAATATGATCCTTCCAAAAAAGGGGCGGAGCATTACGCCATGTACGGGCGCAAATATGGCAAAAGCCTTTGTCACGCCTGGGGCGCCAGTCCCATCTATCTTCTGGGCAAATATTACCTGGGAGTAAAGCCAACTGCGCCGGGCTATGCACAGTATACCGTGGAGCCGGTACTAGGCGGATTGCAATGGATGGAAGGAGCAGTTCCTACTCCTGCGGGAAATATCAAAATGTATTGCAGTACCTCCGAGATCAGGATCAGTGCGCCCGCGGGAACAGGGAAGCTGGTGATTACCAGCAAAACCCAACCTGAATGTAAAGAGGGTGCGATAGTGAGTAAAGGAAATAATATGTATGAGTTAACAATAGAGAAAAATAAAGAATACAAGGTGTTGTATAAAGCGATTTAAAAAGGGATCGTCATTTCGACGAGTCCGCTGAAGGCGGATGAGGAGAAATCTCGTGAGGCATAAGATTTCTCCCTCCGTTTCACTGCGTTCGAAATGACGTTCAATTTATAGAGTATATGAAAAGATTAATATTAATCATTACCATAGCCTGTTGTACTTTGGGCACTATAGAGGCTTTCGCTCAACAGGGGCTGATTAATACGGCCCGCAGCCCTTATGCTGCGCTAAGTACATTGGGGCTGGGCGACGTCCATTTTACCAGCGGCTTTTGGGCCGAACGTTTTGCCGTTTGCCGGGAGTCGATGGTACCCACACTCTGGCGCACTTATACCAGCGATACGATCTGTTACTCTTTTGAAAATTTTAAAATCGCCGCCGGGTTAAAAAGCGGCAGCTTCCGCGGGCCTTCTTTTCACGATGGTGATTTTTATAAAACACTGGAAGCTGTAGCAGCACTATATGCGTCCACCAAAGACCCTCAGTTGAACAACTGGATGGAAACCGCTATAAACGTAATTGGCAAAGCCCAGCGTGCAGATGGCTATATTTATACTAAGAATATTATCGAACAAAAAAAATCAGGGCAATCAAAAATGTTTGACGATAAGCTCAGTTTTGAAGCCTATAATTTCGGGCACCTGATGACGGCTGCCTGTGTGCATTACCGGGCTACCGGCAAAACAGATCTGCTGAATATTGCAAAAAAAGCGGCAGATTTCCTGATTGGTTTTTATACGAAAGCTACACCGGAGCAAGCGCGCAACGCGATCTGCCCTTCGCATTATATGGGGCTTGCAGAGTTATACCGCACCACCCATGAAAAAAAATACCTGGATCTTTTAACAAAATTGATTGACATTCGTGGCACAGTGGAAGGTACGGATGATAACAGCGATCGTGCTCCCTTCCGGGATATGAAACAGGTGGTCGGCCACGCGGTACGGGCCAATTATTTGATGGCCGGAGCGGCGGATCTGTATGCAGAGGATGGTGATAAAACATTACTGAAAACATTAGATACCCTTTGGGATAATGTTATGCTCACTAAAATGTATATCACCGGCGGTTGTGGTGCTTTATACGATGGTGTTTCCGTGGATGGCACTTCATATAATCCGGATACCGTTCAAAAGGTACACCAGGCTTATGGAAGAAGCTACCAGCTGCCTAATTTCTCCGCACATAATGAAACCTGCGCCAATATCGGGAATGTGTTATGGAACTACCGCATGTTTTTGCTGACCGGTGAAGAAAAGTATTTCGACATCGTGGAATTGGCTTTGTACAATAGTGTGCTGAGTGGGATCAGTATGGACGGGACCAAATTCTTTTATACCAACCCCCTGGCACACTCGTCCGAATATCCTTATCACTTGCGCTGGGAAGGCGGTCGTGTTCCGTACATTAGTAAATCCAATTGCTGTCCGCCAAATGTAGTACGTACCATTGCCGAAGTGAGTAACTACATGTATAGTGTTGGGGCGGACGGGTTGTATTTAAATATGTACGGAGGTAATGATCTTAATACAAAACTAAAAGACGGCTCAGTAATTGCCTTAAAACAGGTAAGTAATTATCCCTGGGAGGGTGTGGTGCAGTTAACAATAGAACGGGTCCCGGCAGGGGTGCTGCAATTACACTTGCGTATTCCCGGCTGGTGCAAAAAAGCAAGCGTAAAAGTTAATGGTAAGATAGTAGACGCAACTATCAGCGGCGGGAAATATTTTACGCTCAACCGGGAATGGAAAAAAGGGGATAAGATAGACTTGCTGTTAGATATGCCTGCAACGCTGATCGAATCGAACCCGATGGTGGAAGCCACACGCAACCAGGTGGCCGTGAAACGTGGTCCGGTTGTGTATTGTGTTGAAACCGCCGATATGAAGGGGGATGATATATTTAATGTTGGCATACCATCCGGGATACAATTAAAACCTGTGCAGATGAAAATTGCGAACGGTAATGTTATAGCGCTGACGGGCCAGGCGGCGCTCATGACTCAGGAGGATTGGACCCATCAATTATATAAAGAAGTGAATACTAAAGAAAAACCGGTAACGGTGAAGTTGATCCCCTATTACGCCTGGGCGAACAGGGGCGAAGGGGATATGACGGTGTGGATGCCGTTGATAAGAAAATAGGGTAGTGCCAGGTTAAAGGTGCGGCTCTCACGTTTATCTCCCGATGGCTATCGGGATCACGTCTCACGATTAATTCTGCAGTAGTGTATTAAACAAACAATAATGAATATAAATACCGGACACGATTTGTCATCAATGGCGGAAGCAGAACGTATAAAAGCGGTCTATTATATTGAGACACCCTACGAGCCGGAAGCAGCTGCAGCGGTATTGGCGGGTGAACAGTCATCGGGCACCTTTGTTGCCGTTCCGGGGGAAACAGAAGCACTAAAACAACGCTTTGCAGCACGCGTGGAAAAGGTGACCCCTTTGGAAACCGTGGATCAGCCCGCGATTCCCGGCGCCATAAGCAAAACGGGTGTGTACAACCGGGCAACAGTGGAGGTTTCCTGGAGCATTGAAAACTTTGGTTATAACCTGCCGGTAATGCTGTCAACCCTGCAGGGGAATTTATATGAGATCACACAGTTTACTGGCTTAAAGCTGATGGACATTGAATTGCCGGCATCCTTCGGCACCCATTTTAAAGGACCGGAATTTGGTGTGGAGGGCTGCCGCAGGCTGACAGGCGTTACATCTCGCCCATTGATCGGAACGATTATCAAACCTTCTGTGGGTTTGTCTGTAACGGAAACTGTTGACTTAGTAAAAACCTTAGCGGCCGCTGGTATTGATTTTATCAAGGACGACGAATTATTATCCTCATCGGCTAATTCAAGATTTGAAGACCGGGTGACAGGCATCATGAGTGCGGTTAACGAGCATGCTGATAAAACAGGTAAGAAGATCATGTATGCCTTTAACCTTAGCGGGGAGCTGGATGAGATGCTCCGGCGCTATGAAACGATTGTAAAACACGGGGGAACCTGTGCTATGATCAGTATCAATAGCGTAGGATTAAGCGGGGTGAAGAAAATATGTGATCAGCGTCAACTGGCCATACATGCACACCGCAACGGCTGGGGCATGCTTACGCGGCATCCCTTACTGGGGATCGATTTCAGGGCCTATCAGAAAATATGGCGCCTGGCAGGCGTTGATCAGCTGCATGTGAACGGAATTCAAAATAAATTCTGGGAAACGGATGACAGCGTGGTGGCTTCTATTGATGCCTGTTTAACAAAAATGTTTAATCAGGAAAACGTACTGCCCGTTGTATCCTCCGGGCAGTGGGGCGGACAAGTGTTTGAAACCTGGCAACGTACACATACGCAAGACTTGCTCTATATGGCCGGTGGAGGTATTCTGGCGCATCCTATGGGGCCTGCCGCTGGCGTTACCGCGCTGCAGCAGGCCTGGAACGCCGCTGTTGAGGGGCTTTCGTTGCAGGAGGCTGCTACTTGTTACAAAGAATTTGGAAAAAGTGTGGAAAAGTTCGGAGGAAAATAGCTCATGCAACAAACAGCAAAAAATAAATTACTGGCATTTTATGGCGATGATTTTACCGGCGCTACCGATGCATTGGAATGCATCTGTAAAGCCGGAGCCAAAGCATTGTTGTTTATTGAACTGCCGGAGCAGCTCAACGCTGAACGGCTGAAAGACCTTGATGTGATCGGTATTGCCGGTAAAACACGGTCGCTGCCAGTTGCTGAAATGCAGGCAACGTTAAGCGAAGCCTTTGAAAAGATAAAGGCAACGGGAGTAAAGCACGTGCATTATAAAGTATGTTCCACATTTGATTCTTCTCCGGCAATCGGGAGTATTGGTTGCGCTATGGAGATTGGACGAGCTATATTTAATAGTAAGCGCATACCCGTTTTGGGTGGCGCTCCTTCCCTGGGCCGCTATTGTGTTTTTGGAAATCTTTTTGCGGGAATGGGTACGGGTGGCAACAGGGAAATGTATCGGCTGGACCGCCATCCATCCATGAGCAAACACCCCGTAACACCAGCGGATGAAAGCGATTTGCGGCTGCACCTTTTCCGGCAAATTAAAACAACATTTGGATTGATCGATATGCTGCAACAGGACAAACCGGTGCAGGAGTGGAAGGCGCTGCCGGATGATGAAGCTGAGGTAGTTTTGGTTGATGCCTTGTATGAAAACCAGTTGCCAAAGATTGGCGAATGGATGGATACCCGGATCCCGGGGGCAACGGTCTTTTCTGTAGGAGGTTCCGGAATTGAAACGGCGTTAGGCGCATACTGGAACCAAACAGGGCTCTTGCAACGAAAAGAACAATGGCCCGCGGTTGCAGCGGCAGATCCGCTATTGGTGGTGTCTGGCAGTTGTTCTCCCGTAACGGCAAAACAAATTACCTATGCCTTGTCTCTTGGTTTTAAAGAAGTGATTATCGATGCGATTGGGGTTTGTAATAACGATGTGCCTTCCGGTGTCATAGAAGTGATAAACGAATTATTGGCTTCCGGAAAAAGTGTTATTGTACATACAGGCAATAAAGCCGCAGAAAACATCTCTTCCGAAAAATTGGGGACGGCATTGGGTACAATCGTAAAACAGGTATTGCTTAACAATAACCTGAAACGTGTGGTGGCTGCCGGGGGCGATACCAGCAGCTATACGGCCAGGGCGATGGAAATTGAAGCGGTGGAGATGATCGCCCCGATAGTTACCGGCGCGCCGCTTTGCCGGGCCCTTTCATCGAATAAGCACATTGACGGATTGGAAGTGAATTTTAAAGGAGGCCAGGTGGGAGATGAAGATTATTTTGAAGTAATGCGAACGGGTAGATAATAATTAAAAAAGTAATGAAGCTCCATCGGAGCAAAACATTTGTAGAGAAAACGAATTTGTTCAAAAATAAATTTTAGAAATGGCAGCATCAAAAACATTAGGATTGATCCATACGTCGGCCACCCTGGTGCCGGTATTTGAGGAGCTTTGCCGGAAGTACATTCCGGGTATTAAGGTTTTCAATATTGTGGATGATAGTCTCATTAAAAATACCATTGCCTGTGGCAAACTAACCCCCCAAACAGCAAAGCGGGTAGTAGGGTATGCCAATGCGGCGGAAGAAGCCGGGGCCGATTACATTATGTACACCTGCTCTTCTATTGGCCCTGCAGTGGAAACGGCCGAGAGTTTAACGGATGTGCCGGTGCTGCGGGTAGATCAGCCGATGGCGGATGCTGCAATAGCTGCAGGAAGCCGGATTGGCGTGGTGGCTACTTTGTCAACCACTCTGGAACCCACGTCAGACCTGGTGCGCCGTAGGGCAGTTGCGGCGGGGAAAGAGGTAACGATCCTCTCCCGGTTATGTGAAGGTGCTTTTGAAGCCTTAATGAAGGGAGATGCCGCAACACATGACGCGGTTGTAGCAGCCGCTTTAAAGCGGCTGGTGGATGAGGTAGATGTAATAGTATTAGCGCAGGCTTCCATGGCACGCGTGGTGAATGGCTTGTCGGATCAGGAAAAGAAAATACCCATCCTTGCCAGTCCGCCCATAGCAATGGAATATTTAGCAAAACTGTTGGGATAGGCCATGCAGAAAATTTATAAGATCAGTTTTTATGGATGTTGCATCGTGGCGGCAGTACTTTTAATAGGGACAGTGTTGCAGCATACGGTGATGATAAAAGTGTCTGCATTAATAACTGCTGTGCTCTTTGCTATGGGGTTGGGTGCTTTTCCTTCGTCAAAGGGATACCAGTATACCGCCTGGATCATTGTTGCGGTGGTTGCAGGAATGCTGTATCCGCAGGCTTTTCTAAATTGGGGATCGATAAACCTTCGCGATAAAACACTGATACTGGTTATTATTCAATTGGTCATGTTTGGCATGGGGACCCATATCAGCATCAGGGATTTTAAAGGATTAGCTTATACGGGCAAAGGGGTGTTGATCGGATTGCTTTGTCATTTTTCAGTAATGCCCCTGATGGGCTTATTGCTTACAAAAGTATTTCACTTCGAACCGGAAATAGCTGCCGGCGTTATATTGATCGGCAGTTGCAGCAGCGGACTGGCTTCTAACGTGATGGTATACCTGGCGCGTGCAAACCTGGTATTGTCTGTCATCGTTACGGCGATGGCTACCCTGGCGGCTCCATTTCTTACACCGTTATTAATGAAAGTGCTGGCTGGAACGCTTATCGAAGTAAAGTTTGTCGATATGATGGTAGAGATCATCAAGATCGTCATTGTGCCGATCGGCGCTGCGTTGCTGCATGATTATTTGAAAACGGCTTCACCAAAAAAACGCCGGAATGTTTATATAACGGCTGTTTCTTGTGCTGTGTATGCGATAGTTCTTTTAGTATTCGGGTATCCTTTTTTAGAGCATAACGGGGCCGCACATGCGGCATTGCAATCGTTGGAGTTATCCGGGTTTCTGGCCTGCGCTGTAAGCGGCGGTGTTGTATATCATCTTATTTATAATCGCTTTGCACAAATCGATAAGATAATGCCTTATATCTCGATGTTTGGTATTATTTATTTTACGATGGTTACTACGGCAGCAGGGAGGGATAACCTGATGAAGATTGGTTTGTTGTTATTTGTTGCTTCGGTCATTCATAATGCGGCAGGATATTTTTTTGGATACTGGCTGAGCCGTTTGTTTGGTCTGGATAAAAATTCGAGTCGTACGGTTGCTTTCGAGGTTGGCTTACAAAATGGCGGTATGGCCAGCGGTTTGGCGGGCACGATGGGTAAATTGGGCACGGTGGGATTGGCCCCCGCGGTGTTCAGTCCCTGGATGAATATCAGCGGAAGCATTTTAGCCAATTATTGGCGGCGTAAACCCGTAGAAACAAAAGGTGTGGAGGCGTATGTAAAAGATCCTTCCGATGAAAGCGAAAAGAAACGGATTGCAGAATAATGCCGCTGCAAAGTAGTTTTGTAGCGCGATGTAAATAGGTTAAGGAAGGAGCAATCCGCTGCTCCTTTTCAATTTAGCTCCGTAGGAGCACAGTGTTTATAGAATGATTGTCGTTTTAAGAGAACGGCTCCGTCAGGTGCCGCGTAACCGGTATCTTTAATTTTGAAAAATTGATAAACAAAGCCAATGAGCGGATGTTTGAAAACAGCAGCAATCAGCATTGCATTCTTTTTATTGGGTAATGTCTGTTGGGGACAAAATGAAAAGTCCTTAAAGTTAGATTCAATATTCCGGCATCCGCCGCAGGAGGCGAAACCCTGGGTGTTCTGGTATTGGATGTATGCGGCCGTTTCAAAAGAAGGGATCACCGCAGACCTGGAAGCAATGAAGCAAGCCGGGATTGGCGGTGCCTACCTGATGCCCATTTATGATACTACCTGGAAAGTGCCCTATCCAAAACCCGCAAGACAGCTGACCCCGGAATGGTGGGCGATGGTGAATCATGCGATGGCAGAAAGCAAGCGGTTAGGACTAAAACTGGCCATGCACGTAAGCGATGGCTTTGCGCTGGCGGGCGGTCCCTGGATAAAACCAGAGCAGTCGATGCAAAAACTGGTATGGACGAAAACCTACCTGCATGCCGGAGCAACAAATAAACTCAGATTGAAACAACCGGAAACCCGGGAAAATTTTTATAAAGATATCGCTGTATTTGCTTATCCCGCTAACGCGGAGGCGGCCTTCGGAAAGAGCGCACCTGCACCGGCTGTAACGGCAAGTACCGGGGAAAAGATTCCCTGGCTCGCTATAGAAAATAATGATGGTGGAACTTTCAGAAGCGATAGCACCTGCTGGATCCAATATGCCTATTCAAAGGCATTTACATTGCGATCATTAAAAATTCATACCGGGGGGAACAACTACCAGGCGCAACGGTTGCTCCTGCAATACAGTAATGACGGAATGAATTTTAAAACAGTGATGCGGTTGCAACCAGCACGCCATGGCTGGCAGGATACAGATGAAGATAATACCTACTCCATTCCCGCTATTACTGCAAAATACTTTCGCTTTGTTTATGATAAAGAAGGAACGGAGCCCGGAGCCGAAGACCTGGATGCTGCTAAATGGAAACCGGTTTTAAAAATAAAAGGAATTTACCTGAGCGATGAACCGGTGATCAACCAGATCGAAGCAAAAAACGGGAGTATGTGGCGCATCGCAGAAAATACAACGCCGGAAATGGTGTCGAACGGCAGCGCAGTGCCGTTAAAGAATATTATAAATCTTACCGCCAAAATGGACAAGGACGGTAACCTGAATTGGCAACCCCCTGCCCGGGGAAATTGGATCATTTTAAGAATGGGGCATACCTCTACGGGCCACGTCAATGCCACGGGCGGTGCAGCAAAAGGATTGGAATGTGATAAATTTAATAAGGACGCGGTAACACTTCAATTTGAAAACTGGTTTGCAAAAGCATTTGAAAAAACGAGTCCGGGACTGGCAGCGGAGGTATTGAAAATATTTCATGTGGATAGCTGGGAAGCCGGTAGTCAGAATTGGGGAAAGGATTTTGCAGCCGAATTTAAAAAAAGACGCGGCTATGATCTGATGTCTTATCTGCCGGTGATGGCGGGTGTTCCCATAGAAAGCGCTACAGTTTCGGAAAGAGTATTGCATGATGTGCGGGAGACGATTGCTGCGTTGATCAATGATGTGTTTTATAAAACGCTTGTAAAACTGGCACATGAAAAAGGCTGCGCCTTTAGCGCGGAAAGTGTAGCGCCTACCATGACGAGCGACGGATTGCTGCATTACAAAACGGTGGATATACCTATGGGAGAATTCTGGTTAAAAAGCCCAACGCATGATAAACCGAACGATATGCTGGATGCCATAAGCAGCGGTCATATTTATGGAAAGAACGTAATACAGGCAGAAGCGTTTACAACACTAAGAATGGATTGGAGCGAACAGCCGGGAAATATAAAAGCATTGGGCGACCGGAATTTTGCGATGGGGATCAATAAAATGGTATTACACGTATTTACACATAATCCCTGGATGAACCGGAAGCCTGGCATGACGCTGGGGGGGATTGGCTTGTTTTATCAGCGGGACCAAACCTGGTTCCGGCAAAGCCATGCCTGGATTACCTACCTGGCAAGGGTTTCAGCGATGCTGCAGCAGGGAAAGCCCGTAACGGATATTGCTGTATTTACAGGAGAAGAAGTGCCGCGCCGTTCGGTATTGCCCGATCGGTTGGTTACTACCTTGCCCGGGATCTTTGGTGCTGCACGGGTAGCGGCAGAGAAAATAAGATTGGAAAATATCAATCAACCGCAACGAACGATACCAGAGGGGGTAACCCACTCTGCAAATATGGCCGACCCCGAAAACTGGACGGATGCGTTGCATGGCCATAAATATGATTGCTTTAATCCAGATGCCCTGGCGGGTGCGAAAGTGCTGAACGGAAAAGTGGTGCTGCCTTCCGGTGCCAGCTATTCGATACTGGTGTTTCCCGGCAAAACGAAAATGAATCCGAACGGTAGTTTAATGTCACTGGCCGTGGCTAAAAAGATTGAGGAGCTGCAGCGCGATGGTGCAACGATTATTATCGATAAACAATCCTGGCAATCCATTGGTTTTAATGAAAACCAGAAAGAATTGGATGCGGTTTGGAAAAAGATTGATGCCTTTAATGGAAAATACAAACTAATACCAGCACCATATAACGAGGCCTCGTTTGATAAACTGGAAGTGCCGAAAGATGTGGATGTTTTGTCGAATAGTGTGATTGCCTGGGCACATAGAAAGCTGGACAACGGCGATAGTTATTTTATCGCAAATCAGGAGAACCGGGCACAAACGCTTAGATTGTCATTCAGGGTTGCCGGATATATGCCGGAGGTATGGGATCCCGTTTCCGGAACGATTAGCGTGAGTAATAATTGGGAAATAAAACAAGGCAGAACCTTTGTAAATCTGCCCTTGGCGGCCAATGGGTCGGCCTTTATAGTGTTCCGACAGCAAACCTTTGAAAAACAGAAAAAGACTATTGTTGAGGAACTCAAAACAATCGCGATACTCAATAATGTGTGGAACGTGCAGTTCGACACGGCTTACGGCGGACCCCGGGAGTCCGTGGTGTTTCATAAGCTGCAACTCTGGAATCAAAATGAAAACCCCGCAATAAAATATTATTCAGGCAGGGCAGTTTATAAGAACAATTTTAGTATTGCTGATCTGAAAAAAGACAAGCCTGTTTTCATCCGGATTAATAGCGTCTATAATTGCGCAACCGTCCGTGTTAATGGAACTGCCTGTGGTACGATTTGGACGGAACCTTACCAGTTAGATATTTCAAATACAGTGAAGCAAGGACAAAATACTATTGAAATAATAGTGAGCAACACCTGGGCCAACCGGCTGATCGGCGATCTGCTGCTGCCTGAAAATAAGCGCGTAACCTGGACCACAGCGCCTTTGTTCCTGCAGGGCAAGCCCTTGCTGAAGGCGGGTTTAGAAGGGGAGGTTAGGATTGTTCAATAAGTATGGTATCGTCATTTCGAGCGTACCGTAGGGGAGCGAGAAATCTTGTTCTTTAATAACGGAATTTCTCACCCTCCTGGCGTCGGGTTCGAAATGACGACAAAAAGTGCAATCACGATTTTAATTGTTGATAGCAGTACAAAAGTTGAAGTGTGTTCCGATAGCGATCGGAACAAGCAAAGCTGATAGTAGTTCAGATGCTGGAATCCAATCAGTGCTTTACCACTTTCGACATACCAGCTCTTATTTCAACTCCTGTTTAAAAAAATCAATGGTCCGTTTCCAGGCCAGTTCCGCAGCATTTTTGTCGTACCGCGGGGTGGTGTTGTTATGGAAACCGTGATTCACATTTGGATATATATAGGCTATATATTTTTTGTGCTTAGCCTTTAATGCCGCTTCGTAAGCCGGCCAGCCTTCAGTAACATGGGTATCCAGCGCAGCATAATGCAGCAAAAGGGGTGTCTGTATTTTCGGTACATCGCTTTCGGCAGGCTGCGTACCATAAAACGGAACGGCAGCGGCCAAACCGGGAATGCGCACCGCCATCATATTGGCGATCCATCCCCCAAAACAAAAACCGACTACGCCCACCTTGCCGTTGCAGTCCGGGTGATTTTTAAGATAATCATAAGCGGCTATAAAATCTTCCAACATTTCATTTTTATCCCGCTTAGCCTGTAGCGCACGCCCTTCATCATCATTGCCGGGGTAGCCGCCCAATGGAGATAGTGCGTCAGGTGCCAGTGCGATAAAACCTTCCACAGCAGCCCTGCGTGCTACGTCTTCAATATACGGATTCAGCCCCCGGTTTTCATGCACCACCACAATACCTCCGACCTTCTTTTTTAATCCATCGGGTTCGGCAAGCAGGCCTTTGATCGACCCGCCGCCCTTGGGTGAAGAGTAGTGAATGTATTCAGTTTTTAGCCGTTTGTCTTCGGGTTTTATTGTGGCCGTTGTTTTATAATCCGGCATTAAAAAGCTCAGGAGCGCCGGCACGGTAAGACCACCGACAGCATAAATTGACAACTGTTGCATAAAGCCGCGCCGGTCAATACGGTTGTGGGCATAGTCATCATACAGATCAAATACTTCCTGCCGGATCTGCTCTTTTTTAACTGGGTCCATATGTATTGTTTTTGAAGATGAAGCTCTTCCTCAAATTTACATTGTTTTCCCGATGTTCGTCAGTGCGCAGGGATAACCTGTTTCTTAGCCACCGAGGCGCTGAAGCCCAGAGGTGTTTCTGTGCAAACAAAGTGTTCTGCGTCAGTGCAGCATATTGACCACATCTTTTTCCCTGCTTTGGGGAATGACTTTAAGGGAAACAAGTTTTCCTTTTTTTACAACCCCTTCAACCGTTGTGTGCCGGGGCGCATGTAATTTGAAGGCTACATCCCATTCCTTCGGCCAGGCAGGGAACAAGTAAATTTTATCATCGACCGCCTGCAGTAGCATTTCCTGTAAACCGATCATCCCGGAACCGCCCCAGTTATGGTCCGGCACCCAGTCATAGCCCGGCCCCCAAAAGGCAGGAAACCGCCGGCCGCCATCTTTTAATTTTTGAACGGTCAGCCGTTTTGCCTCCTGGGTCAGGCCCAGTCTTGCCGCAAAAATATTGTCCTGTTTCCAGCCCACGGCACTGCGAAATTTTAAAGCAAAGGTGTCCAGCTTATAGGTGTTGATGGCAGTATCCAGCCCCGGATGCCCGACACCAAAAATGCCCCAGGGGAAAACAGGATAAAGCATAGAAGATTCCGTATTGTTTACACGTGCCCATACTTGTGCGGGTGCAATGGTTGTGTGGCCGTTATACTGCATAAAAGGAACAGGCGGGATCCTTTTAAGCAACCCGGTAAAATATATTTTATCGGAATCGGTTAAATTGCCGGCTGGCAACGCCAGGAGACCCGCCGTTACTGTTTGTAAGGCTGCGATGGTGGAACTGGAATTATAAGCCATCTTGAAAGTCTCCGCCCCGGATCCCGGATATAATATCAAATGTCCGTCCTGGTCCAGCGCTTTAGCCCCCCGTTGTTTTGCCAGGTATTGATAGTGCGCATCAAAAAAGCGCAAACAGCTTTTTATCAGGGGCAGATAATTTGTTAATTGGATCGAACCATAGTCGTTGGCGTCCAGCAGCATCTTGCAAAACTCCAGCACGGTATCCCATTCATATTCCAGCCAGGCGTTATATTCCATACCTGGGTCAAATCCTTCCGGTCGTTTCCAGCCATACTCCGTTGGATTGGGTAATCCGAAGTTTTCAATCTGTTCATTAAAATTAGCGCCTGCATGCCCCCAATATATTTTGCTTCGCAATTCGGCCGTGGCCAAAAGGCGGTTGTAGAAATCAAACTGGGTCTGCATCATATCAACATCGCCGCTTTTCAGCAGGGGCCAATACACCAGCCGCTGGTTTTGTGCGGTGAAAGTGCCACCACCCCAGTTGCGATGATCGGGAGTGCCTTTTATAGTACTATCAGTGAAGACAGGGTCAACGGTAAAAAGCCCGCCATTAAATTTAGTAGGGTAACTGCCATAAGCATTTGCGGCCAGCATATAGCGAAACAACTGGTAGTTGCGGCCTACCTGCCAGGCAGTGTCCGCTGCGTCCTTTTTACCGGGATTAATAAAGATATAACTGCGTTCCCAGAATTGTTTCCACCATTGCGTTGTTTTTTGTAGAGCATTTTTGTTCTGCTGGGAACGGGACACAATTTGGCGGAGTTGTTGCAGCCATTCGTCAATCGCATGGGTTTGTTCATTATGTAAAACGATCTGGAGTTCCTGGTGCTTTTTTGCTTCCCGGCTATGCAGGCTCCAGCTTTTAAAGGGAGTGGTCGCATAAATACCATCTCTGATATTACCAGGAACAAAACCTGTTCCGTGTATCAATCCTCCGGAAGTCAGGCGGCGCAGGGGATTAAAGAGCTGTTCTTTTACGCTGCGGAGTCCCTGTTGAGCCACGGCTGCATCAAAAACGGTAGAATCGGTATTGCGATGATAGAACACAATGTCGTTATCGCGATACCCAACCTGATCTTTTTGCGTGATCACTTTTATATGACCGGCCCATTTCCATGAATTGGCATTATTTTCTTTTCCTTTCAACAGGCGATCTTCAAACCGCCAGCTTTCATAAATTGCTTCAGCGCGTATAGGTTTTGAGCTCTGTATGTCCAGGTGAATAACCGGCTGCAACACATCTGCCCACACCGTAATACGCACTTTGTTATTGGCAGTGGCTGCGTCAATGGTGGCCGTACCGTTTTCCAAATGCAGTTGCTGCCGGAAACGGGCATTAGTAAAGGGATTGGGGAACAGCTTTAGTCGCAATCTTCCCGATTTTAGAAAGGTATTGTTTTCGTCAAAAGCGCCACTTTTAGAAAAATAAAGGAATACTTCATCGTGCTCCACCCACAAATTCGCCCCAATGCTACCACCACCCACGGGCATGGAACTGCCTGCGTTGTTGCTTTCCGTGGTCCAGTCAACAGTATAATCTTTAACCGAAAATTGGGCAAAGCTTCCGCTCGTTGCTAAAAGGAACAAAAAAATACAAAAGAAAAATTTAAACATGAGCTTGTTTCGACTTTTTAAATTTAACCATGCGCCGAAGGATAGAGATATAGGGTATGGCTGTTAGGAGGAAACATCGATCAGAGTTTTTAGAACCATTAAGCTCATTAAGAAAACGACTTAATGATCATCTTAATCCTTAATGGTTAGTAATTTGTCGCTGTACTGTGAAAAGATACTTTTTGTCAGCCTCCTTGCAGCCTTAGATACTACGGTCTCTGCGGAGAACCTATGTAATTCAAAATTAAACAGCATTTATAGATTTAATTGTAAATATTACAATTATTTAAATGAAAATCAAATTTTTAAGAAGGAATTGCACATTTTGCTCGTCTAATGTAACAAAAGCGAGCCATAAAATTGAGAATAAGGAAAAAGTTTGCTATTATTGAATTGATTTTTGTCGGGATGAGATGAAAGAAGAAACAAATAAACAGGGGTCATTTAAAAATATCTGGTATGGGATCGGGCGGAAACGCATCGAGATCCCCAGCCAGGTGTTACGGGATAAAATAGTGAATGACCCTTTGTTGAACAGTTTGTACATCTCCAGCCTGGGGTATTATCCCAATGCAAAGGGGCATTTTACCAAGCGGAAGAAAGGATTGCCGGGGAATATGTTATTTTATTGCGTGGCCGGCCATGGATTTTACGAGCTCAGGGGAGAAACACATACGGTGAATCCCAATGAGTTCTTCATCTTACCCTATGATGAGGCGCACGCTTACGGCTCGCAGGAAAAAGACCCCTGGAGTATTTACTGGATCCATTTTGAAGGAAAAAACCTTCCTTCTTTCAATGAGATCAATGCGGTTAAAGATTGCTTTAAGCCAGCGCGGATAAAGGATAACGGGGAAATAACATCCTTGTTTAATAAGATGTATGAATCACTGGAACTGGGCTACAGCGCGGATAATCTTTATTTTTCGAACTTGAGCCTGAGACAGTTTTTCTCTTATTTTATCTACAATAACCGGCATCATCCGGTGGTGGAGAATAAAGAGCTCGATAGCGTGGATCGGGTCATTCTTTATATGCAGGAGAAGCTGCAGGAAAGCCTTACACTTGCCGACCTGAGCCGCTATTCCAATTATTCGGTTTCCCGGTTCTCGAATTTGTTTAAACAAAAAACCGGCTATGCGCCGATGGATTATTTCATGCATATGAAGATCCAGCAGGCTTGTCAGCTCCTCGACTTTACAGACAGGGCTATTAAGGATGTGGCGCTTACCATGGGATTTGACGATCCGTATTATTTTTCAAAACGATTTAAACAGGTAATTGGACTGCCTCCCCAGCAATACAGGGCAATTAAAAAAGATTAAAAAAAATATGATGAGAAGAGTACTGAGCCGCTTGCTGCTGCTGACCGTGATACAGGTTGTTGTTTTTATATCCTGCCGTGCGGCTGCTCCCGCAGATTCGGGTTTTATAAAGTTCATGACGTACAATGTTCATCATTGTAACCCGCCATCAAAATCGGGCGTGATTGATGTAGATGCCATTGCCGCGGTTATAAAAAAAGAAAAGCCGGACATTATTGCCTTACAGGAAATTGACGTGAATACCGGTCGCTCCGGCAAAATAAACGAAGCGGCTTTATTGGCGGAAAAAGCCGGTTATCATTCGTTTCATTTCTCCAAAACAATTGATTTTGATGGCGGCGATTACGGGATCATGATCCTTTCCCGGTATCCTTTGTCGGATATGGAAACGCATAAGCTGCCTACCGATCCCGCAACAGGCGGAGAACCCCGTGTTTTGTCCGTGGCAACAGCTGCGTTGCCCAATGGAAAAAAGATCCGGGTAGCCAGTGTACACCTCGATTTTCAGGGAAAAACAAATAGTAAACTGCAAATGACGGAGGTGAATAAGATCTTAGGCAAGGAAAAACTTCCGGTGATCATTGGTGGTGATTTTAATGCTGCGGAAAACAGCGAAACCATTGGTTTGCTGGATAAAGAATTCACACGTACCTGTAAAAACTGCGCCTTTACCATCGAAGAAGGAAAGGAAAAACTAGCGATTGATTTTATAGCGTACAAGCCGGGAACAAAGTTTTCGGTAATAAAACACCAGGTCATAGCTGAAGATTATGCTTCGGACCACCGGCCGGTTATGGCTGAATTGAAAATTCGTTAACTATTATATAATATCGTTTCCTTAAGCACAGGGTTCCGGGAGTAAAATGCAAAATAAGAAATATTGAATAAGAAATGTAAAAGAACATTAGTTCAATAGCAACCGGTGTTCGTTCTTTTTCGATATTTCCAGATCCTGCTAAGAAAATACAGGAGTTTTGAAGAAAAATACACCCCGATAAAAGAGGATTGCACTTCCTGAAACTGGTGTTACTTAGAAGGATTTACGCCGGGCAGTGAAAGGGCAAATCAAGCGGAATGGCGGTTTTGACGCCGCGAGGCGACTTTTCAAAAATAGAGCAGCAGGAAGGTGTCATAACCAGGCCTGTAGCGCAGAGTTGACCGGTTCCGCCTCAGCCCGGCCGCGAAACGGGAGGCGGAATTCACCTTCCGGCGGAAAAGATTTTTTGCTCCACTTTTTTATCGACTGAAAAAAGTGGAAAAACGCTATCAACAATTGCTTTTACAAAAGATGTTACAGTTAATAAATGTGCCGCCCTTTGTAGGGGCCACAAGAAGATCCGGTCTGAAAGCTTAAATAAACGACATTGATTGATGAATGCACAACTGAATATAGCTGTGGGCGAAGTACACTTAATTCCGCTGTCGAATAATGCCGGCACCGGTTTTAGCTGGGTGGTGGCCGAAAACAATGCACAGATCACCCGGGTTACCATCGACACCGAACCTGCGACCGGAGGCGGCGCCCGGGTGCTGGGCGGCCCCGTAAAAACGATGGCAAGGATCGCCGGTTTGCAGGCGGGGGTTTCCGGCATCAAGCTGGTTCAGCGGCGTATTTGGGAGCCGGAACAACCACCCCTTGATACGCTTTTGTGCAGCGTAACGGTGATAAAAAAGGAGGAAATGTTGGGTGCTTAAAAATAAAAAAGCAAAATTTTTACTGAAAATCAATTCATTGCAAGGGAGCTATTAAAAATAGTTCCCTTTTTTTATCATTTTTAGCAGTGAGGGCGCTACCTTTGCAGTCCTTTAGAAAAAGGGCCGGGGGATAGCCCGGAGTTACTTTAAAAAATCAAATTAAAATGAGCAAACAACATTTCACCACAAAACATGCGAACGAAGCTACCGTGCAGCGTAACTGGTACGTTGTAGATGGTACTAATCAAACTGTAGGACGTATGTGTTCCCGTATTGCGGCTATTTTGCGCGGTAAGCATAAAGCCAGCTATACGCCACACGTAGATACCGGAGATTATATTATTGTAACGAACTGCGAAAAAGTAAAGCTGTCTGGTGCCAAAATGGACCAGAAAGTGTATGATACCTTCAGTGGCTACCCCGGTGGTCGTAAGGAAGAATACGCAACAGATCTGCAAAAACGTCGTCCGGAAGTAATTATTGAAAGAGCCGTTAAAGGGATGCTTCCTAAAAATCGTTTGGGTCGTAAAATGTACAAAAAATTATTTGTATATGCAGGAGGCGCTCATCCGCACACTGCGCAACAACCCAAAGAACTGAAGTTCTAAATTTCAAATCCTAAATTCCAAATAAGAAATTATAAATAATGGAAAAACAAAAAAATGCTGTAGGACGCCGGAAGGAAGCCATTACCCGCGTTTTCTTATCAAAGGGTACCGGTGCTATTACCGTTAACGATAAAGACTACAAAACGTATTTCTCCCTGGTATATTTACAAAACCAGGTAGAGCGTCCGCTGAAAACTATTGAAGCGGCAGATAAATTTGATGTAAAGATCACTGCTACTGGTGGTGGGGTTAAAGGCCAGGCTGAGGCGGCCATGCTGGGTATTTCCCGTGCGTTGGTGGATGTAAATGCTGAGTTTCGTCCTGCTTTAAAAGCTGCCGGTTTGTTAAAAAGAGACCCGCGCTCTGTTGAACGTAAGAAATTCGGTCATAAAAAAGCACGTAAGAGCTACCAATTCTCTAAACGTTAATCCGGGTATTTTCAAATTTTCAAATTATCACATTTTCAAATTAGTACGATGGAAAATAATAATACATCATTACAACAGCAGCTTCTGGAAGCCGGTGTACATTTTGGTCACTTAAAAAAGAAATGGAACCCCAAGATGTTGCCTTACATCTTTGCTGAAAAAAAAGGGATCCACATTATCGACCTGAACAAAACAGTGGAATGCCTGCAGGAGTCTGCAGCTGCTATGAAGCAAATTGCACGTAGCGGTAAAAAGATCCTTTTTGTAGGTACTAAAAAGCAAGCGAAAGACATCGTTACAGAATGCGCTCAGAAAGTGGGCATGCCTTATGTAACTGAGCGCTGGCTGGGTGGTATGCTTACCAACTTCAATACTGTACGTAAGTCAGTAAAGAAAATGCAGAGCATTGAAAAAATGCTGAGCGATGGTTCTTTCGACAGCATTACCAAAAAAGAGCGTTTGACCTTAACCCGCGATAAAGATAAAATGGAGAAAGTATTAGGCGGTATTGCCCAGCTGGGCCGTGTACCTGCTGCTTTGTTCATTGTTGACATTGGTCATGAGCACATCGCGTTAGCGGAATCAAAGCGTTTGGGCATCGGCACTTTTGGTGTGGTAGACACCAACGGCGATCCTAATAAAGTGGATTTTGCCATTCCTGCCAATGATGATGCTACTAAATCAATCGCAATTATCGTTAACTATATTACTGCAGCTATCGCTGAAGGATTAAGCGAAAGACAAGCCGCTAAAGAGGACGACGTGGAAGATAATTTCGCGGACGAAAAAGAAAAACAGGCTGCGAAAATGCAGGCGGAAGCTGAAGCTGAAAGCGGTCGTGGCGGCAGAGGCCGTGGCACTGCACCTGGTGCAGGCGCCGGTGCCGGTCAGCGTCGCAGAACTACCCCCGGTGGTGGTTCCAGAAGCGGAGCACCCCGGAAGTAATTCCCGTTCAGGGTTTGAAGTTTAATGTTTGATGTTACCTGTAGAAAGTGGCATTGACCTTTAAACTTCAAACTTTTTCTTTTTAATGGCTGGGCTATATACTGAACGATGAAGTGAGTGACACAAGGAAGCTGATAGATGTACCACAGCCCGGAACATAAATATAAATTATCAACTTACGGAGCGTTTAATAAGTTTGAGTTGTAAAAAACCTCAAACCTTAAACCTCAAACCTTAAACAAAAAAATGAGTACTGTAACAATAACCGCACAGGATATTAATAAATTACGCCAGGCTACAGGCGCTGGTATGATGGATTGCCGTAAAGCATTAACGGAAACCAACGGAGATTTTGAAGCTGCAATTGACTGGCTGCGCAAGCAGGGACAGAAAGTGGCTGCTAAAAGAAGCGACCGTGAAGCGAAAGAAGGTGTGGTGGTAGCACAAACAACAGCCGATAACAAATCGGGTATTGTAGTATGTGTAAGCTGCGAAACCGACTTCGTTTCTAAAAATGAAGAGTTTGTAGCTTTTGTGAAAAGCATTGCTGATGCAGCGATTGCTAACAACGTAAAAAGCGCTGATGAGCTGAACGCTGTAGAAATCAATGGTGCAAAAATAGCCGACCTGGTAAATGATAAATTAGCTTCTATCGGCGAAAAGATCGGTATCACCAAATTTGAAAGAGTAGATGCTCCTTATGTAGCTTCTTATATCCATGGTGCTTATCGCATTGGTGTATTGGTAGGTCTGGATAAAGATGCTCCTGAAGTAGGAAAAGACATTGCGATGCAGGTAGCAGCGTTAAGCCCTGTGGCTGTTGACGCAACAAGCGTTCCCGCTGATGTAGTGGCCCGTGAAAAAGCTGTTATTATGGATATCATGAAAGAAGATCCTAAAATGGCTGGTAAACCCGAAGAAATGCTGGCTAAAATTGCCGAAGGTAAATTAGGCGCTTTCTTCAAAGAGCAAACATTAACCGCACAGGCTTTTGTAAAAGATGCAGGTAAATCTGTAGCCGATTACTTAAAAGAAAGCGGCAATGTAACCGTTACTGAATTCAAAAGAGTAGCGCTGGGATAACATACAAACCTATGAGGTTTTTAAAACTTCATAGGTTTAACATAGCTTTAAAGCACTCCGCAAGGGGTGCTTTTTTCGTTCTAAAACCGGTACGCAAAAGTGGCGGATCGCGCACCCGCATTAATGTGCACCCGGTCTGCATATTTTTTTAAACGGTTATGGCCGATGGCCCACATGGTAATACCGCCGCCCAATGCAGGAACGGAACCCAGGATTCCCAAGGCGCCAGCCATAAGTTTGTTGTCACCGGGAGTAGTACCGTTATAAGTAGCGTAGTTATATTCTCTGTTATTTTCTTTATTTCCTGCGGAGATCAGCAGGAGCCCTCCTGTAAAACTGGCAACGCCTACGCCTGTCAATATGATACCGGCCCTTTTCAGTTTTTGATAATGTTCCGGGCTTTTACGGCCTTTCAACTCAATCATATGCTGCGCTGCCGAATGGAGGCTGGCTTTCAGGGGCGCGTCTTTAAGAAGGAATCCAGGCGATAAGGTGGTTGCCACGGCTACTTCGTTTTGTGCCCGGCTTCCGGCGGTTATACTCAAAGTGATACCCAAGAACAGTACTAGTTTTTTCATATGTGTTTTGTTTGATTACGCTGCAGTCAGAAAATGGCTCAGTTGATTATTGGCTGAATGGTAGCAAAAATAGCGGGTGTGTGACAGTTAAAAAAAATATCTCAAATTAAAAAAGGGCCTTCCGCATTCCGGAAGGCCCTTTGAAAAGGTTGAAATGACTTTTTATATAAAGCGCTTCTTTTTAAAGCCGCCTCCGTTATTGTTATTCCGGCGGTTATTATTGTTGCCGTTGCCGTTATTGCCGTTGCGCTGCTGAAATTTATTCCGCTTATTATTAAAGTTTCCTTTATCGCGGTCGCGGCCGCCGTTATCGGGGCGAAAAGCCTTTACGCTAGGCGTATTGGTAAAGGTCAGCTGTCCGTCGGTAATTTCGCTCAGCTCGCTTTGTATGGCATCGTCATGCACCACTTCTTTATGCCAGTTGCTATACGCCAGCTTCATGTAATAGGCAATACTATTGGCATACCCTTGTTTCTTCTCCGGATCGGTTTCCTGTAATCCGCGCTCAATCAGGGCTTCCAGGTTAGAACCCAGGTGCGCCAGCTTGGAGCTGCGGGTAGGGTAAGGAACCGGATCAGGCCGGGCGCTCAGTTCTTCCGGGGTAGGTTTGGGATAAGGTGCCGATACATCCAGTTGAAAATCGGAGATCTGGAAAAGATGATCCCACAATTTGTGTTTATAATCCTCCACTGTTTTAAGGGAAGGATTCAATATAGCCATCAGCTCTATAACCGAATCAGCATTTCTTTTTCTTTTTTCAGGGTCTTCAATGGTTAGTATGTATTCCACCATCTTCTGCACGTTGCGTCCATACTCCCGTATGATCAGCTTGTTCCTAGTAGTATTATATTCCATAAAAATAATTGGGATCGCTCAAATGTATGTAAAGTAGTTCAATGTAAATGGTTACGCTATACCTTTGCAGCTGGTTACAAAGATAAACGGAATTGTATTTACTTGAAAAGATTTTTCTTTTAACAGTGAAGATAGGTGTTTACAGCAAAGAAATAGACAGAAGGTTACTTCATAATGTCAATAATTTATTGATAGTCAATAGTATATCTAAGTGGCAACCCTCGCCGGAAATCATGGTTTTTTGTGGCGGAACCGAGGCCGGGACCCGGTATTTAGCGCCTTCGATTGAACGTTTCCCGCTCAAAGAGGGCCTTTCGGGGTGGCTGGGACCCTTTACCGGGCAACGATCGGGTATAGCGCGGTTGCTGCAAAAAAAAGACATCGACGCCCTGCTGCTTTTTGATGTAAAAGAAGTGTTGAACACCTCTGTTCCTCAGTTTTTATTGCTTGATGACCGATACGAACCGGAAGAAAAAGACAGGGCTCTGTTTCAGAAACTGGCCGGCATCGCAGTAAGCTCAGAAAAAATAAAGACCCGGCTGATAGCCGAAACCGGCGTGGACCTGCAAAATAGAATCGTTGCCGGAGGCATAACTGCAGCAGGACTAAAAAGAACTGCTTTTGAAGAACAACTTCAGTTTAGAGAAGCCATTACGGCGGGGAAAGAATTTTTTATATGTACCGATGATCATTGGACCAAAGAATCTCTGGTACTGGTATTGAAGGCCTTTTCACAGTTTAAAAAAATGCAGCAGACCCACTGGAAATTAGTATTGACCCAGCGGGGCTTTAACCCTCAAACGGCCTTTGGGAGCGTGTTTGGCGTGTTAAGCTCTTATAAATACAAAGAGGACGTGGTATTGTTTGAACAGTCTGCATCGTATACTTATGCACAGGCGCTGGGAGCGGCCTATGCGGCGGTCAGCACCAAAACGGACGATGGTTTTCCCGCTGCCGTGGCGGAAGCAATTGCCTGTGGTACCACAACTCTGGTGCCCGATCCTTTTACTGATGCTACATTTCCTGTCTTGCCCGCTTACCTGGCAACGGATGAAACATCACTGGGCGCAAAAATGATGGAGCTGTATAAAAATGAGTCCCTGCGGCACTATTATATTGAGGCAATACAAAAGCATGCTCCTTTAAATACTTCTGGGGGCGGACTGAAAGCGCTTCTGGGCGGGGTGAGCGAGGAAACTATACCTCGCAAGGAATGAATTAGTAAGTTTTTATAACCAGGCAGTTCACTAATGTAAAATATCGAATAAAGAATGTAAAATGAAAAAGGAGCATTCGTTTATGAAAAGGAACTTGTCGGCTTTAACCAGACTCACTTCTGCATTTTTCATTGGATATTTCTTCGGACGGTCTGCGAAATCCCCTCAGTGATTCTGTGTTTCAGTGGCAAAAAATGTAGTAGCCTTTTGGTTAGTCCCACATTCGTAAACCGTGTCCGCCCTGCATTCTTGCCCGCCTGAAGCCGAATCCTTACATTTGCGGTTTACAAGTTTTGATTATGAAGTCTACGATTACTATTGATGTTGAACTGGACGAAAATAAAGTACCGCAGGATATTACCTGGGCCGCCACCGCCAGCACTGCCGAACAGGCCAAACGAGCCAAAGCCATAATGTTATCCCTTTGGGATGGGGCTGAACGGGCCGCATTGCGGATCGACCTTTGGACCAAGGAAATGATGGTGGATGAAATGGCCGATTTCTTTTATCAGTCCATCATGACAATGGCCGATACCTACGGACGTGCCACACAGTACCACGACCAGGTGAATGAGATGAAGGAATTTGCCCAGGCGTTCTATAAAAAGTTCCAGGAAAAACAACTGGAACAGCAAAAAGCGACTTAATATGCTGAACGCAAAACGCTCTGACCACTGATAACTGATGGCTGATAACTGAACACTTAAATCTTACAACCATGTCTTTAGAACAAACAATCAACGAGGATATAAAAAAAGCAATGCTGGCAAAAGATGAAGCCGGGCTGCGGAGTTTAAGAGCTATAAAAGCAGCTATTTTACTGGCTAAAACGGCTGAAGGGGCAAAAGAAAGCTTGTCTGCCGATGATGAAATAAAGCTGGTGCAGAAGCTGGTGAAGCAACGCAAAGATTCGCTGGATATTTTCGAAAAACAAAATCGTCCGGACCTTGCCCAAAAAGAAAAAGAAGAAATCGTGATAATGGAAAAATACCTGCCGGCGCAGCTGAGCCCGGAAGAATTAAAACCCATTATTGCAAAGATCATTGAACAAACCGGCGCAGCAGGACCGGCCGATATGGGCAAGGTGATGGGCGCGGCTACCAAAGAGCTGGCGGGCAAAGCCGAAGGGAAAGCGATTTCAGCTATCGTAAAAGAGCTATTGACAAAATAAATGATCATCGATCTTATTTTCGCGGTGCTCTTATGTATCGCCGTGTTCAAGGGCTACCAGAAAGGTTTTGTAGTGGGTATATTTTCTTACCTGGCCTTCGTGATCGGCCTTGCGGCAGCAATGAAACTGTCGGCAGTGGTGGCCACAAGGGTCGGGAGCATTATAAAAGTATCTGATAAATGGTTGCCCTTTATGGCATTTGTAGCGGTGCTGATAGGAGTTATCATCATTGTAAAATGGGCCGCACGGCTCATTCAGCTTTCGATGGAGAAAGTATTACTGGGCTGGCTGAACCGTTTGGGCGGCATTTTGTTTTTTGTTATGCTTTATTGTGCAGCTTATTCTATCCTGCTGTTTTACGTTAATCAGCTGCATTTATTGCCGGATACAACGATTGCAAAATCCACCATGTTTCCCTTTATTGATGCGTTCGGGAAGCGGGCCATCGGCATCATCGGGTCCATAATTCCCGCGTTTAAAGACTTGTTTCTGCAGCTGGAGCATTTCTTTGAAAAGGCCGCAACTTAAGGGAAATAATAAATTAACTTATTGAGCCGCTGTGTTTTTATATAGAATTTAATACTTTTATATAAATTAACAGGTTGAATCATTATTAAAATCAATATATTAGCGGCTATATTGCTAGAAAATTAGAATGGAATACGAAGTAAAACAGCACGATAAATTCAGCTATATTGAGGAGGGCGAAGGACAAACGCTGGTGCTGTTGCATGGCTTGTTTGGTGCACTGAGCAATTTTGGCCCGCTGATCGATTTCTTTAAAAATCATATGAAAGTAGTGGTGCCGATGCTGCCGCTGCTGGAAATGGATATTTTAAATACCAGCGTAAGCGGCCTCGCAAAATATGTAAACAAATTCATTGAAACCAGGGGGTATAAAGATGTTCATTTACTAGGCAATTCCCTTGGAGGCCATGTGGGCCTGGTGTATTTGTTGCGCAACGAACCGCAGCAGGTAAAATCGGTTATTTTAACCGGCAGCTCCGGTCTTTTTGAAAATGGAATGGGCGATAGCTACCCCAAAAGAGGCGACCGTGAGTATATACGCAAAAAAACGGAATACACTTTTTACGATCCTGCGATGGCCACCGAAGCCTTGGTGGACGAGGTTTTCGAGATCACGAACAACCGGCTGAAAGTTATAAAAATTATTGCGCTGGCGAAAAGCGCTATTCGCAATAACCTCGGCGAGGAACTGAGCCGCATCACCATACCGGTCCTGCTCATCTGGGGAAAGAACGATAATGTAACCCCACCGTTTGTAGCAGAAGAGTTTAAGAAATTACTTCCCAACAGTGAACTTCATTTTATTGATCATTGCGGGCACGCTCCCATGATGGAGGTTCCTGAAGAGTTCAACAAAATTTTGCTTAATTTTTTGCAAAGACAGGGAGCTATTGCAACAAAGGTTTCCTAAAAGCTGTCTTACCTGCAAAAGGAAGCTATGTTAATTAAAGAATTGTCTTTTGAAGCATTGCCACAATTAAAATTGTCGGACAGGGTTTACCAGGTGTTGAACCTTATGCAGGAACATCATGTTACAGACCTTGCCGTTGCCCGGGAGGGAAAACTGGAAGGCCTGGTGAACGAAAATACACTGCTGGATGTTGACGATGAGCTTTCTCTTGCAGAATTACAGCAGCCTTTGCTTACTTATTCGGTCAGGGAGGACGAGCATTTCTTAAAAGCGTTTGCCCTGGCAACAACGCATCATCTTTCCGTAGTCCCGATTGTTGACCACGACCATAACCTGGTTGGGGCGATAGAAGCCGTAACCCTTGCAGGGTATGTGGCCGATTTTTTACAATTGCAGGATGCCGGCGGCCTGCTGGTACTGGAAGTGGAAACCCGCCAATATTCCTTCTCAGAGATTGGGAAAATTGTGGAAGCGAATGATGCACAAATTACACAACTGAACACCCGGCCGATCCGGGAAAAGGGTGTCGTGGAGATAACCTTGAGGGTTAATAAATTGGAGATATCCGACATAGTGGCCAGTTTTCAGCGCTATGATTATACAGTGAAATATTACTTTGGCGAGGAGCTGTACACCAATGAGCTAAAGGACAATTATGAGAACTTAATGAATTATTTAAGTATATAAGTGCGCAGCACCTGATCCGTCTGATGTGAAAATTAGAATCCCGAAAAATAGCGTCCTGCTTTTTATCCTTCTTTTATCGGGGTGCTTTTCTATGATCCATGCGCAGATCGATACAACCATCAGCGGACAAAAACATGCAAATGCGGCCTCCCCTGTAACAAAGAACGACTATGGTTTAGATAGTCTGCCCAAAGACCTGGATGGCAAATTTATGATCCGGGATATCGTTTTTGAAGGAAACGATAAAACAAAGGAACCGATCCTGCTGCGGGAATTGCCTTTTAAAGAAGGAGATTCTGTTTTACTGAAAGAAGTACCCACCCTGTTTAATATTGGAAAAACACAATTGATGAATTTGGGCTTGTTTCATGTGGTAAATCTTTCCGTATTGCAGCTGGATCCGCCGTTTGTTGATATTAAAATTGTGGTGGAAGAACGCTGGTACATCTGGCCCTTCCCCTATTTTAAACCGGTAGACCGGAACCTGAACCAGTGGCTTTTTGAAAAAGGGGCCGCGGTATCGCGGATCGATTATGGGGTCAAATTATTATGGGATAATATTACGGGCAATAATGATAAGCTCCGGTTCTATTTTATTTCCGGGTATACCAAACAATTATCCCTGGGCTACCAGCGCCCGTATATTGACAAGGGAATGAAATGGGGAATGAACGCCATGATCAACCTGGGCAAGAACCATGAAGTGCTGTACGATACAAAATTTGATAAGCAGCAGTTTGTAAAAACGGATGATTATCTCAAAAACTTCTTTAACGCAAACCTGGAATTTACCTATCGCAAAAAATTCTATACGACGCATTATTTTGGGATAGGCTATCAATCGGCGCGGTTTGGCGATACCGTATTCCTCATGAACCCGCAATATCTTAAAGGACCGCAGCATTTTTTAAAATATCCCAGTTTTTATTATCGGGTGCGGTATCAGAATCTTGACTATAACGCCTATCCCACGAGGGGGTATGCCGGGGAGCTCTTTGCCTCAAAACAAGGCGTTAATAACGATATGAATGTTTGGCAGCTGACAGCCAAAGGGGTGGGTTACTGGCAGTTGGGAAAACAATCCTTTTATAGCATTGGGGCGTCGGGAACCGTGAAGGCGCCTTTTAATCAGCCCTATTATAACCGGCAACTGCTGGGTTATGGCGATATGTTCCTGCATGGATATGAATACTATGTGATGGACGGAGTGGCCGGTGGAATAGTGAACGCCACGCTTGCAACAAGACTAACGAATTTCAGCTTTAGTATTCCCAAAACAAAATGGTTTTCTCCCATACCCATTCCACTGAAAATATATGGGAAAGTATTTGCCAATGCCGGCTATGCCTATGATCCCAATCCGGGTCCTACCAACCGCCTATCCAACCGTTTCCTGATCGGCGGAGGCGTTGGATTTGATATTTTTACCGGGTACGATTTTACCCTTAAGGTAGAGCTGTCCGTTAACCATTTAGGTGAAAAGGGCATATATTTACAAAAGAAGGATATTTTTTAATCATGACCATTGCCGTTTATAGCCGCGGGATCGACCAGCTAAAGCTGGAAGATGTAAAAACGTTTTTCAGTGAGGTAAAAAATCATGACCTGCAGCTGATCGTTTTTAAACCGTTTTTTGAGGAGATAAAGGATCGCATTGGCCTTGATCCCGATACGCCGGTATTCCAGGAAACGGCCGATCTTTCAAAAGAGGTGGAGTGCATCATCAGCCTTGGCGGTGACGGTACCCTGCTGGATACGGTGGCGCTCATCTCTGATAAACCCATCGCCATAATGGGCATCAACTTCGGGCGCCTGGGTTTTCTGGCAAGCATTGGCAGGGATAATTTAAAACTGGCGATAAAAGCGCTGGCTTCCCGCACGTATGTAACGGAACAGCGTACCCTGGTACATCTGGATGCGGACATTCCCCTTTTTGGCGACAAACCTTTTGGCCTGAATGAATTTGCTATTCATAAGCGTGACACAGCCTCGATGATCAAAGTGCATACGTTTATAAACGGGGAATTTCTGAACGTATACTGGGCAGATGGCCTGGTGGTGGCAACGCCTACCGGTTCCACCGGCTACTCATTAAGTTGCGGCGGTCCTATTGTTTTTCCCGATTCCGGAAACTTTGTAATTACACCCGTGGCGCCCCATCACCTCAACATGCGCTCCCTGGTGATCAATGACAACAGCATTATTTCTTTTGAAATCGAAAGCCGGTCGGATGATATTATTTGCGCCCTGGATTCGAGGAAGGAAATCGTTACCAAAAACGTGTCGCTGGCGGTGCGAAAAGAACGGTTTACCATCGCCCTGATCCGCCTCAGCGAAAATAATTTTCTGCATACGCTCCAGACCAAACTGATCTGGGGGCTCGACCGAAGAAATACACCGGCCTAATCCGCAACGGGCGTTAAGAATAGCTTTTTTGCAGCTTCATCTTTATACTGTTCGATCAGCTGTAACAGCTGGCTTTTTAAGTTGCTGACTACTTTGGAATAATTTTTATCAGCATAAACATTTTTTAGTTCCTGCGGATCTTTTTCAAGGTCGAATAATTCCCAGGCGTTCACCCGTTCGTAATAACGGATCAGCTTATAGCGTCCGGCTTTTATGCCGAACTGCGGCGACACATGGTGCACGGTATTTTCATAATAATGATAGTACATCGCCTTTCTGGGCGTATAGGTCTTGTGCTCTAAAAGAGGTAAAAAAGAAATGCCCTGCAGATCATCAGGTACCGTGGCTTTTCCGGCCTGCAGCAGCGTGGGCGCCAGATCCAGGTTCATAATATAATCGTTTATTTTAGTGCCGGGTTTAATAACGTCCGGATAGCGCATCACCATTGGCGTTCTGAAGGATTCTTCATACATCCATCGCTTGTCGAACCAGCCGTGCTCGCCCATAAAAAATCCCTGGTCCGACATATAAATCACGATCGTATTTTTTGTCAGATCATGTGCATCCAGATAATGCAGCAATTCCGCTATGTTGCGGTCTAAAGATTTTGCAGTAGACAGGTAGTCTTTTATATACCGTTGGTATTTCCATTCGGTAAGTGCCTTGCCGGTTAATTTTTTTTCATCAAACTCCTTTTTTACTTTGTCATAGTAAGCATCCCAGGCGGTTCGTTGCGCTGGTGACATTCGTTTAATTGCTCCCATTTTGCTTTCTTCTTCATGAGAAGGAAATACTTTCAGGTCGTAATTCAGTTGCATGGTTTGGGCTACTGTCATGTCCTGAACTTTAGCCGCTTTACGGGTAGCATAGTCGTCATAAAAAGTGGAGGGCAAAGGAAAAGTACGTTTGTCAAATGCGCCCAGGTCCTGCAGGTCCGGCATCCAGGTCCGGTGCGTTGCTTTATGGCCAACGACCAGGCAAAAGGGTTTTGAGGCATCTCTGGTGCCCAGCCAATCTTCAGAAAGTTGTGTAATGATATTGGTTACATACCCTTCGTGCCGGCTTCTTTTTCCCCCGGTGGAAATAAAATCAGGATTATAGTATTCGCCCTGCCCGGGAAGTATATTGTAATAAGTAAAACCCTGTGGTGTATTCTCGCCCAGGTGCATTTTCCCGATCCATGCGGTCTGGTACCCCGCTGTTTGCAGGCGTTTTACAAAAATGTCCTGGTTAAAATCAAAAGTGGAATGATCGTTATCTTCAAAACCGTTGATATGACTGTATTTGCCGGATAGGAACGTAGCGCGGCTGGGCCCACAAAGCGAGTTAGTAACATAAGCATTGGTAAACTGCGCGCCCTCTTTTGCCAGGCGGTCGATGGCAGGTGTTTGCGTGAATTTACTTCCATAAGCACTGATGGCCTGGTAGGCATGATCATCAGAAATGATCACTAAAATATTGGGTTGTTGGGAAGATTGGGCAACAGATAACTGATGTGTTGCAAAAAGGACAACGGCTATAAGAAGGTACTTCATGTATTAAAGATAATGCGAATTCGATAAAGATTTCCTGCATTTCGATAAATCAGGAGCTGATTTTCGCAGAAAAAGGAAGTATGATCGGCAAATAAAAAAGCACCGGTTGTACACCGATGCTTTTACTAAAAGAAGGTATGCTTTTATTTTGAATCTTTATCTCCGTTGCCCGTTTCTTTTTCTGTATCCTGTTTCTTTTTTCTTTTAAACGGATTGGGTGGGGGCGGTGGCTTGCGGGGACCGCTGCGCTCTTCCTTTACGGCGCTTTTTTGATCATTATTTGATTCAGCTTCCGAAGTTGTTGCCGTGCCTTCCGTATCCTGTTTCTTTTTCTTTTTAAACGGGTTGGGTGGCGGCGGCGGTCCATCTCCTCTTACATGTCGTTCATGCTCGCCTTTCCAGAATTCTTTCTGATCATTTCCTACTTTCTTCCAAAAGGCTTTTTCCTTTGCATGAGGGTCAGTTGTGCTTTCCGACTTATCAGCTTCTTTAGCATCTGTGTTTTTTGCTTCTGATTTTTTGTCGTTGGTCTTTTGCCTGTTTTGCGCAAGGGCGGCGTTCGTGCATAAGGCCATTGAAAGTGCCAACAGCAAGGCTATTTTTTTCATAAATGGATTGTATTTGTTTACAATAAAAATGTCTGAATAATAATCCCAAATATAAGAATGAAATTACTATTCAGACATACCTGTAATTTGGTATTTAATTACGGATGTGGTGGTAATGGCGGATGCGGTGGCAACGGCGGCCGCGGCGGGTGATGTGGTGGCATCGGTGGTCTTGGCGGACGCGGCGGTCTCCGGTGCCGGTAATGGACGGCATGATAATGTCGTTTATTTTTTTTGTAATGATGATGTGGCGGCCTGGGCGGATGCGGCGGCCTTGGTGGCCGGGGTTGGGCGAAGGCCGTAGAGAACAGCGAGGTCAATACAACCATAACCAAAAGAATCACTTTTTTCATGCGCTACGGATTTTTGAGTTAAAAAATGAAATATCCAAAATCAATGCCACTAATCTTCGAATAATTCGGATCGAACGGGCAAAATGTTAAAACTCTTTCTATGATATCTGCAGAGGCCGTTCTGTTTAATGGCGTCTCTGTGTGCCAGGGTGCCATAACCTTTATTGGACGCCCAGTTATATTGAGGAAATTCCTGGTGGATCCGTTGCATGTATTCATCCCGATGGGTCTTTGCAAGGATGCTGGCAGCTGCAATATTGGCTAATTTTCCATCTCCTTTAACAATACAGGCGTGCTTTGTTTTTTTATAGGGGATAAAGTAGTTACCGTCCACCGCAATAAATTCAGGCATCGGCGTCAACTGTGCCAATGCCAGGTGCATGGCCTTTTGAGAGGCTTTTAAGATATTGATGGCATCAATTTCTTCTACACCCACCTGGGCTACTGCAAAGGCAAGTGCATTAGCTTCAATATAGGTCCGCAGGTCCGCCCGTATAGATGGTTTTATTTGTTTACTGTCATTTAATAAGGGATGATGAAAATCCGGCGGTAAAATAACCGCAGCGGCAAAAACCGGACCTGCGTAACAGCCGCGGCCGGCCTCGTCGCATCCCGCTTCCAGGTATTCCTGCTGGTAAGATACCATCAGATCAGGTGGGGTTACAGGTCTTTTTTTCATCATGGGTTTACTAAAAGATTAAAACAGCTTTTTTCTATAGCAATAGTTAACTTTTTTTCAGTGTCAACGGGTTCGCCGTCGATATGCATCGGCGCCTCACTCCAGTTGCTGATGCGAATGGCTTCCGTCTGAAAATAGATGATGCCCCGTTTGTTCTTAATTTCTTCCACGGTGCGCACTTTATTGCCGCCGCCCACCTGGATCAACGTATTATACAGCATGGCAATTTTTGATTGTTCCGTTACAATGACCACGTCCAGCAAGCCATCGTTCAAGCTGGCCATTGGTGCAATGGTAAAATGATTGCCAAACTGGTTGCTGTTGGCGATGCTGATAAAATAGGCCTCGGTTTCAAAGCGCTTCTCCTCAAGCTTTATGTTAAAGGAGTAGGGTTTTGCGCCAAAGAAATTTTTGAATACCTGGTTCACATAGGTCGTTAACCCTCTTTGGGGAACGTTGGCAAAATCGTGCGCCACTTTTGCATCAAATCCAAGCCCGCAGAGCATACAGGCAAATTTCCCATTCACCCGGAAGCCATCCATGGGCACGGCGTGATTTTTAAATATAAGCTCCAGTGCTTTTTTGGGGGCTTTGGGAATGCCGGCACCAAAAGCCAGTCCATTGCCCGATCCGGACGGAAGAATGCCAAAATTCACCGGCAAGTGCTTCAGACTATCGATCACCTGGCTTACGGTTCCATCGCCGCCAATGATTACTACATCGGTATAACGTTCGTCAATAAGTGTGCTGTAAAGAAAGGAGTAATCGCCGTTGGCAACGGAGGGGAAAAACTTAAAAAAAATACCCTCCCGCAACGTTTCCCTTGCTGCAGTATTAGCGATTGCGTCTTTTGATTTTGTTCCGGATACCGGGTTAACGATATAGCAAATTTTTCTTTTCATTACCATTTTAATAAAGCGCTGCCCCAGGTAAAGCCGCTGCCAAAAGCCGCCAGGCAAATAAGGTCTCCCTGCTGCACTTTCCCCTTTTCCCAGGCCTCACACAAAGCTAAGGGAATGGAAGCGGCCGTTGTGTTACCATATTTTTGGATATTGTTGAAAACCTGGTCGTCTTTTAATTGCAGCGCCTGCTGCACCATTTGTGCAATGCGCAGGTTGGCCTGGTGGGGGATCACCAGTTTCAGGTCTTCGGGTTTATAATGGTTCGCGGTTAATGCTTCCATGATTACCTCCGGGAGTTTGACCACCGCTTTTTTAAAAACCGCCGGACCATCCATATAGGGATAAAAATCTTCTTTATCTACCAACTGTTGGGTTATAAAAACGCCGCCGTATTTTTTTTCGGGCACCGGTGGCCGCCAGTCTGGGTTGTGCACGCCACTGTGGAAGCCCGGGTTGGGCATGCTCAGCGCTTCGGCATGGGCGCCGTCGCTGTGCAGGTGGGTGCTTAATATGCCCCGCCCAGCATCCGGCGAAGGTTGCAATATCACGGCTGCCGCTCCATCGCCAAAAATGACGGATACATTACGCCCTCTTGTAGAAAAATCCATTGCGTAGGAATGTACTTCCGCTCCAATGAGCAGGATGTTTTTGTACATACCCGTTTTTATAAACTGGTCGGCAACACTGAGGCCATAAATAAACCCGCTGCATTGGTTCCTTATATCCAGGGCGCCTACATCCTTCAGTTGCAGTAGCCGCTGCACCAATACCCCGCAGCCTGGGAAAAAATAATCGGGGCTTAGTGTGGCAAAAATGATAAAATCAATATCGTCTTTGGTAATTCCTGCCCGTTCAATAGCAATTTTTGCGGCTTCCGCGCCAATAGTAGCCGTTGTTTGTTCAAAACGGGTGGCATAACGCCGTTCTTCAATTCCGGTGCGTTCGCGGATCCACGCATCGCTGGTATCCATATACTCCGTCAGCTCATTATTTGTTACCACATTATCAGGAACATAACTCCCGATCCCCGCAATAATTGTACTGTTCATAAACGAATGCTTGTGAGCAGCAAGTTAAATATTTTGGCGATATTATGTAACAATTGCAACAGCTGGGTTATAAAAACCACAAGTACAAAAAAATACAGCTGTAGTAAGTAATTTAGAAAAAAGCCGTGTCTAATAAACAGATAAATGACCGGCGCGCTCAAATTTGTAACATGCAGGGAGACGAAATAAGTGTTTTATTGGAAAACGTAAAAAAGGATGACCGGCAGGCATTTGATCAGCTTTTCCGGCTGTTTTATCCGCGACTGGTAAAATTCGCTATACAGTTTTTACGGGAGAGGCAGGATGCAGAAGATGCGGTTGCTGTTTTTTTTATCCGGCTCTGGCAAAAAAGAAACAGGCTGCCGCCTCTTGATTATCCTGAAACTTATATCTATACAGCAGTTAAAAATACCTGTCTGAATTATAAAAGAGATCGTAAATCAAAAACGATGTTGCATCAAACAGATGGGGATGCAAAGAATTATAGCCCGGAAACATTTCAGCAGCCGGATGAATCAAAGGAATTAAAACTGCTGCTGGAAAAAGCGATAGCCGCCTTACCCGTGCAAAGAAGGCTCATATTCATATTGGTTAAAGAAGAGGGACTGAAATGCCGGGAGGCAGCAGCTATATTAAACCTTTCTGTGCGCACGGTGGAAAGCCAGCTGTATAAGGCCGTTAAAACCCTGGCCCGAGCCATCAGCCAACATTTGGGCTATGACCCGCAGCAAAAAAAGCAGGCAGAAGCCTGAGCCTGCTGTTTTTATTTATGTAATATCAAAAATGCTTTTAAGATGGACAGGGAATTGTTTTTGACCTTGTTAACAAAAAAAATAAGCAACGAGCTATCAGATACAGAGGTTGCGTTGCTGGAGGAAACGCTGAGACAAAACTCGGAATATGCAGCGATTGCTCACGCGATAATGACTTACGGATCATTGCCGGAAGGCAGCTATGAAGAACATGTGGCGGAACAGCTGGAAAATGTGTGGGTACGGCTCAGATATCCTGTAGAAGAAGCATCGGCCCGTAAAAGAACCGGATATCAGTTTTGGCTAAAAATTGCAGCAGTATTGGTGGTCCTGGCGGGGTTGTGTTTTTGGGTCTTTAACAGCGCGCATCGATCGGCAACGGCGCCAATCACCGGGATGGATACACTTCGATCCGGAGAACAGGAATTATACACGGTATTAAATGATGGTACACAGGTGACGCTGAATAAGGAATCTTCTATTATTTATAATACGGGATTTGGCAAACAGCAGCGGCAGGTTATTTTAAATGGCGCAGCCTTTTTTGATGTAGCTAAAAATGAAAAGATTCCCCTGGTAGTGCAGGCAGGAACGATTGATATTGAGGTAAAAGGTACCGCTTTTAATGTAAATGCCTATCAAAACAAAAGGGATATTGAAGTGGTACTGGTACGTGGGTTGGTGCAGGTAACCAATAAATACAATAGAAAGAACCAGGTATTGCTGAGCCCCAACCAGCAATTACGGGCTTCCTCCGAAAAACAGACCGACCTGTTATTTAACATCACCAACCTTCCACAGGATACGATTGCTCCTATAAAACAGTTGCCAGACACCATCAGTTTTAAAAAAGAAAAATTGGAAAACCTTGCCCGCCTGCTCGAAAAGAAATATGCGGTTACGATTCTTATTCAGAATGAAGCGCTAAAAGAAAAGCGATACAGCGGCCTGTTTGCAAAAGAAACATTGCAGGAGGCGCTGGAAGCTTTAACGCAATCTTACCCATTCAATTATAAAATAGAGGAAAACCAGGTTGTCATTAACTAATAATATGGGTATGATAATAAGATTATTGTGGGTGATCATCTTTACGGGAAGCTCCCTGGGGCTGAATGCGCAGAACCGGAAAATAGTGTTAAATGCAGTAGCACAGCCGTTGCCTGTTGTGTTAGATCAGGTACAACGCCTTAGTAGCTATAATATTATTTACAGCAATGAGGTGGTAAGTGATACCATGCTCGTTTCTATTCATACAAATAAAAAACCTGTGTCCGAAATTTTGCAGGTTTTGCTGGGGCCCAGGAACCTGTTCTACGCCCGGCATAATAATGATATGATTGTGATTGGCAGTAACGCGCTGAGAAAGCAGGGCATTAACCTGGCTTTTGCTCAATCCAAAATAAAAGGACGGATAACAGATGAAAATAGTCAGCCGGTACCCTTTGCCACGGTTGGGTTGCTCAAAAGCAAGAAGCTGTTAGTAAATATGGCTTGTGATGAGCAGGGACAGTTTGAATTTACATTTCCATTAATCGAGGATTCTTCTTATAGTTTATCCGTTTCATCCGTGGGGTTTTTGCCTAAAGAGATACAGTTTGATTATCCGGACACCGATAAGATAAAACATACTGTTTTGATACGAGATAAGAATGTTCTGGAAGGTATTAAGATAACGGCAGTAAAGCCTTTAATGGAGCGAAAAGCGGATCGATTTGTATATACCCCCGACAAGTTACTGATAGAAGGCAGCACGGTAGGAGACCTGCTCCGGCAGGTTCCGTTAATAATATATGATGAAAGAACGAATGCTATTTCATTGCTGGGCAAGCCGGGAACGAAAGTAACAATCAATAACAGGAACACGGATATTCCAGCGGCCCTCCTTGCTGAAATATTCCGGTCGATGCCTGCGAGTAATATAAAAAGCATTGATTTAATTACCAATCCCGGCAGCGAATATGCGGCAAATATGACGGGAGGTGTCATCAATATTAATTTAAAACGCCAGTTGAATGAAGGGTGGCTGGGGAGCATCAACCTTTCTTCGGAGCAGGGGTATTATAATTATTCCGGGTTGAGCAGTTATTTAAATTATCGCAAAGGTAAGGTTGCTTTACAGTTTGTACCGACTGTCTCCAGCGATTATAATTTCGGCATTGTACAAACGCATTTGGGATATGCTAACGGCAATAAAACAGATATGAATACACGGCTTTTCAGAAGATACCGTGTTTATGGAAATGGATTGAAAATTGACTATGATATTGATAAAAAAAACTATTTAAGCTACAACGGTTGGTTCTCCTATGTACAGGGGAAATCCAACAGCGCTACGACATCTCAGTTTGGACAAGAGAAGCAGCCTTTTATTGATTCCACTGAAATATTGAACAGCGCCGGCCGGGACCGATATATTTACAATTTTGGAAACATCAATTATCACAGAAGTATTGATTCGCTCGATACAAAATACATCGATGCGAACATCGATTACAATCATTTTTATCAAAAGCGCGAAAACACCTGGGGAGAAAACCAGGAGGGACAATTCCGTAGCATCTTGCCGCAACAGTTTCTCAACGTTTCTGCAAAATTGCAATACCGGCAAAACCTGGGAAATAATGCCAGCCTGATCACGGGTTTCCAGCTTAGCTCAAGCAGAACAAAAAATGATCAGACGTATTATCAATTGAATACTCATTCAGATCCGGCCCAAAATCAAAATGTCCGCTACGGATACAATGAGAAATACTATGCTGTTTATGGAAGTATATTAAAAAATTTTGGAAAAAAATGGAATGCCAAAGCCGGCTTGCGAATGGAGGCAATGCAATACGCAACAGCTGAACTTGTAAAAAATATAAAGGCCGACAGCAGCTATGTAACCTTGTTTCCGGACGCCGGCGTCAGCTTTACACCGAATAACAAAAATCAATTCGGTTTGAATTTTGCAAAAAAGATCAACCGGCCGGATATTGAGCTTTTATTTCCGGGGCGAAGCTATATTTCTAATAATTATTTTGTTCAAAATAACCCGTTCCTGCAGCCCGTATTTTTAAACCGGCTTGACCTTACTTATATGTTTAGAAGCCGGTATGTTTTTTCTCTTGCCTACCAGGCGACAAGAAATAATTATGCAAAATTCATTATTCCTGTTATTGAGGATCAGCAAAGCAAATTGCAAAGCACCTATTTGAATTATGGGAATTCCAGAAATTTTTCAGCGGCGGTTAATTTTCAGCAAACGGCTGTTAAGGACATTTGGACCTTTTATTGCACGGCTTCATATAATCATACTCAATATTACGGAACAAACAATGAAGCCCCGGTAATGAAGATAAATAACAGTTGCGGGGTTTACCTCAATAATACGGTTTACTTGTCTAAAAAGAGAAAATGGACGGCATTCACCATTTTTAATTACGCCAGTCCCACCACAAATATCAGTGGTGTAAAGGGAAGTTATTCAACATTAGCTATTGAAATTAAGAAAGTTATAAAGGACCTGGCTATAAATCTAAGGGTATCGGACATCTATAATGGGTCGTCAAATATTGAACGGCAATGGTTCGCCAACAGCATACTAAAAACAAATACTGAATACACGAACACTTATCCAAGAACGCTGACACTAAGGGCGGTTTATAACTTTGGCAATCAAAGAGTTAAAACAGCAAAAGATAGATCCTCTGCCAATGAGGACATTAGAAAAAGGGTCAATTAATGACTCAGCTTTTGGCCGTTGCTACCTAAAGACTTTACATCGGTTTGTCTACTTTATTTTAAACTCAATTGCGCAAAATAAGGATGCTCGGGGTTAATAACCAGTTCGTTGCGTAAAGGATATTTCTTGATCGGAGTGGTATATAGCAACGCATAAATAGTTTGGGGGTTAATGTCTATCTAACTTTAACAGGAACTCCGGATGCATTGATTTTATTTTTTTTCACCTCCTTCCAAAA